>CANJKV010000335.1 GCA_947474855.1 Aurantimonadaceae bacterium | reverse complement strand
GCCCAGCCGATGGTGGTCACCGCCATCAACCTGTTCTGCACCCGCAAGGGCACGGACGGCGACATCCACCTGTTCCTGTGCGAGACGACGGACGGCGCGGCGCCGCGCTTCGACAAGGTGCTGGCGAGCACGACGCTGAAGTACGAGGACATCGTCCTCGGCAAGAACCGCTTCGAGCTGCCGCTCGCCTTCCTGGAGCCCGGCCGGCGCTTTGCCTGGTACACCGTTACCACCGGCAACCACGCGCTGGCGACCACGGGGAACAACAAGTTCCAGGGCGGCACGCTGTTCTACGGCACGGACGGCGGCTTCGCGCAGGGCGACCTTCTCGACGACTTCGCCTTCGAGGTCGTGGCGGCGCACTTCATCAACGTTCGCACCGTGGTCGACTTCAACGCCATGACGCTCGACGGCGGCATGACGCAGTTCGACCTCCTCTACTCGTCCTGGGCGCCGGCGGGCACCGGGCTTGAATGGGAGATCATGCCGAGCAACTCGGATACCTGGTTCCCGCTGAAGATCTACGGAGCCGACAATCCGCTCGTCGGACTGCCGATCTCGTGCGAGCTGCGCCTCGTGATGATCGCTACGCCCGACCTCGGGCCGATGATCGAGATCGACAACGTGGCGTCCTGGACGACGTCGCGGCCGCGGAGCGAGATGCACGCCGTCTCCGATCCGATCCCGTTCGGCGTCTCCACCTCGAAGATCCAGACCGACGTGGTGGTCGACGCTTTCGACGGGGACGTGAATGCGGCCGTGCCGAAGCTCAAGGTCGGTGGCGCGACGCTCACGGCCGACGTCATTACCATGACGCCTGATCCCGACAAGCCGACGCGGCGCCGGTATCTGGCCACCTTCACTCTTGGCGCTCCGGTGACCACGGCGAAGCTGCGCTTCGACATGACCACGAGCAACAAGGTGAAGATCCCCTTCATCCAGAACGCCGCCGTTTACGCCCTCTGAGGAGCCCCATGGCCAAGTTCGACGACGATGCGACCTACAACGTGACGCTGACGCGGCCGATCACGGTCGCCGGCATCCCCTTCCTGCCGCGGGACGAACATAAGATGCGCGGCGGCTTTCTAAACCGCTTGGTGGAGGAGAACGGCCGCGATGCTGTTGACGCCGCCAAGCGCCTCTAACCGCTACCACGTCACGGCGGAGCACGAGCTTTCGCCGGAGCTGATGAACGCGATCTTCGGCGACGTCCACGACCGCCTCGCGGTCATGGAAGCGCTGAAGCTCGACGCGCAGCTCGCCATAGACGAGGTGATGAAGCTCTCGGCCGAGACGGTGGTCGCGACGCTCGCCGAGGAGATCGCCAACGGCCGCGCCGGCCTCGCCGAAGTGCGGGGCGAGTTCAGCGTCCTGAAGGACGAGTACGAGGCCATCCAGGCGGGCGGCATCTTCGCCTCGCGCATCCAGATCGTGCCGATCGATGGCGTCGCCGGCAACACCGTCCAGGCGGCGCTTGCGGCCATCGCCGGCCTATTCAGCACACAGCGCCGGATCACCGCCGCGTCGCTCTACCTCGGGGGGCTGTGATGGCCGTCTTCGCCGTCTGCAAGCGCGTCAAGCTGACCGGCACCGCTGCCGTCGCGATCCACACGGTCGGCGACGGGCGGCATGGTGTGCTCGCGATCAACGTCGCCGCGCTCCTGGCGCACAAGATCAAGCTCGCCGTTACCGCGGGCGCTGCGCCCGCGGATGACGATTGGATCGAGTTCAATGCGCCGATCCCGCTCGGCGGCGCGCTTGAGCGCACCGGCATCGTCGCCCCGGCGGGGTTCAAGATTTTCGCTCAGACGGACATCGCCAATTCCGCGGCGGTTCAGGTCTGGGGCCTTGAGGAGACTTCGTAATGGGTCGCACTGCACCCGCCGCCGCTCCGAGCGGCAAGCCTGCAACCTCCAACGGCCCCGGATCAAACGGCTACTGGCGCCGGGACGTCTATCAGACGCCCGGAACCTACACTTGGACCGCGAAGAAGGACGGCCGCATCAAGATCCAGGCGATCGGCGCCGCCGCCGGTGCTGCCTATTATCTCCCAGGCGCTTCGGGTGGGTACGGCGAGAAAGAACTAAACGTCACGACCGGTCAGACGCTTACGATCGTTGTCGGCACCGGAGGCCACGGTATACCCAACAACCAGGGCGTTGGCACTCGCGCAGGAGATGGAACGGCTACCTCGATTTCCGGAACGCCTGTCGGCGGTACAGCACTCACCATCGCTGGTGCAACGGGCGGCGGCTATAACGACGGAGTTAACCCGGTAAGTAATCCTGGCGCGATTACAGGTCCGTGGGATCGGTCTAATCCCGGTGCGGCAAGCTCTCTCGGAGGGGTTGGGTCGCCGTCCTCTGGGTCGCCCTTCGGTCCGGGGCGGGCAGCAAGCACAAACCGCGAGTATGGCGGGAAAGGGTGGGCCGAACCTGTCGCGAACATTTCCGCCAGCTCGGGCACTCACGTAGGCGGTGATGGAACCCACACCGCAGCGCCGACAGGCTACAAGGGCGGCCGAGGTCTGGTCTCCAAAGCTGGGTTCCGAGGCCAAGGCAACGGGTATCAGCCGTACGAGGGGACGGACGGCGAAGCACAACCGTTCTGGGACTTGGCAAGCGTGGATAGCGCTGGCGGATCGGGCGCAACCAGCGGGACAAGCAGCCCTGGCGGTAATGCTGGTCCTGGGGCTGGCGGCGGCGCCGGAGATTCTAACGGCACCTATGGTGGGGTATCCGCTCTTGGCGGAGGCACTGGATGGAGCGCCGGCGGGCTCGCCGCGCCCAGATCAGGCAATGGCGGCGGGGGTGGTGGCGTTGGATCCACGGCCGGCGGCCGAGGTGGCGCCGGAGGCAACGGCTACGTTCAAATTTTCTGGGATGAGGTGACGCTGTGAAGCTCTGGGCTCGCATCGAGAACGGCCGCGTTGCCGAGACCTTCACCTGGGGCGAGAACCCGCAGGCGCTTTTCGATCCCGAATGGACGTGGATCGAGGCTCCGGAAGGCACGCGCCAGGGCGCAAAGTATGACGGGTCCTTCGCGAACCCCGACGAACCGGAGGAGCCGAGCGTCCCTCCGGCGGCCGAAACCGAGCGTCGCCTCTTCCTGACGCCCGCGGAGTTCCGCAACAGCTTCTCGGCCTTCGAGGAAGTCGCGATCGTCGACTTCGCCGCGGGAGCCGAGGCCGAGACGGACCCGCAGACGAAGACGATCCGCCGCGTCGTCGGCGTGTTCTTCGATCGCCTGAAGGACCCGCACCTGTCGACGGTCGACCTCGCCGATCCGCGCAACCTTGCCGGCCTGGACCTTCTGGTCGGCGCCGGGATCCTGACGGCGGTGCGGCGCGAGACGATCGCTAAGGGCCTGCCGGCGTGACGATCGTCGACCGATGTACCGGCTGGATCGAAGGCTGGTGGGCAGCGGCCTGCGCTGCGCACGATGCCGCCTACGGCGCGCAGACCGGCCGAGCCGCCGCCGACGCGCAGCTCTTCCACGACGTCGCGGCGAGCCTGCCGGAGTGGGCCGCCGCGCATCCGGCGCTCGCGATCGTCGGCGCCGCTGCCTCGACGGCCGTCGCCGGCGTCATGTGGCTCGGGGTCCGGTTCTTCGGCGGCCCCTTCTACCGACAGGGCAGGCGCGACAAGCGCTGACCTGACCCTCCGACTTCAGCTCTGACCCCACCTCGTAGGCCCGGCACCCACTGGGCCTTTTTCTTTGCCGTCTCCGCCCTTCGGCAAGGCGCGAACCCATGGAGCGCCCCGTGAGTGCACCTATCTTCGGCTACCAGTTCTCCCGGCCGGCCACCGAGCCCGTGCCCATTTTGGGCGCCGACTTCTCCAAGATGCTGCTGGTCGAGACCTCGGCGGATGCCGACGCGACCGCGTTTCCGATCGGCGTGGCGAAGCGCGGCTCGTCCTCGGATGCCGCCTTCGTCTCGAAGCTCGGCACCGGCCCGCTCGCCGACGCCGTGCGCGGCATCAATGCTCAGCTCTCCGGCTTCAACCGCGGCGCTGACGTCACAGTCTACCGCGTGGCGGAAGGCACGAGCGCCACGCCGCAGACGAAGCTCGAGGAGACGAGCGCCAACATCGTTGCCGGGCTCGCGAACGTCGCGTCGATCCCCTCGGAGGTGAACGCCACGCCGCGCCTCATCTGGGCGGGTCGCACGTCCTGGCGTCCCGACGCGAACACGGCGAACCCCGTCGTGGTGGCGCTGGCGCAGGCCTGCGAGACGCTCCTTGCCGTCTCCGCGGTCGACGTCGACGACACCTCGGCGGCGAACGCCATCGCCGCGCGCGAGACCATGTCCTCGCAGCGCCTCATGCCGATCGGCATCGCGGCCCGCGTCTTCGAGGGTTCGACCCTCGTCACGCGCCCGATGGGCCCGCGCGTTCTCGGCCTCTTCGCTCGCGTGGACAACGAGAACGAGGGCAAGCCCTTCGACCCGATCGCCAACCGGCCGCTCTACGGGCTGGCCGGCCTGTCGCGGAAGATCCCATTCTCCCTCGGCGACGGCTCGACCGAAGGCCAGCAGATACTCGATGCCGAGGTGTCGATCGTCGCCAAGGGCGAGGTCAACGTCGACGGCGCGGTCGCCGATGGCGGCTTCGTCTTCATCGGCACGGACAACACCGACACGGGCGAGCTCTGGAAGCAGATCCACCAGGTGCGCGGAGCCGACTACGTCACGGTGAAGCTCGCGCAGATCACCCGCCAGTTCCTCGGGCAGAAGATCACCGCCGACATGGT
>CANJKV010000334.1 GCA_947474855.1 Aurantimonadaceae bacterium | reverse complement strand
GATCCCCGCGCGGTGCGGGTGAGGATCGCAGGCGCGGCGAGCGTCAACGACATGGCCGCGGACGCCTTGAGGAAGCGGCGCCTACTCACGCCGCCGTTCAGCTTGAATCCCAATGCAAACTCCTCCCAATTGCCGTGGCTTATTTGTTAGGTCCTGAGCTTATTTCAGGACGAAATGCCGATCATCAGAAGATTTGTCCGAATTGGATGCTGCGCCGCAGCAGTACGCGCCATGCACACCGATCTCAAGACCGGAACTTCATCATGGCCGATACAGCGACTCCCACCTCCGCATCGCGACGTTGATCCAGGATGCGATAGATCTTTCGCCGAGTGCTCGTGCGCAGGATCGGGAGTGGGCGGCCGTTGCCGTGGAACTGGATCCCGACGCATCTACAGCTTGATGCGTAAGGCACGTCGAACGGCGAGCCACGACGGTCGGGTCTGGTCCTTGTCGACATCACGTCCGACCTTTCCGACGCCGTCCGGCGCGACCGGACGCCGCGTGCGCGCCTCGATCATCTCAGAACGACGTAGCTTTCCGCCTGGAGCGCGCTCGCTCGCACGGCCACGCTGGCTTGTGTCGCGCCTTCCAGCATGTCGCGGAGTTGGCCGCAGACGCCGAGGAGCACTTCCCTGGTTCGCTCGGGCCTGGAAAGGATCTGCAACTCGACGTTCACCCGCGGCAGATCGGCCATCGCGATCACCGGCACGACCGCGAACTGGCATGCCGCCGTCTCCACCCGCAGTTCGCGGCAGAGCATCGACCGGACGGATTCGAGAGCACCGATCAGGGGCTCCCGTCGATCGGGAAAAAGGGTCTCATCGACGAATATCTTGATGTTCGGCATGGATGAGCGCTCAGCTCTTCGGCGTCGTAGCCGGATGGCGCCCGGCGTGTGCGGCCGACACGAGTCTGCGAAGCGGCTCCCGCTCGAGGGGAGCGGGATTCCAGTAGGGACTTGCGAGAACGAGGTCGGGAACCTCGTCCATGGCCCTCTCCGGCAAGCCGAGGCGCTCCAGTGCCATCGTCGCCCCGAGCCCTTGCGCCAGGTCGAACGCGGCTCCCGCCGGATCCTGCGTGGAGAGAGCGCGTTTCAAGGCTTCCATCGCATCCGGCGCGTGGGCTGCATTGTAGGCGATGGCGTGCGGCAGTACGGCCGTGTGCGTTTCGGCATGCGGCAAGTTGTAGGTGCCGCCGAGCGTGTGGCAGATCTTGTGGTGCAGCGCCATGCCGACGCTGCCGAGGCAGACACCACAGAGCCAGGCGCCGAAGAGTGCCTTGGAACGCGCTTCGCGATCGTCCGGCCGCGCATGGATGGCCGGGAGCGCGGCGGCGAGCGCGGCGATCGCGCGCTCCGCCATCATGGAAACGATCGGGTTCGCTTCACGAGCGTAGAGAGCCTCGACCGCATGGGCGACGGCGTTCATGCCGCTCGTCACCGACATGGCCACGGGCAGGGTCAGGGTCAGGTCGACGTCGTAGATGACGACCTCCGGCAGGATCCGCGGGTCGGACCGTGTGACTTTCCGCCCGTTCTCGGTCTCGCCGAGGATCGGCGTCATCTCCGATCCCGCATAGGTCGTGGGAGCCACGATTTGGGGCAGGTCCGTCCGCATGGCGAGGGCCTTGGCGAGCCCCGTCGTCGAGCCGCCTCCGACCGCCACGAGGCCATCGATCCTTTCGGCCGCGACGACCTCCATCGCCTTCGCCGTGACCTCGGTCGGCGTATGCATCCGCGCCCCGGCGAAGACGGCTGCGGCTCGAGCGCCGATCATCCCGGCGATGCGGTGGGCGTCCGCCTCCTGCTCGGGCGTCGCCACGACGAGCACCCGCGTCAGGTTCAGCCTCTCGACCTCCCCCGGGAGCCTCGAGAGCGTGCCCGATCCGAAGACGACCCGGCCGGGATTGGCGTTGTAGACGAAGTCACGCATGTCCTTCGCCCGCCGGCCGAGCGAGGACGAAGGTCCAGTCCACCTGCGTGAACGGATTGGGGAAGCCGAGTTCGTCAGCCTTGGCGGGATCGTCCACGGTGCGGAAGTCGGCGATGAGGTCCGCCTTGACGCCGAAGACGGCATCGGTGTGGAGATACGGGCAATCGGGCGTGAAGAGATGGGTCGTCACCGTCTCGAAGCCGGGGGCCGCGACGATGAAGTGGATGTGCGCGGGGCGGTAGGGATGGCGCCCGAGCGCACCCAGGAGCTGTCCCACGGGTCCGTCGGCCGGGATCGGGTAGAAGCGCGGCTTCACGGAGCGGAACCAGAACGCGCCCGCCTCGTCCGCGGTGAAGACGCCCCGCAGGTTCATGTCGGGCTGCACGCCCTGCTGCTGGACGTCGTAGAAGCCCTCGTCGTTCGCCTGCCAGACGTCGAGCATCGCGCCGGCGATCGGGCGCCCTTGGGTGTCGACGACGCGTCCGGTGACGAGCAGCTTCTCGCCCTTGCCGTCGAGGCAGATGTCCTGGCCGTTCTCGTAGCGGGGCGCGTTCGACACGTGGAAGGGGCCGAGCACGGTCGTTTCGGTGGCGCCGCGCGGCTTGCGGTTGTCGATGGCGTCAACGAGCATCGAGACCCCGAGGATGTCCGACAGGAGGATCCACTCCTGCCGCCAGTCGTTGGTGACGTGCCCGGTCGCCGTCAGGAAGTCGATGACGCGCATCCACTCGGCATTGGTCGGCTCGACCTCCTTCACGAAGGCGTGGAGATGGCGCACCGCGCTGTCCATGACGGTCTTCAGCCGCTCGTTCTCGGCTTCGCGGTGACGCGCGATCACGACCTCGGCGGAATTCGCCTCCGTGAAGTAGCCGTCGCCGGCGGCCGGGTTCGATGCGTGGGTCATGTCGTCTCCTTCGGCGGGACCTCCGCGAGGACGGAGGATCCCGCTCAGTTTTCGTTCGGGGATCGATGTCAGGCCGCCAGCAGCGTGACCTTGATGCAGGCCTGAGGATCGGCGCCCAGGCGGAAGGCCTCGACGGCATCGCCGAGCCCGAACTCGTGGGTCTGGATCGGCGACAGGTCGATGCCCGTGCGCTCCAGGAAGCGGATCGCGGCCGGCCAGACGCCGGGCGAGCCGATGCACCCCTTCACCTCGAGGTTCTTCATCTGGATGAGGCCGAGGTTCACCGGCACCTTGCGGCCGATGTTGATGCCGACCATCGACACCCGCCCCTCCTCGCGCGCGAACTCGAAGGCGTTGGCGAGCGAGGCGTCGTGACCGGAGGCCTCGACGACGAGGTCGGCGCCGCGCCCGCCGGTGAGCTCCATCACCCTCTCCACGGCGCCCCCGTCGGACGGATCGATCGCGGCGTCGGCGCCGAGCCGCAAGGCCACCTCGCGCCGCTTGGCGATGGGATCAACGACGATCACGCGGGCGCGCATCCCGATGGCGGCCGCGGCCGAGACGAGGCCGATCGTTCCGCCGCCCGACACGACCACGGTCTCGCTCGCGTTCGTCCCGCCCGAGCGCTGCACGGCGTAGAAGCCGCAGGTGAAGGGCTCGATCAGCGAGGCCTTCTTGTCGTCGACCGCGTCGGGCAGCTTGTGCAGCCATTCCGGATTGACGTTGAAGTATTCGCGATCCGCCCCGTTCAGCGAGAAGCCGAAGTGGTGGAGACGCTCGGGCGTGCGGACCACGCACTCCCCGACGACCCGGTCGCCGACGGCGAAGCCCTTCACGTCGCGGCCGACCTCCACGATCTCGCCGGCCCACTCGTGCCCCGGCGTGACGGGATAGGAGATCGGGATGATGTAGCGCCCGCCGAGCAGCTCGTAGTCCGAATGGCAGATGCCGACGGCACGCGTCCTCACCAGCACCTCGGTCGGTGCGATGGACGGCACGTCCACGTCCGCGATCACGGGTTTTTCGGGCGCTTCGAATATCAAGGCTTTCATGGCTCTCTCCCTTACGGTCCTGGCGTCAGTGAACCGGCTCGACCGCGCCGCTGCCGGCCGAGCGGACGATGGCCTCGAGAAGCGCGATGTTCGCGATCATCTCCTCGCCGGTGATGGGGTAGTCGGCCTCGCCCCGGATCGCCTGGGCGAAGGCGCGCAGGTTGTCGCGCACGGGCTCGGCCGCGCCGACTTCCTCGACGGTGATCGGCGTGCCAGTCGAGGCGCGCGTGACGACCCAGCCGCTCGGCGCCTCGACATGCGTCTTGTCGCGCACCTCTATCCACCCCTTCGTGCCGAAGACGGCGAAGCGCGACACGAAGGGCGTGGCGAGGGTCGCCGAGACATAGGCCGAACCGCCCTGCGCGAAGCGGATATGCGCGCTCATCGTGTCTCCCTGCGGGATCGAGGAGGCGAGGTTCTCGCAGGCGACGCGCACGTCGCGCGCCGCCCCCATGAGCTTCACCGACAGGTCGGTGAGGTGGATGCCCGTCGCCGTCATGCCGCCGGCCGGCGCCTGGTCGGCCTTGAGGCGCCAGTTCTCCACCGGCAGCCCAAGGAACTTGTCGTGGCTGAAGTTGGCCTCGATCTGGAGGATGCGGCCGAGCCGGTCCTCGCGCGCGGCCTCGAGGATCTCGGCGATCGGCGGTTCGAAGCGCCGCTCGTGGCCCATTCCGAGGACGAGGCCGGCCTCCCGGCAAAGTCGCACCGCCTTCTCTGCGCCCGC
Organism: Aurantimonadaceae bacterium; assembly: GCA_947474855.1. Classification (GTDB taxonomy): domain Bacteria; phylum Pseudomonadota; class Alphaproteobacteria; order Rhizobiales; family Rhizobiaceae; genus Antarcticirhabdus. The sequence goes on along the minus strand of CANJKV010000334.1, from coordinate 186 downwards.
CTTGGTCAGGGCGAGCGGCTTCTCGCAGAAGACGTGCTTGCCGGCCGCGACGGCCGCCTCGATCTGCGCCTCGTGCAACGCATGGGGCGTCGCGAGGATCACCGCCTCGACGGCCGGGTCGGCGAGGGCCGCATCCAGGTCCGCCGAGAAAGCCAGACCGTGCTCGGCGGCGAAGTCCGCCGCCTC
>CANJKV010000333.1 GCA_947474855.1 Aurantimonadaceae bacterium | reverse complement strand
GGCGGCGGCAAGGCGAGCATCGCCATTCTCGGCTTCAGCCCCTTCAGCCAGGAAGCCTTCAAGCTGACGGCCAAGGGCCGCGAGGCGATCTACGAGGTGCAGCGCGCCCAGAAGCTCACCTGGCCGCGCTACATCGCGATCGAGAGCGGCACCATGAGCTTCGGCCAGCTCATGCGCCAGCTGCCCGACGCCGCGTCCCTCGGCATGCTCTCGGCCGAGGGCGGCGTCCTGATGGTCCGCGTGCCGGTCGTCGTCCTGCCGGGCGCCTCCCTGGTGATGTCCGGCCAGGAGTTCTCGCAATACCGCTTCAGCGCGACAACCGGCGCCTTCCTGGCGGTCGCCGGCAGCCTCGTCGTACAGGACACCGCTTTTGTCGGCTGGGACGAGGCGGGGAACCGCCCGGCCGCGGCGACCGACCAGACCAAGGCGGACTTCCGCCCTTTCATCACGGCCTGGGGCGGCAGCCACCTCGCCATCGCGGGCAGCCGCCTCGCCATGCTCGGCTACGATTCCGGCAAAGCTTACGGGCTCACCCAGTCGAGCGGCGCGGCGGTGCAGGACCTCTACCGCTTCGGCCCGGCGAGCCCGAAGGGCGACATCGTCGACAATTCGTTCGAGAACCTGCGCTACGGCTACTACAGCTACGAGGCGGACGGCGTCTTCGTCGTCGGCAACGAGTACCGCGACAACGTCGTCTACGGCATCGACCCGCACGACCGCTCGCACGGGCTGGTGATCGCGCTCAACACCGCCTACGGCACCTTCAAGAAGCACGGCATCATCGTTTCGCGCGAGGTCAACGACAGCTTCATCTTCGCCAACCTGTCGGTCGACAACCACGGCTCGGGCATCATGCTCGACCGCCAGAGCCTCCGGAACGTCGTCTACGCCAACACGGCCCGGAACAACGGCGGCGACGGCCTGTCCTTCTACGAGAGCGGCTGCAACATCGCTCTGTCCAACATGCTCAAGGACAACCGCCGCGCCGGCATCAAGGTGCGCAACAGCGCGGCCGTCGCGCTCTACGACAACACGGTCGAGAACAACGCCGCCTCGGGCGCCGACATCTACGCCTCCGACCTGCGCACCTCGCCGGAAGGGCTCCTGCGCAACTTCGTGCTCGATCCCTTCGAGCCGGTCGCCACGACCATCCTCGGGCAGAACCGCTTCGTCGCCAACCGCCTCGGCATCAACTCGGCCGGCGCCACCACCATCATGCTCGACCGCAACGCCTTCAACGACCAGCGCAACCAGGTCTTCTCCGGCGATCTGCGCCTCCTGTCCTCGTATCTCCTTCAGATCGGCGAGAACGCCGCGGTCGCCGTCGACAACACCTGCCAGCCCGAGCCCTCCGCGAACGCCCATCACGGGCAGGCCTGCGAGCTGCCGGGCTTCGCCCCTTTGAAGGCCCGCACCAAGGCGCCGGCGGTGCCGACCGGCCCCGACGGCAGGCCCCGTTCCTGCAACGCGCCCGGCGGCTCGCCCCAGGCCAAGGTCACTCTGGGAGGCCGTTCCGATGGCTGACGCGCGCCGCTGCCTGACGTCCATCGCCGTTCTTGCCGGCCTGGTTCTTTCTGTGCCGGGCGCCGCCCGGGCGGACAACTGGACCGGCCTCTTCGACGTGCCCTCCCGGCAGGCGGCGTTGAAGACGCGGGAACTCGCCTCCGTGCGCGCCGCATGCCTCGCGATCCCGGCCAAGTCCGCCTGGCGGCGCCTCGCGCCGATCCGCGCGCTCCAGCCGACCGAGGGCTACGGCTCGGACAACTCGGCCGAGGACTTCTCCTGGGCGGTCATGGTCCTGTCGGGCCGGGCGCTCGGGGGCGACGAGAAGGCCCGGCGCCAGCTCACGGAGCTGATGCTCGCCTGGGCGAAGGCCGATGCCTTCGCGGCGACGCCCGAAGCCTACGACCCCTACTACGCGCTGAAGCGTCAGCTCCTGCCGATCGCGGTCGCTTTCCAGGTCCTGTCCCCAACGCTGACGGACGAGGAGGCGAAGACCTTGCGCGACTGGATCGATCCGCTGGTGCGCCGGATCGACGCGCGCTTCGACGGCGACGTCGATCTCAACAACCACCGCACCCTCGCCGACAGCGTCCTCATGGTCTGGGGCTCGCTCGTCGGCGACGAGGTCCTGTTCGAGAAGGGCGTCGGGCGCTTCCGTGAAACGCTCGCCGAAACCCGCGCCGACGGCACGCTGCCGCTGGAGGCCCGGCGCGGGGCGCGTGCCCTCTGGTACCAGCGCCAGACCCTGGCAAGCCTCACCGTGATCGCCGAGGCCGCCCGCGGGCACGGCCTCGACCTCTACGCGCAAGCCTCGCCCGACGGGCGAAAAAGCTTCGCGACGCTCCTGTCGGCGCTGCTCAACGGCCTCGACGCGCCGCTCCTCGCCACCGTCTACAGTGCCGAGAACCACATTCCCGGCCCTGAGAAGGACTACCTGAAGCCCGATCTTGGTTTCATGGAGACCCGCGGCCACGGCCGCCACTACATGGCCTTCGCCGAAGCCGCCGCGCACGGCGGGGGCGAGCTCGCCTTCGGGCGCCTCGACGCGCTCGTGGACCGCCGGCTTGCCGACCAGCGCCCGCTCATCGACGAGTTCGTCGGCGGCAACGCCACCTGCTTCTGGGGACAGCCGCGATGACGACGCTTCGGCGCGCCCTTCTTCTCGCTTCCGTTCTCGGCCTCCCCGGCCCGCACCTCGCTTCGGCCGCGGAAGCCGACGGCGCCCTCGGGGCGAGCCGCGCGACGCTCGAGCGCCTCGCCGCGAGCCCGGCCGCGGCCGATCGGCGGGCGCTCGGCGACCTCCTCGCGGTCGGCCTGCCGGTCAGTGCCGCCAATCCCCTGCGGGCCCCCGACCGGCCGGGCGCGGTGCGCGCCTATCGCGAGGCGATCGCGGCCGGCGACCGCTCGCCCGAAACGCTCGCCGCGCTCGCCCGGCTGGCGCTCTTCGACGAGAACCGCGCCCTTCTTGCCGAGATCGGCCCGATGCTGCGCCAGGCGGCCTTCCGGCAGGACGGCGAGGCCGCCTTCCTCCTGGCGGTGGCCGTGCGCGACGGCTGGCTCCAGGCGGAGGAGACCCCCGAGGCGCTGATGAAGGCGGCGGCCGTGATGGGCAGCCTGTCGGCGCTCCTCGACATCGCCCGCAGCGGCGAGGCGCCGTCGCAGACGGTGAAGCTGGTCGCCCTCGCCGAGCTGCGGGACAAGGCGATGAACGGCTCGGCCGGCGCGATGGTCTCGCTCGCCCACGCCTATCGCGACGGCCTCCTGACCGGGGTCGACGAAGCCATGGCGACGAAGTGGCTGGAAGCCGCCGCCGCGCTCAACCACGTCCCCGCCATGGTGGAACTCGCCGGGCGGCTCGTTCACGGCGTCGGCGGGCCGGCCGATCCGGCCCGCGCGCTCGACCTTCTGCGCCGCGCCGCGCGCGGCGGCAGCAGCGACGCGGCCATGGCGATCGGCGACGACGCGGCCGATCTCGGACTCCTGTCGGTTTCCCAGGAGGAAGGCCGGCAGTGGCTCGCCTGGGCCGCGGAGACCGGCACGCCGCGCGCCGCCGCCCAGCTCGCCAGCCTCGACCTTCGCGCCGCGCTGCGCGGCGACGTCTCGCCCGAGCTTCGCACGGCCCGCATCGACGCCGCGCTCGCGCCGATCGCTGGCGATCCCGACGCGCTGGCGAGCCTGGCCGCCCGCTTCCGCACCAGCGCCGACGGCGCGCTCCTCGAGGTCCGGCTCCTGCCGCTCCTGCACCGGCGCGCGCTGGAGGGCAGCATCGCCGCGGGTCTCGCCCTCGATGCCTGGCTGCGGCTCGGCGGCCGCCCCATGCCGGACGATGCGGGCGCCGCGCTCGTGGCGGCCCTGCGCGCCGACGCCGACACCGGCGTCGCCCAGTCGAGCTACACCCTCGCCGCGCTCTCGCTCGACGGCCGCATCGGCCCCGCGGCCCTGTCGCGCGAGGAGGCCGTGGACCGCCTCTTCGACGCCGCCTCGCTCGACGTCGGTCAGGCGGCCCTTCGCATCGGCAAGATGTACGCTTACGGTCAGACCTTCGCCAAGAGCCGGGCCTTCGCCAAGCGCTGGTTCGAAAAGGCCGCGGCGCTCGACGTCGAGGCGGCGCGCTGGCTCCTCGCCGATCTGGAGATGCGCGACGGGGACGCGGCCGAGCGGGCGGCGGGCGAGCGCTTCTACGCCGCCCGCATGGCCGCGGGCGACGCCCGCGCGGCCAGCGCCGACGTGGCCTGGCGCCTGCGCGCCGGCATCCTCGACGCCGCGGCCATCGCCCGGGCCGAGGAGATCGCCACGACCGCGGCCTCGGCCGTCAGCCTCGCGCGCATCCTCGTCGCGGGCGGCCGGCCCGACCTCGCCGAGGCGGCCCGACGCGTGCTGCAGCCCTTTGTCGGCAGCAACCCCGACCCGCAGGCGCTCGTCGTCTTCGCCCGCACGCTGATGGATACCGGCGCGGCGGCCCCGGAGCACGAGCGCGCCGTGTCGATGCTGGAGCGCGCCGTGGCGCTCGGCTCGGACGAGGCGAGCATCGCCCTCGCCGGCATCTACCTCTCGAACATCTCCTACGCCTCCAAGCAGGCGGAGGCGGTGGAGCTCCTGGAAACCGTGCTCGCCCGCGATCCGACCGACATCGCCGCCCGGCTCCTCCTGTCGGACGCTTATCTCCTCGGCTACGGCGTGGCGCGCGACCCGAAGAAGGCCAACGACCTGATCGGCGGCGTCCTCGTCCAGAGCTCCTCCGACAGCCCCGAGGCCGCGATCCTCGAAGCCGACTGGCTGAGCTTCTCCGACGCCAAGCGC
>CANJKV010000332.1 GCA_947474855.1 Aurantimonadaceae bacterium | reverse complement strand
GCCCTCAGCCCTCAGCCCTCAGCCCTCAGCCCTCAGCCCTCAGCCCTCAGCCCTCAGCCCTCAGCCCTCAGCCCTCAGCCCTCAGCCCTCAGCCCTCAGCCCTCAGCCCTCAGCCCTCAGCCCTCAGCCCTCAGCGCAAGCCCTTGCCGAAGGCTTCCATGCTCGCCGCCTTCAGCGTCGTGCTGGCTCCCGGCTGCTGGGGCAGGCGGAAGACGCCGTTCTCGACGGCGGCGGGCTCCTCGAAGTGGTCCTTGATCCAGGGGATGTATTCCAGGATCGTCGAGGCGGGGTGCCAGTAGCTGAGGTGCACGTGCACCTGGCTCATCTCGCCGGCATGCGGCACCACGGCCAAGCGGTGGGCGAGGGCGAGGTCGGCGACCTGGATGTATTCGGTGATGCCGGCAAGGCGCGTCACGTCCGGCTGGACGTAGGACAGGGCGCCGGCATCGATGAAGGTGCGGAAGGCGTCGAGCGTGTAGAGCTGCTCGCCGAGCGCGACGGGGATCGAACTCGCGCGGGCGAGCGCGGCGTGGCTGGCGACGTCGTCGTACCACATGGGTTCCTCGAACCAGAAGATGTCGAGGTCTCGCGCCGCGTGGACGAAGCGCAGGCAGGTCGGCAGGTCCCAGCGGCCGTTCGCGTCGATGGCGATGCGGATGTCCGGCCCGACCGCGGCGCGCACCGCTTCCAGGCGGCGGATGTCGGCGAGCGGGTTTTCGTGGCCGACCTTGATCTTGATGCGGGTGAAACCGTCCTCCTCCACCGCGCCGTGGACCAGGCCGAGCATGGTGTCGAGGTCGTAGGAGAGCCAGCCGACGTCGGTGTTGTAGGCCTCCAGCCGCTCGGTGCGCCTGCCCCCGAGCAGCGCCCAAAGCGGCAGGCCGGCCTTCTTGGCCGCGAGGTCCCAGAGCGCGACGTCGACGGCCGCGAGCGCCAGGTGCGTGATGCCGGCGCGGCCGACCCACTGCAGAGCGGGGTGGCGCGCGAGCTTCGTCCAGAGGCGCGTGCGCTCGGCGGCGTTCTCGCCGATCAGCAGCGGGGCGTAGCAGTCGGCGATGCAGGACGTGATCAGCCGGTCCGAGGCGAGGTGGGCGTGGGTGCCGGTGAAGCCGTAGCCGACGAGGCCGTCATCGGTGACGATCCGCGTGCCGACGACGCCCCAATGCGTCACTTGGTGGGTGGAATCGGCGATGGCGTTGCCGGTGACCGGCAGGTGGACGATGAAGGGCTCGACGGCTGCGATGCGCATGAAACTGGCTCTCGAGTGTGGGGGCGATCAGGCGTCGAAGGCGAGCTGGACCTTCACGACCGCGCCGGGCGTCGTCTCGATGAGGTCGAAGGCGGCGGGCGCCTCGTCGGCCGCGAAGGTCTGGGTGATCATCGCCTGGGCGTCGAGCCGGCCGGCCGCGAGCCAGTCCACGACCTGGGGGATCAGGCGGCGATTGAGCCGCGAGCCGGCGAGCGTCAGCTCCTTGCCGACGACACGTTGCTGGACGATCGGCGAGGGCTCGGGCGAGAAGCCGAGGAGGCCGATGCGGCCGGCCGGGGCGACCACCTCCAGCGCTTCCGCGAGAAGAGCGGGGACACCCGCGCCGTCGATGACGACGGTCGGGCCGAGCCCGTTCGTTTCGCCGGCAACGGCCTCGGCGACGCTTTCCCTCGCCGAATGGATGACGCGCGAGGCGCCGAGCGCCTGCGCGCGGGCGAGGCGCTTCTCGTCGATGTCGGCGACGACGACGCGCGCGCCGTGGAGCCGCGCCACCTGGAGGACGGTCAGGCCGACCGTGCCGGCGCCGTAGACGAGGACGCTGTCGTCCGCGCCGCAGCCGGTGCGCTCGAGGACGTTGGCGGCCACCGCGAAGGGCTCGGCCATGGCCGCGACGGACAGAGGCAGGTCGGAGGGCAGCTTCACCGCGTTGGCGGCCGGCAGCACCAGCTCGGACCGGAAGCCCCCGTCGCGGTGGACGCCGAAGACCTGGAGGTTGGCGCAAACGTTCGGCCGGCCGATCCGGCAGGGATGGCAATGGCCGCAGGCGACCACCGGATCGGCGACGACCCGGTCGCCGACCGCGAGCCCCGAGACGCCGTCGCCGAGCGCCTCGACGGTGCCCGCGAACTCGTGGCCGATGATGCGGGGATAGACCGCGAAGGGGTTCGAGCCGTGGAGGATGTGGAGGTCCGAGCCGCAGATGCCGGCGCGAGCGACGCGCATGGCGATCTCGCCTGGTCCGGGCTCCGCCGGCGGCGCGTCGCGCAGAACGAGGCGGTGCGGGGTTTCGACGGCGACGGCGACGGCGACCATGGGCCCGGTCCTTTCGCGGGAGAGGCGCGGGGCGGCGCTGGGCGCCGCCCCGAAGGATGTCAGCGGATGAGCCCCATCTGCGTCGGCAGCCAGAGCGTGACGGCCGGGATGAAGGTGATCACCAGGAGGGCGATGAAGAGCGGCACCAGCCAGGGCAGGATCGCCATGGTGGTTCGTTCCACCGAAAGCTTGGCGACGCGCGAGAGCACGAAGAGCACCATGCCGAGCGGTGGGTGGAGGAGGCCGATCATCAGGTTCAGCGTGATGATGAGGCCGAAATGCACCGGGTCGATGCCGAGCCGCTGCGCGATCGGAAGAAGGATCGGCACGATGATGGTGATCGCCGCGATCGTGTCGAGGAAGCAGCCGATGACGAGGACGAGGATGTTGACGAGGATCAGGAAGACGATCCAGTTGTCCGTGAAGCCGAGGATCGCGTCGCTCATCAGCTGCGCCGCCTGGCTGACTGTGAGGAGCCAGGCGAAGACGGAGGCCGCGGTGACGATGAACAGCACCGAGGCCGTCGTCTCGATCGTGTCGAAGCTGGCCTTGGCGAGGCCGCGGAAGGTCATCGAGCGGTAGCGCACGAGGCCGAGGAACAGAGACCAGATGACGGCGGCCACCGCGGCCTCGGTCGGCGTGAACCAGCCCATGGTCATGCCGCCGATGAGGATCACCGGCGTCATCAGCGCCATCACGGCGGAGAAGTCGTAGTACCAGTCCAATGCCACGAGGGCGACGAGGGCGATGAGGACGGCGAGGTTCAGCGACAGGCCGAGCGCCACCATGACGTAGACCGCGACCGGGAAGGCGGCGACGACCAGGATTTCCAGCGAGGCGGCCATCAAGCGGCGGATCTCGAAGGGCGCGTCCGATCCCCAGCCCTTCTTGTAGGCGAGCCAGGCGACCGTGATCATCATCATCAGCGTCATCACGACGCCGGGGATGATGCCGGCCATGAACAGCGCGCCGATCGAGACGTTGGCCATCATGCCGTAGATCACGAAGGGAAGGGACGGCGGGAAGATCGGCCCGAGCGTCGCGGAGGCCGCCGTCACGCCGACCGCCGCCTCCACGGGATAGCCGTGGTCCTTCATCGCCTTGATCTCGATGGTGCCGATGCCGGCGGCGTCCGCGAGCGCCGTGCCGGACATGCCGGAAAAGATCACCGAGCCGATGATGTTCACCTGCGCGAGGCCGCCCTTCATCCAGCCGACGAGCGCGACGGCGAAGGAATAGATGCGGCCCGTGACGCCCGCGATGTTCATCAGGTTGCCGGCCAGGATGAAGAAGGGGACGGCGAGGAGCGGGAAGCTCTCGACGCCCGCGATCATGCGCTGGGCGACGATGATGTCGGGCGCGACCCCGTAGGCGAGGAGGTAGAGGCCCGAGGCCACGAACATGGAGATCGCGACCGGCAGGCCGATCAGCATGAGAACGAGGAAGGCGCCGATGAGAAGCAGCATGGATCAGATCCCCAGGCCGTCGAAGGCGCCGGGGCGCTCGAGCACGGAATAGCCGCGGCGCCAGTTCTTCCACGCGACCTGCAGGGAGCGCAGCAGCATCAGCACGAAGGCGGCGAAGACGGTGTAGAAGATGATCGAGCGCGGCAGGTCGATCGTGACCATGCGCTCGCGCGAGACGATGTTGACGTAGCGCCAGAGCAGCACGCAGGCATAGGCGAAGAAGCCGATGCGGACGAGGTCGACGAGGGTCGAGAGCAGCCGGCCGACCTTGTGCGGCAGGTAGTGGTAGAGGACGTCCACCTGGATGTGGCGCGACAGGCGCACGCACAGGATCGAGCCGACGAAGACCACCACGACGAGGCAGTTGATCGCGATCTCCTCCGTCCAGGCCAGGCTGTTGTTGAGGACGTAGCGGGTGAAGAACTGGAGGAAGACGCAGAGCGCCATGCCCCAGAACACGGCGAGGCCGACCCAGTCCTCCACCGCGTAGACGGACAGGTCCGGCGGCCCCTGATCCTCCTCGAAGGCTTGGGCGAGCTCTTCGCCGGTGACGGGCGTGTGCGGGTTTGCGGACACGACGGATCTCCCGCGGGCGGCGCGAGGCCGTCCGTCAACGATGGCTGGAAACGGGGCGGGGCGAGGATCGGCCGGCGGTTCGTCCGCCGGCCGATCGCTGTTCGGAGGCCGGCTTATTGGATGGCGCGGATCGCGTCGTAGTCTTCCTGGCGGTAGCCGTACTTGTCGAGCGGAGCGTTCTGCTGGACCGCCTTCTCGAAGCTCGGCTTGTCGACCTCGGAGACGTCAATGCCCTGCTTGCGGAAGGTGTCGACGAGCGCGGTCTCGCGCTCCTGGACGATCTTGGTGGCGCGGGTGGCCGCCTCCTGCATCACCTCGGTGAAGATCGCCTTGTCCTCGTCCGACAGCGAGGCCCAGCGGGACTGCGAGACGATGGTGTTGAGGTGGTCGGTGATGTGGCCGGTCAGCGCGATGTGCGACTGCACCTCGTAGAACTTCTTGGCCTCGATCGTGGTCAGCGGGTTCTCCTGCGCCTCGACCGTGCCGTTCTGGAGGGCGAGGTAG
>CANJKV010000331.1 GCA_947474855.1 Aurantimonadaceae bacterium | reverse complement strand
GGCGCCCGGGCGGGGGGGGCCCGCCCCGCGAGACCTGGATCAGAGGCCGATCGTGGTGCCGGCTTCGAAGCTCTTGCGGAACTCCTCGCGCTCGGCGTCCGGCGCGGGCACCAGGCCGTAGGCGGCGAGCGGGCCGTCCGGACCGATCATCTGCTCGTCGAGGAAGAAGGACACGAACTCGGCAAGACCCGGAACGACGCCGATATGAGCCTTCTTCACGTAGAAGAAGAGCGGGCGCGAAACCGGGTACTCGCCCGAGGCGACGGTCTCGACCGAGGGCGTCACGCCGCCGATGGTCGCGACCTTCAGCTTGTCCTGGTTCTGCTCGTAGAAGGCGAGGCCGAACACGCCGATGCCCTGCGGGCTGGCCGAGATGCGCGCGAGGGTCTCGGTGTAGTCGCCGGCGATGTCGGTGGTGAAGTTGCCGCCGCGGACCTGGATGCAGGCGTCCTCGGCCGCGTCCTCGTCCATGCCGGAGGCCTTGAAGCCCTCGAGCGCGCCCGACGCTTCGCAGCCGGCCTCGAGGAGCTTGACCTCGAAGACTTCGCGGGTGCCGTGGTTCTCGGCCGGGATGAAGGCCTGGATCGGCTGGTCGGGCAGCGAGGCGTCGACCTGCTTCCAGGTGGTGTTCGGGTTGTCGACGACCTTGCCGTCCACGACGATCTTGGCGGCCATCGCCTTGAAGACCTGCTCGGGGGTCAGCGCGAAGTCGGGGCCCGAGGCGGCCGAGGCGAAGACGATGCCGTCATAGCCGAACTTGACTTCCTGGATGTCGGTCACGCCGGCCGTGGCGCAGGCCTTCTTCTCGTTGGCCGAGATCGGGCGCGAGGCGTTGGCGATGTCGATCGTGTTGGAGCCGACGCCCTGACAGAACTGGGTGAAGCCGCCGCCCGTGCCGCCGGACTCGACGATCGGGGTCGGGAAGTCGGGATAGACCTCGCCGAAGTTCTCGGCAACGATGTTGGCGTAGGGCAGAACCGTCGACGAGCCGGCGATCTGGATCGGCTCGGCGGTCTGGGCATAGGCCGGAGCGGACAGGATGAAGGCGGTGCCGAGCGCGAGGCCGGCAAGCAGCGACTTGGTCAAGGAAGCTCTCCCTGGAGCGTTTCGTTGTCGTGAACCGGGCCGGCGCGGCGAGTCGGTGCGGCCGCGCCGGGTTCGGGGCCGGTTTAACGAGCCTCGACCAAACGTATATGACAGTCGCATCGCCGTTTTGTGACAGCGCAACTCGTTGTCGTTGCTGAGATTATTTCACCTCGTCGGCCGCATCCGCCATCGGGAAGCGGGCGCGGAAGACCGAACCGCGGCCGAGTTCCGAGGTGATGATGAGCCGCGCCCGATGGTGGAGCAGGAGATTGCGCACGATGGACAGCCCGAGTCCCGTCCCCCGCTTGGAGCGCGAGGAGGCAACGTCGACGCGGTAGAAACGCTCGGTGAGACGCGGCACGTGCTCGGGCGCGATGCCCGCGCCATGGTCGCGAACGCCCGCATCCACGAAGCGGCGCCCGGCCTCCGTCACCGCGGAGAGCTCGAGGTCGATCCGCCCGCCGCCGCCCGCGTACTTGCAGGCGTTCTCGACGAGGTTGTTGAAGACCTGAATGAGCTCGTCCTCCTCGCCGAGGACGACGAAAGGCTCCTCGGGCCGCTCGAAGCGGATTTCGAGGCCGTTCTCCTCGGCCATCAGCTCCATCTCGCCGCGCACGTCCTCGAAGACGTCGCGCAGGTCGATGCGCGCCGACGGCGCGAAGTGGCGCTTCATCTCGATGCGCGACAGCGACAGAAGGTCGTCGATGAGGCGCGACATGCGCCGTGCCTGCTCGCGCATGATCCCGAGGAAGCGCTCGCGCGCCGCCTCGTCGCCGCGCGCCGGGCCCTGCAGCGTCTCGATGAAGCCGATCAGCGAGGCGAGCGGCGTCCTCAGCTCATGGCTGGCATTGGCCACGAAGTCGGAGCGCATCCGCTCCAGCCGCCGCTCCACCGTGCGATCGCGAAACAAGAGGAGGAAGAAGGCGGGACCGCCCGCCCCCGCGCCCTCGACGCGGATCGGGGTGATCTCGGCCTGCCAGATCCGGTCGAAGGGCCGTCGCTCCTCGTAAGCCGCCTCGGCCGCCTCGTCTTGGCGCAGGGCCGCTTCCACGGCCGCCAGGAAGTCCGGCGAGCGGAAGCGCAGCGAGACGGGCTCGTTGATCGCCACCTTGCCGAAAGCGAGGAGGCTCGCTGGATTGTTGTGGCGCAGGATCATCGCGCGGTCGATCAGGAAGGCCGGTTCGCGCAGCGCGTCCACCGCGGCGCGCAACTGGCCGCCAGGGCGCGCGCCCGGCACCTCGCGCGTGCTGCCGCGCCCGCTCGCCGCCCGCTCGCCGCCGGCGCGAAGCGGCAGGACGAGCACCAGCACGCTCGCGCAGAAGCCGACGAGGCAGGGCACCAGCGCGTCCGGCCGGATCAGGAGCGCCAGTCCGAAGCCGATCGCGGCTGCGAGGACGGCGCGGCGCTGGAAGGGTTCGGCAAGCATCGCGGCGACTGTGGATCGGGTCTGCGGCGGGGATTCGGCAAGGGGGCTCATGGACGATCCTGCGGCTACAGCGCGTCCGCGCAGACGAGTCGCGGAGTCCCGTGCCTTACCCGCCTCGTCCGACAAGGCGATGACAGTCCGTTCAGCCCGCCCGCATGCGAATGGCGTAGATGTCCACCGACTGGCCTGGGCCGCCGAGGCCCGGATTGATGGCGATCATCGCCGAGGCCGCGGCATCGACCGGCGCGTCCATCGCGAACAGCACCGGCTCGCTCGCCTGGGCGACGGAAAAGCGCTGGCGACCGCAGACCGCTTCTTCGCCGATCGCGCAGCGGACCGCGAATTCACGCGGGTTTCCGTCGGGCGAGCCGGCCTCGATCTCGACCTGGACGGACTGGCCGCCGAGCCGCGAGAGAACGCCGGGGCCGACGGGAAATACGATTTCGCCGTTGGCCGGCTCGTCGGGCACGGCGATGCGCAGGGCCGCGCGCTCGCCCTCGCCGGTGATCGCCTCGACGCTTCCCCCGACCGGCGTCGTGACGAGCTCGGGCCGGTCGGCACTGAAGACCGTGATCCAGCCGTCCGCGCTCGGCACGATGCTCGCGGCGTCCCCGGACACCGCCCCCGGATCGCTCCCGCCGCCGAACAGGGCCGGCAGGACGAGATAGGCCGCGGCGGCGAGGAAGAGGATCACCGCGGCGAGAACGAGGCCGTAGACGAGCCGGTTCTTCGGCGCCTGGCCGGCCGGCGGCTTCGCGGCACCCGTCGCCGCGCGCCGCGGAAGCGGCGAGCCGGCGCTGCCCGTCGCCGGGGCGCGACGCTCCGGTGCGCCGCCCGGCGTTCCGGCCGCGCCGCCCGTGCCGGCCGGCCGTGCAGCATCAGCCTCCGGCGCCTGCCCGGCGGGCAGCGGCGTCGCGCGGCCGCGCGGCGCGGCCGGCTCGGAAGCGGCGGTCGTGGTCGACGCGGCCTCGGCGGGCGCGGCGCCGGCCGAAGCATCCGGCGGATACTCCGCCTCGATCGCCTCGATCGCGGCGATCAGCTTGGCATGCTGCGCGTCGCGGCCGGCCTCGTCGATCTTGCCCTCGGCGAGCAACCGCTCGATCGCCCTCTCGGAGGCCTCGTAGATCCGCACCCGGTGGTCGGGATCTCTCGCGTCGCCCTTGGCGAGCACGCGGCGCAAGCTTTGTTCGATCGCGTTCATCGCGTCATGGCCCTTCCGGCAGAACGGTTCTGGACGGTCCTCGACAAATGCGTCCTCCCAAAACCCCAAAGCGGGGCTGAGCGACAGATCCGTTCCGATGCCGGCGCAAGCCGCGCATCGTTCGAATCAGGCGCTTGCCCCGATCGTCCCGCAGCGGATCATAGCAGGTGGAGTTCGCGCGGGCCTTTACTTGGTGGACGGCTGCTCAATCTGGCCAGCACGAACGGCGCGGCATGCGCCCCGCCCGGGACCGACCGGTCCCCTCCCCGCCTCATGGAGCCGCCGATGAGCCATCCCGCCACAACGCCGAGCCTTGCCGGTCAGACCGCGATCGTCACGGGCGCCTCCTCGGGCATCGGCGCCTCCTGCGCCGTCGAGCTCGGCCGCGCCGGAGCCCGCGTCGTCGTCAACTATCGCGGCTCGCGGGACGGTGCGGACGCGACCGTCTCGGCGATCCGGGCCTTGGGCGGAGAAGCCGAAGCGGTACAGGCCGACGTTTCGAAGGAAGAGGACGTGATCGCCCTCTTCGACGCGTCGCAGGCGCGGTTCGGCCCTCCCGACATCGTCGTCTCCAATGCCGGCCTCCAACGCGACAAGCCGGTGGCCGACATGAGCCTCGACGACTGGAACACGGTGATCTCCGTCAATCTCACCGGCGGCTTCCTGGTCGGGCGCGAGGCGATCCGGCGCTTCCGGTCGAAGGGCCTGCGCGAGGACGTATCGCGCGCGCTCGGCAAGCTCGTCTTCGATTCCTCCGTGCACCAGCGCATTCCCTGGGCGTTCCGCGTCAATTACGCAGCCTCCAAGGGCGGCCTGAAGCTCCTCATGGAGTCGCTCGCCCAGGAGGTCGCGCCCGAGCGCATCCGCGTCAACGCCGTCGCCCCGGGCGCGATTGCCACCGACATCAATAAGGCCGAGCGCGAAAAGGCGGGCGGCGAGGCCGACATGCTGAAGCTCATCCCCTACGGGCGCGTCGGCGAGCCGGCCGACATCGGCCGCGCCGTCGCGTGGCTCGTGTCCGACGCGGCCGACTACATCACCGGGCAGACCCTCTTCGTCGACGGCGGCATGACGCTCTATCCCGAGTTTCGCGGCAACGGCTGAGATTCGGGACACGGGGTTTGCTATGTCTGTCGTCGAAATCAACGCAACGGAGGCC
>CANJKV010000330.1 GCA_947474855.1 Aurantimonadaceae bacterium | reverse complement strand
TATCCTCGCCGCCACGACCGCAGAAGGCTCCGACGAACGATGCGCGCAGCTCTTGTCAAATATTCCGGGCGCCGCCTCAACAATCACGAGGCCGTCTGGTACGACATGCCCTTCCGCTCCACGCTGGAGGACTATTACAACACCGGCGACATCTGCGTGTACGATTCCACGCTGCGGCTGGTGAAGTACAGCGCGGGCGTCGCGCTCAACATCGACGAGCCGGTGACGGACGGCGTGCTGGAGCGCATCCGCGCGTCCTGCGATTTCATCCTTCTGCGCGGGTCAAACTACATCCACGAGCAGATGGACTGGGGCCACTTCCTGTCCTGGATCGAGGCGCTCGACCTTCCCGTCCTCGTGATCGGCGTCGGTGCCCAGGCCGAGCGCGAGCGCGCGATCGTGCTGCCGACCGAGAACCGCCGCGTCTGGCAGGCCATCGCCGACCGCGCGCCCTCGATCGGCGTTCGCGGCGCCTTCAGCGCCGAGACGCTGCACCGCAACGGCATCCACAACATCGAGATCGTCGGCTGCCCCTCGCTCTTCCGCGGCCTCGACCGGTCCTTGAAGCTGCGCCACGCGCCCGACGGGCCGCGCCGCGTCACCTTCTCGCTGCGCCGCGAGGTCGGCTCGACCTACGCACTCGACCCCGCCGCCTTCCAGGCGACGCAGAAGCGCATCATCGCCAAGCTCGCCCTCGTCAGCGACCTTTATCTCTCTTGTCACGGCGAGCCGGAGGAGAAGGCCTTCTTCTTCCGCGCGCCGCGCCACATGGACAAGGCGCGCGCGGAGCTGGTCGCGCAAGGCTGGTTCGACGAGGTGACCGGGCGCGTCCTCCAGGAACTCTACGAGCGGCGGCTCTTCTACGTCGGCGCGCCCGGCGACTACGACGTCTACGCGGCCCAGTTCGACGCGGCGCTGGGCTACCGCGTCCACGCCGTGCTGCCGGCGGTGGCCGTGGGCGTGCCGGGCGTCCTCTTCTCCTACGACACGCGCTCGCGCGAGCTCGCCGAGACCTTCGACCTGCCGATCTACTCGCCCGAGGAGTTCGAGCGTCAGACCCTTGGCGAGGCCCTCGCGCCGCAGCGCTTCGACCGCTTCCAGGCGCTGTTTCCCGAGCGCTACGACCGCATGAAGGCCTTCATCGAGAAGAACGGCGTGCCCGCCCGCATGTGAGGTCCGGGCGCCGGCGCGCGCCCGACGCGAAGTCTTTACGCATTTGGCGCAAGGTCGATCCCCGGGAGCGCGTCGCAGGGCGCCTCCCCAGGGGAGACCGGACAGAAGCGCCGCACGCCGTGAGACAGCCCGCCAGCCACGCGCCGCAGACGCGGCGCCGGTCCGCTTGGACCGGCGGACCGGCCGGCGCGCGTTCCGGTCGGCCGGTCGGCGGGGGAGGGCGGCCGTGAACCCGGTGCTGTCCTCGCCGCTCCTCGGAATCGTCCGCGGCGTCTCCTACGGCTACGCCGCGCTCTTCGCCTTCGGCTTCTTCTTTCCCTTCCTGTTCATCGCCCTCTCGCTCGTGCCGATGGGGATCATGGAGCGCGTCGGCACCAGCCGGAACCCCTCGACGCTGGTGACGCTGATCGTGATCGGCGTCGTTCTCACCGTCACCTACACGCTGCTCGAGATCGTGCGCGGCCAGGTGCTGGAGCGCATGGGTACCGTGATCGACCAGCGCCTGACCCGCGTCTGCTTCGATGCCTTCAACCGCGGCAAGGCCGGTGGCGAGGGATCCCCCGCCCAGGCGCTGGCCGACCTCCAGACGGTGCGGCGCTTCCTGTGCGGCCCCTCGCTCTCCGCCCTCATCGACGCCTTCTGGTCGCCGCTGTTCGTGGCGGCCATGTTCGTCATCTCCGCGCCCTTCGGCTTCCTGATCCTCGGCCTCGTCGCGGTCTCGGGCCTCGCCTCGCTCGCCACCCATTACGGCGTCGCGCGCCACCTCCAGGCCGCCCAGCGCTGCGACATGGAGGCGAGCGAGTTCGGCCTCGCGGTCTCGCGCAATGCCGAAACGCTGCGCGTCATGGGCATGCTGCCCTGGCTGACCGAGCGCTGGTACGCCCTCCACAAGGACGGGCTCGGCTGGCGCAGCGCCGCCCAGACAAGGGCCGCCCGCATCGGCCTCGTGCCGCGCATGGCGCAGAACGGGCAGATGGTGATCGTCTACGGCGTCGGCGGCTTCCTGTTCCTGGAAGGGCAGATCCACATCGGCGTCCTTCTCGTGGTGCTGATGCTGATGATGCGGGCGCAGGGGCCGCTCCAGCACGTCATCACCAACTGGAACTCGTTCCAGTCCTTCGCGCTCGCCTCGCGCCGCCTCGACGCGCTGCTTCGCGCCGTCGAGAGCGCGCCGCGCCACCTCCAGCTGCCGATCCCGCAAGGGGCGCTCGCCGTCACCCGCCTCGTCGGCGGGCCCGGCGGCATGGAGAAGCCGGTGATCCAGGACGTGTCCTTCGTGCTGCAGCCCGGCCGGACGCTCGGCATCGTGGGGCCCAGCGGCGCGGGCAAGTCCTGCCTCACCCGCCTCCTCGTCGGCATCTGGAAGCCGCGGCGGGGCACCATCGTCTTCGGCGAGCAGGACCTGTCGCACTGGAACCAGGACGATCTCGGCCGCTTCATCGGCTACGTGCCCCAGGACGTCGAGTTCCTGCCCGGCACGGTGGCCGAGAACATCGCCCGCTTCGATCCCGCGGCGACCAGCGAGCGCATCCTCGCCGCGGTCGAGGACGCGGGCATCCACGACATCATCCGCGGCCTGCCCAACGGATACGCCACGCGCCTCGGCCCCGGCGGCCACACCTTGTCCGGCGGCCAGCGCCAGCGCGTCGCGCTCGCCCGCGCCCTTTACGGAGCCCCACGCCTCGTCGTCCTCGACGAGCCGAACTCCAACCTCGACGCCGGCGCCGAGCAGATGCTCGGGCGCACCATGCGGTCCCTGCGCGACCGGGGCACGGCGGTGATCGTCGTGTCCCACCGCGTCAGCCTCCTCGGCTTCTGCGACGACATCCTCGTCCTCAACGAGGGCGCGGTGCAGGCGCTGGGCACGCGCGAGCAGATCTTCGCGCGCCTGCCGCGCTTCCGCGGCCAGCCCACGGCGCCCGTGATCGAGCTCGAGCGGGCCGGGGCGAGCGCGGCTTGAGCGCGATCCTCGCCCATCCCGGCGCGGCGGCGCTCCTCGCCGCGCCCGAGCCCGCCACCGACTGGCGCGCCTCGCTCCGGCTCGGCTATCTCGTCCTGTTCCTGACGGTGGGCCTGTGCGGCGGATGGGCGGCGCTCGCCCACATCGATTCCGCCGTGGTCCTCCAGGGCAGCTTCTCCGTCGAGGCCTATCGCAAGACGGTCCAGCACCTGGAAGGCGGCATCGTGTCCGAGATCCTGGTGCGCGACGGCGACCGGGTGGAGGAGGGACAGACGCTGATCCGCCTCGATACCACGCGCTTCGAGGCCGCCGCCACCGCCGCATCCCTCGCGCTCGCCAACGCGCTCGCGACCGAGGCCCGGCTCGGCGCCCAGCGCGACATGGTCGACTACGTCGTCATGCCGGAAGAGGTGGCGAGCCTCATCGGCCCGCTCGGCGACCGCGGCGAGATCGACGACAACAACCGCGAGTTCGAGATCCGCCGCCTCGTCCTCGCCTCCTCGCTGGAGCTCCTGGAAACCCAGATCGGTCAGGCGAAGAACGACGTCGAGCAGGCCGGGCTCGACGGCGAGTCGGCCGGGCGCCAGCTCGACTCGATCCGCAAGGAGCTCGGCTCGGTGAAGCCGCTCCTCGCCAAGGGGCTCGTCGCCATGAGCCGCGTGACGGGTCTCGAGCGCCAGAAGGTGCAGTTCGAGAGCGCCGTGTCAAAGGCACGAGCCGAGGCCGAGAAGGCGCGCAACAAGATCGAGGAGCTGCGCCTGCGCATGGAGGGGATGCGCCGCGATTACCGGCAGGAGGCCTCCAAGGGCCTCGTCGACCTCGCCCGCGAGATCGCGCGCCTGCGCCAGGAGCGGCAGGTGGCGCTCGACATGCTCGGCCGCTCGGCGATCCGCTCGCCCGTCGCCGGCACCGTCCAGTCGCTGCGCGTCTTCACCGTCGGGGGTGTGATCCGCTCGGGCGAGCCGCTGCTCGACGTCGTGCCCGACACCGACCGCTTCGTGGTGAAGGGCCGCATCCCGCCCTCCGACGTCGATCGGCTGAAGAAGGGCATGGACGCCAACGTCAATCTCGGCGCCCTGATGAAGTACCGCCGCGAAACGGTGCGCGGCACGCTCACCTACGTCTCGCCCGACGCGGTGGCCGACGCCAATCCGAGCCTGCCGCCCTCCTTCGCCGTCGAGGTGACGGTGGCGCGCGAGGCCGTGCCCGAGGACATCCGCGACCGCCTTCAGGCCGGCATGGACGCCGCCGTGATCATCCCGACAAAGGGGCGCAGCGTCCTCCAATATCTCCTGGCGCCCGTCCTGGAGAACCTCGACGAATCCCTGCGCGAGCGCTGACCGGTCCTGCCCATGCGCGCGCTCGTCGTCGCCCACGGCCATCCCGACTTCGGCGCAGGGGGCGGCGAGATCGCCGCCTACGGGCTGTTTCGGGCGTTGCGCGCCCATCCCGGCGTCGAGGCGGCGGACTTCCTGGCCCGCACCGCCGAGCCGCGCTTGGTCGTGGGCGGCGTCGGGCGCTTGCGCGAGAACGAGTACCTCGTCCGACGCGACACCGCCGACTGGCTGCGCCTCGCAGCCGCGCCGGACGAAGCGCGGGCCGGCCGGCGCCTGCCCGACCTCCTCGCGGCGCTCCGGCCGGACGCCGTGTTCGTCCACCACGTCGCCCATCTCGGTCTCGGGCTTCTCGGCGAGATCCGGGCGAGCCTGCCGGCCGCCCGGATCGTCCTGACGCTTCAC
>CANJKV010000329.1 GCA_947474855.1 Aurantimonadaceae bacterium | reverse complement strand
GAGGTGATCGTCGCGACCACGACCTGCTGGGGCGCCAGCCAGAGCGGGAAGTGCCCGGCGAAGTTCTCGATCAGGATGCCGAGGAAGCGCTCCATCGAGCCGCAGATCGCGCGGTGGATCATCACCGGCACGGTCTTCTCGGAATTGGCGTCGATGTAGAAGGCACCGAAGCGCTCCGGCAGGTTGAAGTCGACCTGCGTCGTGCCGCACTGCCATTCGCGGCCGATCGCGTCCTTCAGCGTGTACTCGAACTTCGGCCCGTAGAAGGCGCCCTCGCCCTCGTTGATGCCGGTCTTGATGCGACCGCCGGACTGGCCCTCGATCGTCTCAAGCACCTTCTTCATGACGCTCTCGGCGCGGTCCCACAGCTCGTCCGAGCCGACGCGCTTCTCCGGGCGCGTCGAGAGCTTCACGACGATCTCCTCGAAGCCGAAGTCGCGATAGACCGAGAGGATCAGGTCGTTGATCTTCAGGCACTCGGCTTCCATCTGCTCGTCGGTGCAGAAGATGTGCGCGTCGTCCTGCGTGAAGCCGCGCACGCGCATCAGGCCGTGCATGGCGCCGGACGGCTCGTAGCGGTGCACCATGCCGAACTCGGCATAGCGGATCGGCAGCTCGCGATACGACTTCAAGCCATGCTTGAAGATCATCACGTGGCCGGGGCAGTTCATCGGCTTCAGCGCGAAGACGCGCTTGTCCTCCGCCTCGTCGCCGGCCGACTGCACCTGGAACATGTTCTCGCGGTACCAACCCCAGTGGCCCGACGTTTCCCAAAGCGACTTGTCGAGCACCTGCGGCGCGTTGACCTCGTCGTAGGAGTCGGCGAGGCGCCGGCGCATGTAGGCGACGAGGTCCTGGAACAGCGACCAGCCCTTCGGGTGCCAGAACACGACGCCCGGTCCCTCCTCCTGGAAGTGGAAGAGGTCCATCTCGCGGCCGAGCCGGCGGTGGTCCCGTTTCTCCGCCTCCTCCAGCATGGTGAGGTAGCTCTGGAGCTGCTCCTTCGTCGCCCAGGCCGTGCCGTAGATGCGCGTCAGCATGGGCCTGGTGGAATCGCCGCGCCAATAGGCGCCCGCCACCTTCATCAGCTTGAAGGCCTCGCCGATCTGGCCCGTCGAGGCCATGTGCGGCCCGCGGCAGAGGTCGAACCACTCGCCCTGGCGGTAGATCTTGAGGTCCTGCCCTTCCGGAATCGCGTCGACCAGTTCGACCTTGTAGCCCTCGCCCTTGTCGGCAAAGACCTGGCGCGCCTTCTCGCGCGGCCAGACTTCCTTGGTGAAGGGCGCGTTGCGGCGGACGATCTCGGCCATCTTCTTCTCGATGGTGGCGAGGTCGTCGAGCGTGAAGGGCGTGTCGCGGGCGAAGTCGTAGTAGAAGCCGTTCTCGATCACCGGCCCGATCGTGACCTGCGTTTCCGGCCAGAGCTCCTGCACGGCTTCGGCCATCACGTGCGCGGCGTCGTGGCGGATCAGCTCGAGCGCGCGCGGGTCCTCGCGGGTGAGGATCTCGATGGTGCCGGCGCGGCCGACGGGGTCGGACAAGTCGCGAAGTTCGCCGTCGAGCACGTAGGCGACAGCCTTCTTGGCCAGCGACTTGGAGATCGACGTGGCGATCTCGGCGCCGGTCGCCTGCGGCTCGAAGGCGCGCGCGGAGCCGTCGGGAAACTGGATGTCGATCATGGGTCTTCCTTTCCGCTCACCCCCGCCTACGGTTGCGGGTAAGCTTCGTTCGATCGCGTGTGCCGGCCGAGCCCTTCGGCCGAAGCGGCGCTTTTACCATCGCGGGATCACGGCGCAACCGCCGAGGCCTCAGTGCCGGTGACGCCGGCATTCCGTCGGAACGGGGTCCAGTCCCGCCTTGCCGAACGGTCCGCAGCGCGCGACGCGACGCGCCGAAAGCCAGCCGCCTCGCAGCAGTCCATGCCGCGCCACCGCCTCGTAGGCATATTCGGAGCAGGTTGGAATATGTCGGCAATGGCCGCCGACGAGCGGCGAAAAGACGATCTGGTAGAGCCGCACGAGCCCAATGCCCAGGAGCCGCCCCGGCGTGCGCCGCCACCGACCGATGTAGTTACGACTGTTCGGCATCGATTCCGGCCGGTTCGCGCGCCCCGACGAAGGCGTTCGCCCTTCGCACCGGTCGAAGAGATCCTGGAGCGGAACGGGCAAAGTGCGCTCTGGGCCTCGCGTCAGATGGGCCGGACATCGGTGCCGATTCCCTGTGTGAAGCGTGGTGTCGGATCGTCCGGGGTGTACGCATCAACGCGCACGTCGGGCAGCTCGACGGGCACGTCCTCAATCTCCGACACGACGTGGGACGCGCGCGGAGGCTCGATACCCGCGAGGACGTCGAGATCGGCTCCCGTTGTCGTCCTCGCCGCGCGCGACGGAGCCGAACGGCCGAGGATCCGACGCGCCGAGCCGCGCGATCGTTTCGATCACCTCGACCCGTTTTTCCGCCAGCGCCTCGCACTGTCGCATGCCCACGCTCTCCTCACGCCGCGGCGGACGCCCCGCGCTTGGCCTCGATCTGGTCGAGCGCGTCGACGACGGCGTCGAAGGTCAGCATGGTGGAAGCGTGGCGCGCCTTGTAGTCGCGTACCGGCTCCAGATATCGCAGATCCGCGAAGCGGCCCTCCGGCGGCGGACCGTTGTCCTTCAGCATGGCGCGCATGGTTTCGCGCACCTGCCGCAGCTCGTCTGCCGACGCGCCGACGATGTTGCTCGCCATGATCGAGGACGAGGCCTGCCCCAGGGCGCAGGCCTTCACCTCGTGGGCGAAATCGGTGACCACACCGTCTTCGAGAACGAGGTCGATGAGCACCGTCGATCCGCAGAGCTTCGAATGCGCCTTCGCCGTGGCATCCGCATGCTCCAGGCGGCCCGACCTCGGAATGTTGCCCGCGAAGGCCAGGATCCGCGCATTGTAGACGTCGTCGATCACGTCCAGCCTCGATGTCCGCTGTTGCCGTGCCAAGCTGTTATGCGCCCGGCGTAGCCCTTATATAGGGAGTGGCGGGCTTGGTCCAAAAGAGCTCCGAGGCCGGCGGGTTGGCACCGCTCGTCGCTTTCCGACCTTCTCGTCGCAGGATCGAGACGCTAATGCGTATGTATGGAATCCCCATCAAGGCCGCGGCTGACGACGAACCCCGTCGAGAGCCGGATCCCCATTCCGAATGGGTAGCCGCCAGAGTTCCCAAGCGGAGGCGTATCGCCGGCATGGACGCGACCGTCAGACAATTTCCCAACAGCACCGTTTCGGATGCGAGCGTCGAGCGGCCGAGCCGCGAGGAAGCGGAGGCCGCGGTGCGGGTGCTGCTGCGCTGGATCGGCGACGATCCGGATCGCGAAGGGCTCGTGGATACGCCGTCGCGCGTCGTTCGCGCCTATGAGGAGATCTTTGGCGGCTATCGCATCGACCCGGCGGAGGCGCTCGGCCGTACCTTCGAGGATGTGGCCGGGTACAACGACGTCGTGCTCGTCAAGGACATCGACTTCCACAGTCATTGCGAGCACCACATGGTGCCGATCGTCGGCAAGGCGCACGTCGCCTACCTGCCCCACGACAAGGTTCTCGGCCTGTCGAAGATCGCGCGCGTCGTCGACATCTTCGGCCGCCGCCTCCAAACGCAGGAAGCGATGACGCAGCAGATCGCCGACACGATCAAGGACTCGCTGAAGCCCCGCGGCGTCGCGGTCATGCTGGAAGCCGAGCACATGTGCATGTCGATGCGCGGCATCCGCACCCGCGGTTCGAAGACGCTGACGACGGCGTTCCTCGGCGCCTTCAGGGACGATCCGGTCGCTCAAACGCGCTTCCTCACCATGGTCTACGACCGCCGGTGAGCGACGCGCCCCGTCTTCATCCACCCGCCGGCTCGAAGCGCGAGCAGGAAGAAGGCGCCCTCCTGCGCCCACGCTTCGATGAGCACGGCCTCGTCACGGCCGTCGTCAGCGATGCCGCGACCAGGGACCTCCTGATGGTCGCCCATATGAACTCCGAAGCCCTTCGCCTCAGCCTGGAGACCGGCATCGCGCATTACTGGTCGCGCTCCCGTGCCAGCCTCTGGAAGAAGGGCGAGACGTCCGGTGCCCTGCAGAGCATCCGCGAGATCCGCGTCGACTGCGATCAGGACGCGCTGTGGCTTCTGGTGGACGTCGCCAAGCCCGAGGAGACCTGCCACACGGGTCGGGCGACGTGTTTCTACCGGCGCGCCCGCGCCGATGGTTCGCTGGAGTTCGTACCCAACGATGCGGGACCTTCCACCCTCCAGCGCTAACTGAACGGAGGAAGACGGTCGCTGCGAGCCGGCGCGACCTTAAGAGGCTGGTCAAGAATCCCGGGTTAGCTTCGGGAACGGCCAGCCAAGGGAGGACGCACGGTGTTGCATCGCGTGTTCGGGCAGGTGGACGCGGCGACCGTCGCGCCCGCAGAACCAGACGATCGGCATGCTGTTTCGGACGGGTCCCGAGCGGCGCCGGGTGGCGAGGGGCCGTTGTTCGTCGAAAGACGCCGCCAGCGCCGGCGGCGGACCGGGATCGCTCTGGCACTCGGCGGCGGCGCAGCGCGCGGCTGGGCCCATATCGGCGTTCTCAGAGCGCTCGACGAAGCCAAGATCCCGATCTCCATGATCGCCGGAACCTCCATCGGGGCCCTTGTCGGCGGGTGTTACCTGGCCGGCAAGCTCGACGAGCTGGAGGCCTTCGCGCGATCGCTGTCCCGGCGCGGCCTCATCCGCTACCTCGACTTCGCGTTCAGCGGCGCGGGGCTGCTCAAGGGCATGCGGCTCAATCGGCGGCTCGAAGAGCATCTCGAAGACATCGCGATCGAGGATCTCGACCGCTGCTTCGTCTGCGTCGCCTCGGAAGCGCGCAACGGCCACGAGGTCTGGCTCGATTCGGG
>CANJKV010000328.1 GCA_947474855.1 Aurantimonadaceae bacterium | reverse complement strand
TTCGACCTCCTCGCCTTCTTCGACGGCGAGGCGCGCTCGACGGGCACGATCACGACGGCGCTCGTTTCGACGCAAGCCTTCTCGGCGACCTTCGAGGGCCGCCGCGAAGGGAACAGCCTTCGCCTCGACGAGCGCTTCCGCTTCGCCGACGGCTCGGCGCGGCTCCAGCGCTGGAGGCTGACGCGGGATGGCGGCGGGCGCCTTCGCGGCACCGTCGAGACGGAGGACGAGACCGGCGCGCTGCGCCCGCCCGTTCCCGTCGAAGGGCGGCTGACGGCCGAGGGGGCAGTGCTCGCCTATGACGGCTATGCCCCGGGCGGCGGGACGCTCCGCCTCGGCTTCCGCCACGCGATGACCCGCCTCGACGGGCGGCGCGTGTCCAACCACGTCACTGTCAGGCTCCTCGGCCTGCCCCTTGCCACATCCGACGTCGTCTTCGTCCGGGACGGTGCCAATCCCCATCTGATGCGCTAAGGAGGCCAGGAAGGCCCCGCAGCGCCAACGAACGTATCGACCCCATGAAGTTTCTCGACCAGGCCAAAGTCTATGTCCGCTCCGGCGACGGGGGCGCCGGCGCCGTGTCCTTCCACCGCGCCAAGTTCATCGAGTTCGGCGGCCCGGACGGGGGCGATGGCGGGCGCGGCGGCGACGTGTTCATCGAAGCGGTCGCCGGCCTCAACACGCTGATCGACTACCGCTACCAGCAGCACTTCCGCGCCAAGACCGGCATGCACGGCATGGGCCGCAACCGCACGGGCGGCAAGGGCGAGGACGTGACGCTGCGCGTGCCGGTCGGCACGCAGGTCTTCGACGAGAACAACGAAACGCTGATCTGCGACCTGACCGAGATCGGACAGGTCGTGCGCATCGCGGCCGGCGGCAACGGCGGCTTCGGCAACGCCTACTTCAAGACCAGCGTCAACCAGGCCCCGCGCCGCGCCAATCCGGGGCTGCCCGGCGAGGAGCTGACGATCTGGCTGCGGCTGAAGCTCATCGCCGATGCCGGCCTCGTCGGCCTGCCGAATGCCGGCAAGTCGACCTTTCTCGCCTCCGTCACCCGCGCCCGGCCGAAGATCGCCGACTATCCCTTCACGACGCTGCATCCGGGCCTGGGCGTCGCCCATGTCGGCGACCAGGAGTTCGTGATCGCCGACATCCCCGGCTTGATCGAGGGCGCCCACGAGGGCGTCGGCATCGGCGACCGCTTCCTCGGCCACATCGAGCGTACCCGCGTTCTCCTCCACCTCGTCTCCGGCACGGAAGAAGACGTGGCGCTGGCCTACCGCACGGTGCGCACCGAGTTGGAAGCCTACGGCGAGGGGCTCGACGAGAAGCCCGAGGTGCTGGCGCTGTCCAAGATCGACGCCCTCACCCCCGAGGAGCGCGAGGAGAAGCGCGCCGCGCTCGCCGCGGAAGCGGGCCGCGAGCCCATGCTGATGTCGGCGGTCAGCCGCGAGAACCTGTCCGACGTCCTCGTCGCGCTCCATCGCGAGATCGCCGGCCTCGACGCCGAGAACGACGAGCGATGACCGGCGGCGGCCTTGCCCCCTACCGGCGCATCGTCGTCAAGATCGGCTCGGCGCTCCTCGTCGACCCGAAGAAGGGCCTGCGCCGCACCTGGCTGGAGTCGCTCGGCGAAGACGTCGCGCGGCTGGCAGCGGAGGGCCGACAGGTCCTCCTCGTTTCCTCCGGGGCCATCGCGCTCGGCCGCACGCTGCTCAAGCTGCCCCGCGGCCCCCTGAAGCTGGAGGAGAGCCAGGCGGCGGCGGCGGTCGGGCAGATCGCGCTGTCGCGCACCTATTCCGAGATCCTCGGCCGGCACGGCCTGGAGACGGGGCAGATCCTCCTCACCTTCGGCGACACGGAGGAGCGGCGGCGCTACCTCAACGCCCGCGCGACGATCGAGACGCTGCTTTCCTTCCGCGCCGTGCCGGTGATCAACGAGAACGACACGGTCGCCACCGCCGAGATCCGCTACGGCGATAACGACCGCCTCGCCGCGCGCGTCGCGACGATGACCGGCGCCGACCTTCTCGTCCTCCTGTCCGACGTCGACGGCCTCTACACCGCTCCGCCCCAGCGCGATCCGGACGCCCGCCATATCCCGGTCGTCGAGGCGATCACCCCCGCCATCGAGGCCATGGCCGGCGCGCCGGCTTCCGAGCTGTCGCGCGGCGGCATGAAGACCAAGGTCGATGCCGGTCGCATGGCGACGGGCGCCGGCACTGCCATGATCATCACGCTCGGCAGCCGCCTTTATCCGCTTTCGGCTATCGAGCGCGGCGAGCGCTCGACGCTGTTCAAGCCGGTCGGAACGCTCGGCGCCGCGCGCAAGCGCTGGATCGTCGGGCAGATGAACCCCGGCGGCAGCCTCGTCGTCGACGAGGGCGCGGTGACGGCGCTGAAGTCGGGCAAGAGCCTCCTGCCGGCCGGCGTCACGCGCGTCGAGGGCCGCTTCTCGCGCGGCGATGCCATCCGGGTCTGCGACCCCTCGGGCCACGAGATCGGCCGCGGGCTCGTCGCCTACGACTGGGAGGACGCGGCCAAGATCGCCCGGCGCCGCACGAGCGAGCTCGCCGCCATTCTCGGCTACCAGCCCCGCGCCGCGATGATCCACCGCGACGACCTCGTGCTCGGTGTTTTGCCGGAGATCGAAGCCCCGGCCGCGGCGGGCGAGCCGCCGGCGCCCGACGCGCGCGTTTCAGCCGCCTGATCTCATTCCTTTGCCGGTGACGAAGCCATGCTCGACCAAGCCGTAGACACGACCGACATCCAATCCCTGATGGCCGACCTCGGCACCCGCGCCCGGGCCGCCGCCCGCATCCTCGCGACCGCCCCGTCCGCCGCCAAGGACGCGGCCCTGCGCGCCATGGCCGACGCGGTCGAGGCGCGAAGCGCCGGCATTCTCGCCGCCAATGCCGAGGATGTCGCTCGCGCGGGAGAGGCCGGGATGGCCGCCTCCTTCGTCGACCGCCTGCGCCTCGACGAGCCGCGCCTCGCCGGCATCGCCGGGGCGCTGCGCGAGGTGGCCGCCCTCCCCGACCCTGTCGGCGCGGTGACGGAGGAATGGACGCGCCCCAACGGCCTTCGCATCAGCCGCGTTCGCACGCCCCTCGGCGTCGTCGGCGTGATCTACGAGAGCCGGCCGAACGTCACGGCCGATGCCGGTGCGCTGTGCCTCAAGGCGGGCAATGCCGTGATCCTGCGCGGCGGCTCGGACTCGTCCGCCTCCTCCGCCGCCATCGGCCAGGCGTTGCAGGCCGGGCTCGAAGCGGCGGGCCTCCCCGCCGACGCGATCCAGATCGTGCCGACGCGCGACCGCGCGGCCGTCGGCGAGATGCTGCGGGGCCTGAACGGCGCCATCGACGTCATCGTGCCGCGCGGCGGCCGCTCGCTGGTGGAGCGCGTGCAGGGAGAAGCGCGCGTCCCCGTTTTCGCCCACCTCGAAGGCCTCTGCCACGTCTACCTCGACGCCTCGGCCGACCTCGACATGGCCGTCGACGTCACCACCAACGCCAAGATGCGCCGCACCGGCGTGTGCGGCTCGGCCGAAACCCTGCTCGTCGACCGCCGCGACGCTTCGCGCCTCCTCCCGCCCGTCCTCGACGCGCTGAGCCGTCGCGGTTGCGAGATCCGAGGCACGGACGAGGTGCGCGCCCTCTGGCCCGCCGCCGTGCCCGCGACCCCCGGGGATTTCGATACGGAGTATCTCGACGCCATCATCTCCGTCGCCCTCGTCGAGGGCGTCGACGGCGCGATCGAGCACATCGAGCGCCACTCCTCGCATCACACCGAGGCGATCGTCGCGAACGACGAGGCCGCAGCCGAGCACTTCCTGTCCTCGATCGATTCCGCGATCCTCCTCCACAACGCCTCGACGCAGTTCGCCGACGGCGGCGAGTTCGGCTTCGGCGGCGAGATCGGCATCGCGACGGGCAAGATGCACGCGCGCGGCCCCGTCGGAGTCGAGCAGCTCACGAGCTTCAACTACCGCGTGCGCGGCACCGGCCAGACGCGGCCGTGACGGCGAAGGCCGTCCTGGTCGAGGCGCTGCGCCTGCCGCCTGCCCCGCCGGGCCAGCGGATCGGCCTCTTCGGCGGCTCCTTCGACCCGCCGCACGAGGGGCATCTCCTCGTCGCGCGCGTCGTTCTGCGCCGGCTCCGGCTCGACCGGCTGTGGTGGATCGTCACGCCCGGCAATCCCTTGAAGGACCATGGCCGCCTCGCGCCCTTGAGCGAGCGGGTCGCCCTGTCGCGCGCGCTCGTCGGCGGCGACCGTCGCATCGTGGTCACCGCCTTCGAGGCGGCCCACCGCATCCGTTACACCGCCGACACGCTGGAACTCGTCACCTCGCGCCGCCCCAACGCCCGCTTCGTCTGGATCATGGGCGCCGATTCGCTGCGCTCCTTTCATCGATGGCAGGACTGGAAGCGGATCGCGGCCATGATGCCGCTCGCCGTCGTCGATCGGCCGGGCTCGACGCTGTCGGTCCTGTCCTCGCCCGCCGCTCTTCGGCTGGAGGGCCAGCGCATTCCGGAGCGGGACGCCGCCCGCCTCGCGAGCCTCGATCCACCGGCCTGGGTGTTTCTCACCGGCCCGCGCTCGGCGCAATCGTCCACGACTCTTCGGCGGCTGCAAGATCCGCTGTCTTGAAACCGTCGCCTGTCGGTGCCTATCTTTTGATCGTGAGCCCGGGATCGTCCCGGTGCCACGACGTTTCCGAAAGGGAAAACGAAGCTGAGACCTGCTTTGGATGCGAAGGACGCCCCCGTGGCCGCTCCTTCTACCGCCGCCGAGGATGCGGGTTCGTCCGTGGCGCGCGCCATCGAACTCGTCGTCCGCAGCCTGGATGACTCCAAGGGCGAGGACATCGTCTCGATCGACATGAGGGGCAAGAGCCCGCTCGCCGACCACATGGTGGTCGTGTCCGGACG
>CANJKV010000327.1 GCA_947474855.1 Aurantimonadaceae bacterium | reverse complement strand
TCAGCGAGGTTCAGCCAGGCAGGAGGTTCGTCGTGCCAAGACGAAACCTCTTGGCTCGACTAGCCGACGCCCCGGATGACCTCGCTCACCCGACCCTTCGGGCTGGCCGTGCCGAGCCGCCGGAGTGCGTCGCCGACCTTGCCGATAGCCCCGCCATCGGCGGCCTTCGGCTCCTACCCGGCGGCTCGGCACAGCCAGCACAACACCTATCCATGGTCCATAACAGGCTCTAGATGAAGGCGGCGGGGAATGCCGAAGCGGGGAGACCGGAATGAAACGACCTGCTTGGACGACCGTCGCGCTCTGCTGCTCTTGGATCGGCGGCGCGGCGGCCGCGGACAGGGTGCCGCTCGGCGTCCTGAATGCGTATCAGGTGTTCGACCCGGCGAGCAACGAGCCCGTGATCAACATCGCCCTGGATCGGGGCGGTCGAGCGAAGATGGCCGAGTTTTCCGCGAAGAACGTCGGGCGGGTGGCCCACCTCTACGTCGACGACACGGTCGTCGCCGTGCCGGTGATCCGGGAGCCCGTACTCGGCGGATACCTCCAGGTGGCCAAGGCGTTCAGCGTCGAGGAGGCCACCGAGTTCGCCGTGCGCCTGCGGAACGAAACCGCGACGCTCTCGATCGCCCTCGGAGACTGAACGGGACCAAAGCGCCCGCCCGCCGCCTCACCTGCGCGGAAGGCCTTGGGCTCGGCGGCGCAGGAGGTGGATGGCCTCGCCGACGAGGCCGCGGCGGAAGACAAGGACGCAGAGGACGAAGATGACGCCGATGACGACGGTCACCGGCAGTCCCGACGCCGCGAGGTAGTTCTGGAGGGTGACGACGAGGCCGGCGCCGACGCTGGGACCGAGGATGGTGCCGAGGCCGCCGAGGAGGGTCATCAGGATCACCTCGCCCGACATCTGCCAAGCGACGTCGGTGAGGGTGGCGATCTGGAAGACGAGCGCCTTGGTGCCGCCGGCGAGCCCGGCGATGAAGGCGGACATGACGAAGGCGCCGAGCTTGTATCGCTCGACGCGGTAGCCGAGCGAGACGGCGCGGTTCTCGTTCTCGCGGATCGCCTGGAGGACGTGGCCGAAGGGCGAGTGGACGATGCGCCAGGCGGCGAAGAAGCCGAACACGAAGACCGCCAGCACGAAGTAGTACATGGTCAGCGTGTCGGAGAGGTCGAAGAGGCCGAGGAGACGGCCGCGCGGCACGTTCTGGATGCCGTCCTCGCCGTGGGTGAAGGGCGCCTGGAGGAAGACGAAGAAGACCATCTGCGAGAGCGCCAGCGTCACCATCGCGAAGTAGATGCCCTGGCGGCGGATGGCGAGAAAGCCGATGACGAGGCCGATGGCCGCCGCGCCGGCCGCGCCGAAGAGGACGGCGAGGAGCGGCTCGAAGCCCCAGACCTTGGCGGCGTGGGCGGTGAAGTAGGCGGCGCCTCCGAAGAAGGCGGCGTGGCCGAAGGAGAGGAGGCCCACATAGCCGAGCAGGAGGTTGAAGGCCGTCGCGAAGAGCGCGAAGCACAGGATCTTCATCAGGAAGACGGGGTAGACGGCGAGCGGCGCAGCCAGAAGCGCGAGAAGAGCGATCGTGGCGACGGCACTGCCCAGGCCGGTCAGGCGCTGCTGGCCGCGGGGCAGGCCGATGCCGGCGGCGGGAGCGTTGGAGATGGGGGCGCTGGACATCGGCGTCACGCCTCCTTGCCGAAGAGGCCGGCGGGGCGGGCGAGCAGCACCACGGCCATGATTACGAAGACGACGATGTTGGAGGCCTCGGGGTAGAAGACGCGGGTGAGGCCCTCCAGGATGCCGAGGAGGTAGCCCGACACGATCGCGCCGACGATCGAGCCCATGCCGCCGATGACGACCACGGCGAAGACGATGATGATGAGGTTGGAGCCCATCATCGGATTGACCTGGTAGATCGGCGCCGCGAGCACCCCGGCAAGCGCGGCGAGGCCGGCCCCGAGCGCGTAGGTGAGGGTCAGAAGGAGCGGTACGTTGACGCCGAAAGCCTGGACGAGCTGCGGGTTCTCGGTGGCGGCGCGCAGGGTCGCGCCGAGGCTGGTCTTCTCGATCAGCGCCCAGACGGCGATGCAGACCACGAGCGAGGCGACGACCACGAAGCCGCGATAGTTCGGCAGGAACATGAAGCCGAGATTGGTGCCGCCGGCGAGCTCCGGCGGGCTCGGATAGGGTTGGCCGGCGGCGCCCCAGTAGTGGCGAAAGAGACCTTCGAGAATGAGGGCGAGGCCGAAGGTGAAGAGCAGGCCGTAGAGGTGGTCGAGCCGGTAGAGGCGCGACAGCATGGTGCGCTCGACGATCGCGGAGGCGAGGGCGACGGTCAGCGGCGCGAGGATCAGCGCCCACCAGAAGCCGATGGAGCCGAAGCGCAGCAGCAGGAAGGCGACGAAGGCACCGACCATGTACTGCGCGCCGTGGGCGAAGTTGATGACGCGCAGCAGGCCGAAGATCACGGCAAGGCCGAGCGACAGGAGCGCGTAGAACGAGCCGTTGATGAGGCCGATGAGGAGCTGGCCGTAGAGGGCGGGAAGGGGCACGCCGAGGAGGGTGGTCATGGGGCGGCTCAGACTCCGACGACGTCGTGCAGGCGCTGCATCTTGGATTCGATCTCGGCGGTGCGGAAGCTGTCGACGATGTGGCCGTCCTCCATGAGGAAGAAGCGGTCGGCGACCTTCTGGGCGAAGCGGAAGTTCTGCTCGACGAGAAGGAGTGTCAGGCCCTGGGACTTGAGCTTCAGGAGCACGTCGCCGATGCGCTGAACGATGACGGGGGCGAGGCCTTCCGTCGGCTCGTCGAGGAGGATGATGCGCGCGCCAGTCCTGAGGATGCGGGCGATCGCCAGCATCTGCTGCTCGCCGCCGGAGAGCTTCGTGCCCGGCGAGCGGCGGCGCTCGGCAAGGTTCGGGAACAGCTCGAAGATCTCCTCGACGCTCATGCCGCCTGCCGCGACACGCGGGGGCAGGAGGAGGTTCTCCATGACCGAGAGGGTGGCGAAGATGCCGCGCTCCTCCGGCACGTAGCCGATGCCGGCATGCGCCGTGCGGTGGAGCGGCACGCTGCTCATGTCGCGACCGCCGACGATCACGGTGCCCTCGCGGCGCGGCAGGAGGTTCATGATGGCGCGCAGCGTCGTCGTCTTGCCCGCGCCGTTGCGCCCGACGAGCGCGATCGTCTCGCCCGACGCGATGTCGAGCGAGACGCCGTGAAGCACGTGGCTCTCGCCGTACCAGCCGTTGAGGCCGCGGACCTCGAGGGCAGCGGCGGAAGGGGCGGGGCCGTCACGCATGCTCGCTTCCCATGTAGGCCTCGCGCACGCGGGGGTCGGCGGAGACCGCGGCATAGTCGCCGTCGGCGAGGATCTCGCCGCGGGCCAGCACGGTCACGCGGTCGCAGAGGTCGGAGACGACGTTGAGGTTGTGCTCGACCATGAGGACGGTGCGGCCCGCCGCCACCTTGCGGATGAGGGCCGAGATGCGGCCGATGTCCTCGACGCCCATGCCGGCCATGGGCTCGTCGAAGAGCATGACCGGCGGGTCGAGCGCGAGGGTCGTCGCGATCTCCAGCGCGCGCTTGCGTCCGTAGGGCAGGTCGCCGGCGAGGGTCTCGGAAAAGCTCGACAGGCCGACGGCCTCGATCAGCTCGGCGGCGCGGGCGTCGAGCCGCGACAGGACGGCGTTGGAGCGCCAGAACTGCGTGGCGAGGCCGCTCTGCCGCTGGAGCGCGACGCGGACATTGTCGAGAACGGTGAGCTGGGCGAAGACGGCCGAGATCTGGAAGGAGCGCACGAGCCCGAGGCGGGCGACGTCGGCGGGCTTGGTTCGCGTGATGTCGCGGCCGTCGAAGCGGATGGTGCCGGCGGTCGGGCTCAGGAACTTCGTCAGGAGGTTGAAGACGGTGGTCTTGCCCGCGCCGTTCGGCCCGATCAGGGCGTGGATCGTGCCGGAATAAACGTCGAGGTCGACGCCGTTCACGGCCTTGAAGCCGAAGAATTCCTTGGTGAGGCCGCGCGCCGACAGGATCGGCTCGGTGGAGGCGACGGGCATGGGGGCGGCTTGCATCTCGCGTGTCGGCTCCGGGTGTCGGGTCGGGGTCGGCAGGAGGCGGGCGCCGGCGGCGGGGTGGCCGCCGGCGCCGGTCGCCGATCAGTTGGCGGCGAAGCTCGCAGTGTCGCAGCCGCTCTGGTCGACGGGGAGGTAGGCCTCGGCGCCCGGCACGGTCGCGACCTGGTTGTAGTAGTCCCACTCGCCCTTCGAGTCGCCCGGCGCCTTCACCTGGAAGAGGTACATGTCGTAGACCATGCGCCCGTTGGCCTGGACGGTGCCCTTCTTGGCGAAGACGTCCTCGACCGGCAGCTCGTGAAGCTTGGCGGCGACCGCCTTCGTCTCGTCGGTGCCGGCGGCCTGAACGGCCTTCAGGTACTGCAGGACGGCGGAATAGGTGCCGACATGGATCATGTTCGGCTTGACGTTCGCTTCCTTCTGGAAGCGCTCGGCGAAGGCGCGGTTCTCGTCCGACTGGTCCCAGTACCAGCCTTCCGTCAGGTTGATGCCCTGCGCGGCGTCGAGGCCGAGGCCGTGAACCTCGGCGAGGGTGAAGAGGAGGGCGGCGAGCTGCTGCCCGGACTGGACGAGGCCGAACTCGGCCGCGGCCTTGATGGTGTTCTGCGTGTCGAGGCCGGCATTGGCCATGCCGACGACCTTGGCGCCGGAGCTCTGGGCCTGGAGCACGAAGGAGGAGAAGTCGGTGGTCGAGAGCGGGTGGCGCACCGAACCGAGCACCTGGCCGCCATTGGCCTTCACGAAGTTGCCGGTCTGCTCCTCCAGCGAATAGCCGAAGGCGTAGTCGGCGGTGAGGAAGAACCAGGTGTCGCCGCCGGCCTTCACCAGCGCGCCGCCGGTGCCGACCGCGAGGGCATGGGTGTCGTAG
>CANJKV010000326.1 GCA_947474855.1 Aurantimonadaceae bacterium | reverse complement strand
GAGAAGGCTCGAGAAGCCGGCCACGAGGACGAGCACCGTCCCGATCAGCGTGGCGAGGTAGAGCGTCTCGTGCATGGGCTGCGGGTCGGCTCGCGTTCCACGGGAGGGCGCGGCGCTCTCCGGCCGCGATGGGTCTATAGCCGGTCCCGCGGTCGGGGCGAGCGGGAAAATGCGTCGGTTCGTCAGAAAACCCGGCGGAACAGGCCGGGATAGTCGAGGACGAGCCCGTCCTCGTCGAGCGCGAGCTCGGCCGCGAAGCTCTCGTCGGCGGCCTCGTATCGGTAGCGCCGGCCATCGTCGAGCGCCGCGTAGCGCTGCCCGTCCGGAACGGGGGCGAGCGTGTCCAGGGGAACGTAGACCATGGGCAGCTCGGCCATGCCCATGGCCCGGGTCAGGCCGAGGCGGCGGATCGGCAGGGTGTTGGTGAAGGGCGTCGCCTGGATGTCGACGTCGATGCAGCCGTCGAGGTCGGGACGGGGCGCGCCGTCGATGGTTTGCCAGCGACCGGGCTCGGGCGAGACGAGGCCGAGGCTGCGTCCGTCCGTGCGCTCCACGGCGATCTCCCGGACGCGCCAGTCCACGCCCAGGCGGATGCGGTAGCGCAGGGCGAACGGGTCGGCGCCGGCACCGCCGATCACGACGGCGCTGGCGAGAAGGCCTCCACCCGGCAAGGGCGCGAGGTCCAGGTGCTCCAGCCCGTCGCCCTCCGCCGGCCGCCAGCGGGCGGCGCGCGGGACGACGGGCCGGAAGAGCGTCACGCCGGGATCAGCCGACCTTGGCGAGGGCGATCGCCGTGTCCGACATGCGGTTCGAGAAGCCCCACTCGTTGTCGTACCAGGACAGGATGCGCACGAAGGTGCCGCCGAGGACCTTGGTCTGGTCCATGGCGAAGACCGAGGAGTGCGGGTCGTGGTTGAAGTCCGAGGACACGTTCGGGGCGAGCGTGTAGCCGAGGATGCCTTTCAGCGGGCCGTCGGCCGCCGCGCGGATGGCGTCCTGGATCTCCTGCACGCTCGTCGCCCGCTTGGCCGTGAACTTGAAGTCCACCACCGACACGTTCGGGGTCGGCACGCGGATCGAGGAGCCGTCGAGCTTGCCCTTGAGCTGCGGAAGCACGAGGCCGATGGCCTTGGCGGCGCCGGTCGAGGTCGGGATCATCGACAGGGCGGCGGCGCGGGCGCGGTAGAGGTCCTTGTGGAGCGTGTCGAGCGTCGGCTGGTCGCCCGTGTAGGAATGGATCGTCGTCATGAAGCCGGTCTCGATGCCGACCGTCTTGTCGAGCACCTTCGCGACCGGCGCGAGGCAGTTCGTGGTGCAGGAGGCGTTGGAGATGATCCGGTCGTCGCCCGTCAGCGTGTCGTGGTTGACGCCGTAGACGATGGTCTTCTCGCCTTGCGTCTCGTTGGTCAGCGGACCCGAGACGAGAACTTTCCGCGCGCCGGCCTCGAGGTGGGCCGAGGCCTTGGCCGGGTCGGTGAAGATGCCGGTGCATTCGAGCGCGACGTCGACGCCGAGCTCCTTCCAGGGGAGGTTCTTCGGATCGCGCTCGGCCGTGACGCGCATGGGGCCGCGACCGACGTCGATCGTGTTGCCGTCGACGGTCACCGTGCCGGGGAAGCGGCCATGGACCGAATCGAAGCGGATGAGGTGGGCATTGGTCTCGACCGGGCCGAGATCGTTGATTCCGACCACTTCGATGTCGGTGCGTCCCGACTCGACGATGGCGCGCAGAACGTTGCGGCCGATGCGGCCGAAGCCGTTGATGGCGACGCGGACTGTCATCGAAGGATCCTCTTGAAGTTTGGCGCGCCGGCCGGATGCCGCCCCGCGTTCCCGTGAAACTGCCGATGTCCGGCGCTTAGCCGGAAAGGGGCCGACGATCAATGCGCCGGTCAGGGCTGATTCTTAGGCGCTGCCAGACCCATTTCGAGGGGCGGCAAGCCGGACAATGGGTTGCAGACGAAGCTTCGCGCAGCGCTTTCACGGTGCGGCTTTTCCTTCGGCTCGCGCCGCGTTAAAGGCTTGTTGACCACCCGGCCGGGTTTCGGCCCGCGCCCGGGGGCAGACCCGCGATGCGTGCGGCGGCGTGGGACGAGGGTTGGGTGCGGGGGCGGCAGGCATGTCCGAGGACGATCCTTTCGAGGCGGCGCGGCGCCGGCTGTCCGACGCGCTGTCGCGCCTGACCGCGGTCGTGGAGATCCAGACCGGGCCGGAAGGGCGCCTGCGCGGCGGCGAGGAGGAGATGCAGCGCATGTCCGCCGACCGCGCGCGGCTCGCCGGCGAGCTCGACGCCGCGCTCGCCCGCTGCGAGCGCCTGGAGGGCGCCAACCGGGAAGTCTCCGCCCGGCTCGTCAATGCCATGGAAGCCGTGCGCGGCGTCCTGCAAGGAGCGGGGTGAGCCGCATGCCGCAGGTCGTCGTCACCATCGATTCCAAGACCTACCGCATGGCCTGCGGCGAGGGCGAGGAGGACCACCTCCTCAACCTCGCGGCCGAGATCGACCGGCGCGTCGGCGAGCTGCGGTCGAGCTTCGGCGAGATCGGCGACCTGCGCCTGACCGTCATGACGGCGATGATGATCGCCGACGAGCTGCAGGAAGCCAACAAGCGCTTGTCCGCTTTCTCGTCCGACGCCCGGTCGGCCGACCAGCGCAAGGCCTCCCTGGACGAGGCGCTGACCCGCGAGCGCGCCGCAATGGCGGTGGAGCTCACCCGCGTCGCCGAGGCCGTCGAGGAGATGGAGCGGCGCCTTCGCCCACGCGGCAACGCACCCGCCGGAGGGCAGCCCGGCGGCGAGCCGGCCGGCTGAGCCGTCGGTCGCTCCGAAGTCCCGCCCTCTCTCGAAAGGTGCCGTGCACCGTGGTCCGCCGCCGCTTCCTGTCGCTCCTGGCCGCCCTGCCCGGCGCAGCCCTCCTGGGCGGCTGCGCCGCCGACGCGCTGAACGCCGTCACCAGCGGCCGCGGCTTCCGGCAATTGAAGGGCCTGCGCTACGCTTCCGGCGCGCGGGGCACCTTCGATCTCTACGTGCCCGACCGGCTTGCCGACGACGCGCCGCTCGTCGTCTTCGTCTACGGCGGAAGCTGGGATTCCGGGTCCAAGGACATCTACTACTTCGTCGGCCAGTCGCTCGCGAGCGCCGGCTTCCTCGTCGCCACTCCCGACTACCGCCTTTATCCCGAAACCGTGTTTCCCGGCTTCGTCGAGGACGCGGCGCGGGCGACGGCGGCGGTCGTCGCCCTGTCGCGCAAGGGCGGCGAGGGCGTCGCGCCGGGGCGGCGGCCGCTGATCCTCGCCGGCCATTCGGCCGGCGCCGAGATCGCCGCGCTGCTCACCCTTGACGAGCGCTATCTCGCGGGCGCCGGCGTTTCGGCGCGAAGCGTCGCCGGCTTCGTCGGGCTGGCGGGGCCTTACGACTTCCTGCCGCTGAAGGACGAGCGCTACAAGCGCATCTTCCCGGAGAATCGTCGGGCCGACAGCCAGCCGGTCAACTTCGTCGGCGGGCGCATGCCCCCGATGCTACTCGTCCACGGCCTCTCCGACACGACGGTGGATCCGCAGAACACCCGCTCGCTGGCCGCCAAGGTCCGGGCGGCGGGCGGCAGCGCGGAGGTGCTGCTCGTCCCCGGCCTCGACCATGTCGGCGCCGTCTCGTCGCTCGCAACCGCCCTGCCGCTCGGCGACGGACGCGTGCGCGAGAGCGTGGTTCGATTCGTGAGGGCGCGCGCATGATCGGCGGACCCTTGAGCGACTGGACGCCGCGTCCCGGCCCCGGGCGGCAGATTCTTCACGGCCGCACGGTGCGGCTCGTGCCGATCGGGGACGAGGCACCGCTCGGCGCGCTCTGGCAAGCCTTCTCGGCCGATCCCGAGGGTGCTCTCTGGCGCTACCTCCCCTACGGACCCTTTCCCGACGAGGCGGCGTTCCGGCAGGCGGCGGCGCGGCTCCACGCGACGGAGGGCCTGTTCTTCCACGCCTTCGTGCCGGAGCGATCGGGACGGGCCGAAGGCGTCGCCGCCCTGATGCGGATCGACGCGGCGAACGGCGTCGGCGAGATCGGCCACGTCTGCTTCTCGCCGCGCCTTCAGGGCAGGGTCGAGGCGACGGAGGGATTGTTCCTGCTGATGGACCGGCTCCTCGGCCAGCTCGGCTATCGGCGTCTGGAATGGAAGTGCAACGCCGCCAACGCCGCGTCGCGCCGGGCGGCCGAGCGGCTCGGCTTCACCTTCGAGGGCGTCTTCCGCCAGCACCTCGTCGTGAAGGGAGAGAACCGCGACACGGCCTGGTTCTCGGTGATCGACGGCGAGTGGCCGGCGCTGCGCGACCGCTTCCGGCGCTGGCTGGATCCGTCGAACTTCGACGGCGATGGGCGGCAGATCAGGGCGCTGCGGGAAATCTGAGGGACGGCGAAGCGGCATCGAGCCGTCCGGACGGCTCGGTCTCCCCGCGAGGGGA
Organism: Aurantimonadaceae bacterium; assembly: GCA_947474855.1. GTDB lineage: Bacteria > Pseudomonadota > Alphaproteobacteria > Rhizobiales > Rhizobiaceae > Antarcticirhabdus. The sequence continues at coordinate 515 of CANJKV010000326.1, read as the reverse complement.
GACCAGGTCCCGCGCGATCGGTTCGGGGCTTCAGCCCTTCACGGGAACGATCGTGACGAGGGCGTTCTCGGGATAAACGCTCTCGTAGAGAACGCCGTCGCCCGGAGCGAAGCGGTAGACGGTGGCGCCGTCGGCGTCGGCCATCTCCAGGGTGCCGTCGCCGGTGGCGCGCCACTGCGAGACGCGGTTCAGCGCGGGATCGTCGGCGCAGGCGGCGCCGACCGTGGTGGGCTCGAAGTGCTCGCCGGCGTCGAGGTTCGGCAGGCGGCAGGTCGATCCCGTCTGCAGGTCGATCAGGCGGGCCGCCTGAAGCGACGGGTCGAGACGCGGCTTGATGCTGCCGGTGGTGGTTTCATCGAGGATCAAGGTGGCGGCGAGACCCTCGCCGGGCACGATGGTCGCGCCCTGGAGGTTCGAGACGACGAGGGTTCCGACCAGGCCGGCACACAGGACGATGGTAGCGAACTTCATGCTCGGCTCCAGGCTGTAGCAGGGCTCGAAACCGGGACCGGCTT
>CANJKV010000325.1 GCA_947474855.1 Aurantimonadaceae bacterium | reverse complement strand
CCCGCGAGCACGCAGGGCTCCATCCGGTCGCCGTCGCGCTTGGTCACGATCGGGTAGCGGATGGCCTCGTCCATCGTCTCGGCGAGGCCGCCGAACTTGCCGATGTCGAGGAAGACCCAGCGCTTGTCGTCCTGTGCCGACTTCTTCGACACGAGCACGACCTCCGCCTTGATGACGCCGGCGTCGCCCACCATGCCGCGGCCCGGCTCGATGATCGTCTCCGGGATGCGGTTGCCGAAGTGGCGCTTCAGCGCGGCGAAGATCGAGCGGCCATACGCTTCGGCGGACGGCACGTCCTTGAGGTAGCGGGTCGGGAAGCCGCCGCCCATGTTGACGAGGGTCAGCACGATGCCGCGCTCGGCCAGCGTGTTGAACACGAAGGCCGCGTCCGACAGCGCCGAGTCCCAGGCCTCGGTGTTGGTCTGCTGCGAGCCGACGTGGAAGGACACGCCGGTCGCCGTCAGGCCGAGGTCGTGCGCGTGTTGAAGCACGTCGATCGCCATCGCCGGCACGCAGCCGAACTTGCGCGAGAGCGGCCACTCGGCGCCTTCCCCGTCGGTGAGGACGCGGCAGAACACGCGGGCGCCGGGGGCGGCGCGGGCGACCTTCTCCACCTCTTCCTCGCAGTCCACCGCGAAGAGCGACACGCCGAGCGCGTGGGCGCGAGCGACGTCGCGCTCCTTCTTGATGGTGTTGCCGAAGGAGATGCGCGCCGGGGTCGCGCCGGCGTCGAGCGCCATCTCGATCTCGGCGACCGAGGCGCAGTCGAAGTTCGAGCCCATGGTGGCCAGGAGCCGCAGGATCTCCGGCGCCGGGTTCGCCTTCACCGCGTAGAAGATGGCGGAGTCGGGCAGGGCGCGGCGGAAGGCGCGGAAGTTGTCGGCCACGATGTCGAGATCGACCACGAGGCAGGGGCCCTCGGGACGTCGGGTGGCGAGGAAGTCGATGATACGCTGCGTGGCGGCCATGGGTGGCTCTCCCGGATCCGGCGGATAAACAGGAGCGAACGCGCGCGACGTCGGACAGCCGGTGGAGACACCGTCCGAAACGTTGTTGCGCGTAAACGCGTCGAGGACCGATGCCGAACAAGCGGACGCGGATGGCCGCGCCGATGGTCGGAGTCAGTCTGCCGTGGATTGGAGGGCTTGGACCCGCCGCACTTCAGGCAAGGATGGTGTGCCTCTGCAGTATTCCCGGCTATGGAGACCGGGAGAGACCAGAAAGGCCCGGACCGTCGTTGCTTCAAGGCGTCCTCGATTCCGCCAGCAGCGGAAACGACTGGATGTGTTAAGTCCAGGTACCGTCCCGGTTATCCTCGCATTCGAGGACCGGGGGACGCCCACAGGCACGTGCGACTTGGGGCAGGGGCGGATGTAAGGGAGTCGCCTGTCACACGCAAGTCCCTTCGCGGCAAAGCTTGATTTTTTCGCAAGCTCCCGTGAGACAAGAACGGCCGCCGGTCCGTCGGGGCCGGCCGGCACGGAAAGGGAGACGCCGGCGACATGGACACGCTGACCCGAATGCGGGCCTTCATCGCGGTGATCGAGAACGAGGGCTTCTCGGCGGCCGCGCGCAAGACCGGCCGCTCCAAGGCGCTGCTTTCCAAGTACGTGCGCGAGCTGGAAGACGAGCTCGGGGTTCTCCTGATCAACCGTACGACCCGGCAGGTCGCGCTGACCGCCGCGGGAGAAGTCTACCTGCCGCGCGCCGCGGCCATCCTCGCCGACCTGGAGAGCCTCAACGAGGAGGCGCGCGAAGCCACCGGCGAGACCAAGGGCACGATCCGCGTCTCGGCCGCGCGCACCTTCGGCGATGCCGAGCTCGGCCTCAGCCTCGTCGACTTCGCCAAGCAGCACCCGGACATCTCGCTCGACGTCCATCTCGACGACAACTTCGTCAACCTCGTCGAGGAAGGGTTCGACGTCGCGATCCGCATGACGCGGCTCGCCGATTCGGCGATGATCGCCCGGCGCCTGACTGCTCTCGATTTCGTCATCGTCGCGAGCCCCGAGTTCATCGAGCGTCATGGCCGCCCGACGCATCCCGCGCAGATCGCCAAGTTCCCGGCGGTGATCGATTCCAACGCGCGCATGTTTTCCAACTGGCTGTTCCGCGACCCGAAGACCGGCGAGACGATCACGGTGGCGGTGTCCGGCCAGTTCACCGCCAACAGCCCGGTGACGGTCCGGGCGGCGGCGCTGGCGGGGCTCGGCCTCGCGCTGTCGCCGAGCTTCGTCGTTCGCAACGAGATTTCCCGCGGCGAGCTCGTCACCGTGCTCGACGAGTTCATGCCGGGCGAGGCTGGCATCTACGCCGTCTTCCCGCACCGCCGCCACCTTCCGGCGCGCGTGCGCCTTTTCGTAGATTTCCTGGCGACGTGGTTCCGCAAGTGCGATGCCTATCGGGAGATCCCCCGCCCGGCCGAGACGACGGCCGCCTGAGATCGCGGCGCGGCTGGTCGTCCCGCCCGTTCTCCCGCCGCCCCATCTCGGCTATCCTTCCTTAACCACCCGCCTTCACTCATCCTTAGCCGCGTTGCGGATAGGTTCGGACCCATGCGCAAACTTCGCTTGTCCATCCTCGCGGCGCTTCTCGGCGCCAGTCTCGCCCATGCGCCGGCGGCCTCTGCCGCCGGGCGACCGAGCACGATGGAGCCGGACCGGTCGGCCGTCCTGTTCGTCGGCGACTACGCGCCCGGGACGATCGTGGTCTATACCGGCGCGCGCCGGCTCTACCTCGTGACGGGCCAGGACGAGGCGATCGAGTACGAGATCGCCGTCGGCAAGCCGAGCGAGCAGTGGTTCGGCGAAAGCTGGGTTTCGAAGAAGCGCCGCAACCCGACCTGGACGCCGACGCCCTCCATGCGCGCCGAGAACCCAAAGCTGCCCCAGTCCATGGGGCCGGGACCGAAGAATCCGCTCGGCGAGCGTGCGATCAATCTCGGCTGGGGCACCTACCGCATCCACGGGACCAACAAGCCGAACTCGATCGGCTCGGCCGCATCGGCGGGCTGCTTCCGCATGCGCAACGCCGACGTTAAGGACCTTTTCGAGCGCGTCCACGTGGGGGCGCAGGTCGTCGTCCTGCGCTGAGGCGTCGCGCGCACCGCAAGCTTCATCCAAACTTCCGCCGTTCTTCTCCTGTCTTCGATCGGATCCGAATCGTGGGCAGGGGACAAGGCCTTGATGAGACCTCGCGCGACCGCCTTCGCGGCCTTTGCCGGCGCCATGCTCGTCTGCGGCGCCGCGAGTGCCCACCCGCACGTCTTCGCCGAATCGCACATGGAGATCGTCGGCAATGCCGACGGCACGCTGAAGGCGGTGCGCAACGTGTGGCGCATGGACGAGCTGTTCTCGTCCTCCGTGGTCTTCGATTTCGACAAGAACGCCAACGGCCAGCTCGACGAGGACGAACTCGCCGAGGTCGGAAAGGTCGTGAAGGAGTCCATCGCGGAGTGGGACTTCTACACCTTCGTCAAGGTCGGAACGCGCGACGTGACCATGGCGCCGCCCGACGAGATCCGCATGAACGTCGAAAACGGCCAGCTGATCATGTTCTTCGAGATGGCGGCGGGCGAGCCCGTCGACCTCAAGAAGGACGCCCTGACCGTCTTCAATTGGGACGAGACCTTCTACGTCGCCTTCGACTATCCCGACGACACGGCCTTCCAGCTCGTCGACCTGCCGGCCAACTGCGGCAAGAAGCTCGTGGTGCCGGACGAGGACGAGGCCGCCTCGGCCTGGATGGATTCGATCGCCGCGCTCGGTCCCGACGAGGAGGTGCCGAGCGACGGAGTCGATTATTCGCTGCTGCTCGCCACGCGCACGGAGGTGTCATGCGCCGCGGCCAGCTGACGCTTCTTCTTGCCGCCGGCCTCGTTCTCGCGGCGGCCTCGGCGCACGCACAGTCCTCGCTCGGCATCGGTTCGGCGGAGGTGACGGCGCAGCCGGGCAGCGGTCTCCTCGGCGATCTGTTCCGCGCGATCAACACCTATCAGCGCGCCTTCTTCGTCGACCTGCGCCAGGCGCTGATCGGTTTGAAAGAGGGCGGTCAGGCTCTGCCGCTCCTCGTCGGCCTGTCCTTCGCCTACGGCGTCTTCCACGCCGCCGGCCCCGGTCACGGCAAGGCGGTGATCTCGTCCTACGTCCTCGCCGATGCCGTCGAGCTCCGGCGCGGCATCGCCGTGTCCTTCGCCTCGAGCCTCGTCCAGGCGCTCTCGGCGCTGCTGCTGGTGGGGGCGGCCTACCTCTTCCTGCGCGGCACCGCGGTCACGCTGACGGGCGCCACCACCGCGCTGGAGATCGGCTCCTACGCGCTCGTCGCGGGCTTCGGCGCCTGGCTGCTGGCGCGCAAGCTCGCCCGCGCCTGGCGCGAGCGGGTGCCGGCGCCCGTCGCGGGCCTCGCCTTCGCCGCGCCCGGCCGCGCGGTCTACGGCCTCGATTTCGCAGCCCCGGCGACCGGTCCCGCCGCGCGTCTGATGCGACCGGCGAGCGGCGGCTTCTCGGCCGAGGTCTGCGCGGCGGAGGATCCCGACGACTGCGATTGCGGAAAGTCGCACATGCCCTCGCGCGCCCTCGTTTCCTCGGCCAAGCGCTTCACGCCGGGCGCGGCGCTCTCGGCCGTCCTGGCGGTGGGGCTGCGCCCCTGCTCGGGCGCGATCGTGGTGCTGACTTTCGCGCTGGTGAACGGGCTCTGGCTCGGCGGGCTCCTGTCGGTGCTCGCCATGGCGATGGGCACCGCGATCACCGTCTCGATCATCGCCGCGGTCGCCGTTTGGGCGAAGGGCTTCGCCCTGAAGGCGGGCTCGGGCACCCGCTCGCGGCGGGTGCTCTCGGCGATCGAAATTCTCGGCGCCGCGCTCGTGCTGCTGCTCGGCCTCGCGCTTCTCGGCGGCGCGCTGCAGGGCGGCTTCTAGAGCCAGTTATAGGCCATGGATAGATGTTGTGTCGGGTCAGCGAGGTTCAGCCCGGTAGGAGGTT
>CANJKV010000324.1 GCA_947474855.1 Aurantimonadaceae bacterium | reverse complement strand
CGGCTCCGGCTTCGTGGCCTGGAGGATGCTCGTTCCGGCGACGACGCCGACCACCAGGCAGAGGACCGCGACGCCGAGCCAGGCGACGCGGCGGATCGTGCACAGCGTCATCCGCCATGTCCTCCGTGGTCCCCCTCCGGCTCGGGAGCCGCACCGAAGCCTTCCACGGCGAACTCGACCTCGACGGGGCCGGCCTTCTCGAACACCAGGGTTCCCCTGAACGGCTCCCCCTGGCGGAGGGGCGCGGACAAGCCGGTCAACATGGCGTGGGTACCACCGGGTGCGAGCGTGACCGTCTGGCCGGGCGCGATCTCGAGACCCTCCTCGAGCGGCCGCATGCGCGCCACGCCGTCGGTCACCTGCGACTCGTGCAGCTCGAAACCCTGTGACACGACCGTCGAGCCGCCGATCAGCCGATCGGGCTCCGTGCCGGTGTTCGTGACGGCGACGTAGCCGGCCCCGATCTTCGCCCCTGGCGGCGTCGCCCGCGACCAGGGATGGGCGACGACGAGGTCGCCGACCTTGAAGTCGTGCGCGGATGCCGCCGCCGTCAGGCAGAGAGACACCGTCACGGCGAAGGCTACCCTCATCGGGATGCGTCCTCGACGAGCGGATAACGCGCGAACACCGAGGTCGAGCCGTCCCGGGCCACGAGCAGCACCTCGTAGGGCTCGTCGCTCTCTCCCATTCCGGGCGAGCCGGCCGGCATGTCGGGCACGGTGATTCCGACCGCGTCCGGCTTCTCGGCGAGCAGGCGCGTCACCTGCGCCGCGGGAACATGACCTTCGACGACGTAGCCGCCGACGAAGCCCGTGTGGCACGACGTCTGACCCGGCTTCAGACCGGCGCCGGTCTTCTTCGCGTAGAGGTCGGCCATGGCGAGGTTCTCGTTCGTCACCTCGAAGCCGGCCTCCTCGAGATGCCGGATCCAGCCTATGCAGCAGCCGCAGCCGGACGTGGAGAACACCTCCACCCGCTCGGCAGCGGCCGCCATGACGGAGCCCGACAGGAGGATGGCCATCGTCGTGGCCCCGAGCTTGCCGATCATCGTCGCGTCCTTTCCAAATGTCATATCCAGCGCCTCACGGCGTGCTTGTAGTCGCGGTAGTCCTGGCCGAAGGCGCCTTCGAGGAAGGTCTCCTCGTCGCGGACCTGAAGTTCGCAGGCGACCCAGAATGCCAGGGCGCAGGCGATCATCAGCGGCGACGGCACCGCGACGGCGAGCCCCGCCGCCATCGCCAGCATCCCGAGGAAGACGGGATTGCGCGAGAACTCGAAGAGCCCCGTCGTCACCAGCCGGTCGGGCGCAACGTCCGGGACGCCGACGCGCCAGCGGCGCCCCATGTCGCCTTGGGCATAGATCGTCAGCCCCTGCCCCGCGAGAGCCACCACGATGCCGACGAGCTGGAGTCCCAGCGTCTCTCCGTCGAGCGGCCGGACCGCGAACCACGATATGTCCATCGCGTGGCAGACAGCGGCCACGAGGCCACCGGCGACCGCCAGCCGGAACAGGATTTGTGCGAGGCGCTGGCGGGGCGTTCCACCGAAGCCGTAGGCGTTCCGACTGATGGCGGCGGAGGTGCGGCGCGTCGCGACCAGGAGCCAGAGGCACGTCGTCCCGAGGATGACCAGGGGAGCGTAGAGGAGGACGAGGTCGATCGATCGATTCATTGCGGCTTCCACCCGAGGAGGCGCATGGCGTTGGCGGTGACGAGGACGGTCGCACCCGTGTCGGCGAGGATGGCGGGCCAGAGGCCGGTGACGCCGATCACCGTCGTCACCAGGAACACCACCTTCAGCCCGAGCGCGATCGTGATGTTCTGGCGGATGTTGCCCATGGCGCTCTTGGCGAGGGCGATCATGTCGGGCACATCGCGCATCCGACCGTGCAGCACGGCGGCGTCGGCGGTCTCGAGCGCCACGTCGGTGCCCCCGCCCATTGCGATGCCGATATCAGCTGCGGCGAGCGCGGGCGCGTCGTTGATGCCGTCTCCGACCTTGGCGACCACGAAGCCGCGCCCCTGCAGCTCCTTGACGATCCGCTGCTTGTCCTGAGGCAGCAGCTCGGCTTCCGCCTCGATGCCGAGCCCTTCCGCGATGGCCTGCGCGGTGCGGCGGTTGTCGCCGGTCAGCATGACGGTGTGGATGCCGTCCTTCTTGAGCAGCGTCAGACCGTCCGCGGCGTCGGCCCGGGGCTCGTCGCGGATGGCGAGAAGACCTGCCACCTTGTCGCCGACGAGAAGCACGGACACGGTCTTGCCCTGGTCGTTCAGGGCGCTGATCTGCGCCGTCCAATTCGCCATGGAGATCCGCTTGGCCGCGGCCTGGGGCGAACCCAGGAAGGCGTTCTCGCCACCGACGCTACCGGAAATGCCCTCGCCTGGGATCGCACCCGCGTCGAAGGCCGGGGGCACGGGTGCGCTCTCGGAAGCCGCCTTGCCGAGGATGGCGACGGCGAGCGGATGGTTGGAGCCGCGTTCCAAGGCTGCCGCCATCGAGAGCACGTCGCGCTCCGGTCGCCCGATCGCCACGACGTCCGTCACCTTCGGCTTGCCCTCGGTGATCGTGCCGGTCTTGTCGAGCGCCACGGCGGTGATGCGGCTGAGGCCTTCAAGGACGACCCCGCCCTTCATCAGGAGCCCGCGCCTCGCGCCGGCCGACAGGCCTGCCGCGATGGCGGCCGGTGTCGAGATGACGAGCGCGCAGGGACAGCCGATCAGAAGGATCGCGAGTCCCTTGTAGACCCACTCGCCCCAGGCGCCGCCGAACAGCAGTGGCGGAACGAGAGCGACCAAGGCCCCCACCACGAGGACGGCGGGCGTATAGACTTTGGAAAAGCGGTCGATGAAGCGCTCGGTCGGGGACTTCGCCTCCTGCGCCTCCTCCACCAGACGCACAACGCGGGCGATCGTGTTGTCGGCCGCGGCCGCCGTCACCTTCACGCGCAGGACGCCGTCCGTGTTGATCGTGCCCGCGAAGACGGCGTCGCCCGCCGTCTTGCGCTTCGGCACGCTCTCGCCCGTAACCGGCGCCTCGTCGATGGCGCTCGAGCCTTCGACGATCATACCGTCGGCGGCGATCCGGTCACCCGGACGCACGAGGATGGTGGCGCCGACCTGAAGGCTCTCGGCCGCCACCTCGCGAGTTTCCCCATTCGCCTCCACGAGGGCCGTCTTCGGGACGAGGGTTGTCAGCCCCTGAATGCTCTTGCGGGCGCGGCCGGCGGCGACGCCTTCCAGCATCTCGCCAACGAGGAAAAGAAAGACGACGGCGGCGGCCTCCTCCTGTGCGCCGATGATCACCGCGCCGACGGCGGCGATGGTCATCAGCGTCTCGATCGAGAAGGGCGTGCCGTAGCGCGCCGCGGTGATCGCCCGCCAGGCCACGGGCACGAGGCCGACCGCGAGAGCGAGAAGGAAGGCGGCGCGCTCGACGCCTGGAACCGCATGTCCGAGGATGTAGGCGGTGACGAGGGCGACGCCGCAGGCGGCCGTCAGCCGCGCCTTGCGCGTCTTCCACCAGGACGTCTCGCTCTCCTCCTCCGCGTGGGAGTGGAGGTGCCCGGAAGGCGACGGAGCTGGAGCATGGTCCGCGTGGTCGTTTCCGCCATGCGCGATCAAAGCGGTGCCGCTGGCTCTCGACCCGACGCCTGGCCGTACGGCAGCTGGCGCGAAGCCGTAGCCGAGGTTCCTGATCTGCCGTTCGAGGGCCTCGGGGTCCAGGGCGGGACCGTGCGTGATGGTCATCGTCTCGGTCGCCACCGAGACCGACACGTCCTCGACGCCCGGTAGCCTGCGCACGGCCGTGTCGACCTTCGCTGCGCAGGAGGCGCAGTCCATGCCGCTGACACGGTAACGGGAACGCGTCGGTCCCGTGGCAGTCACGACGACCTCGGGTCGGCCGTCGGCACGATCGTGACCATGCTCCCCATGATCGTGCTCGTTCCGTGGATCGCGGTCGTGAGCCGAGCCGCAAGTGGGACCATGGACATGCGCCGCGTCATGCCGGCCTGCGGCCTGCGATGCTCCCGATGCCTGCGGGACGTGACGAACGGCATAACCGAGAGCGCGGACCCGCGATGTCATCGCGTTCTCGTCGAACGCGGATCCGTGCGTCACCGTCATCGATCCGGCTGAAACAGAAACGGCGACGTCCTCGACGCCTGGAAGCCTGCGAACGGCCGTGTCGATCTTGGACGCGCAGGACGCGCAGTCCATGCCGGTGACGCTGTAGCGGGAACGATCGAGAGTGGCGCTCATGGGACGAGTCCTCGTGTGTCGCCGTCTTCGCTACATCCTCGAGCGGCTAGAGGAGCAAGCGGAAAATCGATCACGGCTTCGCGATCGTTCCAGCCGCTGCCAGCTCATGCGTCCGACTAAGCCGCGGAGCCGTCCGGAAGTTCGCCCGCGACCGGAACGGGTTCGGCCGCATAGGGCGCGTCGAGCACCACGACGCGGGAGCCGACGGGCACGCGCTGCTCGATGTCGATGGCGTCCTGGTTGAACATCCGAATGCAGCCCGACGAGACGGACGTGCCTATGGTCCAGGGCTCGTTCGTCCCGTGGATGCGGTAGAGCGTGTCACGACCATCGCGGTAGAGGTAGAGGGCGCGGGCTCCGAGCGGGTTGCCGAGACCACCTTCGACGCCGCCGGCATGCGGACCGAACCGTTCCGGCTCGCGCTTCAGCATGTTCTGCGTCGGCGTCCAGCGCGGCCAGGAGGCCTTGCGGGCAACCGTCGCCGTGCCGGCGAAAGCGAAGCCGGCCTTGCCGACGCCGATGCCGTAGCGCATCGCCTGCCCGCCTTCCATGACGAGATAGAGATGGTGGTTGTACGGGTCGACGACGACCGTGCCGACGGGCTCGGGGGTCGGGAAGTCGACGACCTGCCGGATGTTTCGCTCCGAGACGATCTTCGGATCGATGGCCGGGACGACGAAGGCGCCGTCGTCGACTTGACCGTAATAGGCGAGGATCCGGGGATCGACGGGCGGCTGCGGGGCGGGCTGCACCGAGACCGCCAGGACGTCGACGTCCCGGGAGATCGTCGAGCAGGCTCCGAGG
>CANJKV010000323.1 GCA_947474855.1 Aurantimonadaceae bacterium | reverse complement strand
TGGTCCCAGGTCCGCCCGTTGCCGAGGCCGAGTTCCAGGATGAGCCCGTCGCGGCCGGCGACGAGGTCCGGCGTCGTGTTGAGAAGGAGGCGCTGGGCTTCCAGGCGACGGATGAAGCTGTCGAGGCGGCTCATGCGGGTTCCTTCGAGACGTATCGCGCGGGTGTCAGCCGGAATAGCCGAGCAGACGCGCCGCTTCCAGCGTGTGGAGCGATTGGATGCGCTGGACGCCGCGCAGGGCGAAGCGGCCGACGCAGGCGAGCGAGGCCCGCCGCTCGGCCGGCAGGGCCTCGAAGAAGTCCGTCGACATCAGAACGTTGACGTCGACCGAGCGGCACATGGAGGCGATGCGGCTCACCTCGTTGACGGCCGGGCCGATGACGGTGAAGTCGAGGCGCTGCTCGCTGCCGATATTGCCGTAGAACACCTCGCCGATGTGGAGGCCGATATAGACGTCCGTGGTCGGCCGGTTCTCGGCGCGGCGGGAGGCGTTCAGCTCGGCCAGCCGCTCCCGGAGCCGCCGCTCGGCCCTGAGCGCCGCGCAGCTCGCATCGTCCGGCGCGTCGGCCTTGAAGATCGCCAGAACCCCGTCGCCGATCAGCTTGAGGACGTTGCCGCCCTCCGCGTGGACCGCCGAGATCACGGCCTCGCCGTAGTCGTCGAGGAGGGCCAGCACCTCGTCCGGGGCGGCGCTGTCCGACAGCTTGGTGTAGCCGAGGAGGTCGGAGAACCAGATCACCGCCGAGATGCGCTGGGGCTGGCCGCGCCGGATCTTGCCGGAGAGCACCTGCCCCGCCGCGTCCTCGCCGAGATAGACCTCGGCGATGGTGCGGGCGATGCGCGCCAGCGCGGTGCACTTGATCGCGAGCGCCAGCGTCGGCAGGAGCGCCCGGAGCGCTTCGACGTCCCCCTCGCGGAAGCCGTCGGGGTGGCGCGTCGCGAAGTACGACAGGAAGCAGTCCATCTCCCCGATGGTGCCCTCCGGCGAGAAGCGGTGGCCGAGGGCGATAAAGTCCGTGTGGCCGGCCTCGGCCAGCTTGTCCAGCATCGAGAAGTCGGCCGGATCGCCGAAGCCGAGGCGGCGGCGGATCTCGGTATCGGTTCCCGACCACAGGCGGTAGAAGGCCGAGCGCTGCCAGCTGAGAAGCGCCGCGCCTTCGTTCGTCGGCCCGTACTCGGATTCCGGCGGAACGTTCGCCTCGCTGTCCCACTGAAAGGCTCGGCCCTCGTGGACGGGATGGAGCGTGTCGATCACCGCCACGGCCCGGTCGAGCGGCAGGCCCGCCGCGCGGCCGGCGGCGCAGAAGGCGGACAGGAGCTCGGCCTCGCTGGCCCCGTTCAGGCCCCGCGCGGCGAGATCGGCCGCGATGCCCGAGATCGACCCTCCATCCATCCTGGTCCCCCTGGTCCGGCTTCCACGCGTTCGCGGCCCGCCCGATCCGACCGAGGGGCGGACCGCGGGCCGACGAGATGCCCGCACGCTACTCCATCGCGCAGCGCACGTCGTTCAGGGCGAGCACTTCGAGGGGCTCGCCGAGGCCGCGCAAGGGATAGGAGCCCAGGCTCTCGAGCCCGGCCGGGCATCGCGCGAGGTCGGCGAAGGCGCGGGACAGGAGAACGGGCCGCGCGAGTTCCTTGGTCAGGGCCTCGAGGCGCGAAGCGACGTTCACCGCCGGACCGATCACGGTGAAGTCGAGCCGGCGCCGGGTGCCGATATTGCCGTACATCACGTCGCCGACATGGATCCCCATCCCGTAGCCGAGCGGAGCCCGACCCCGCGCCACGTGCCCTTCGTTGAGGCGGACCATCGCGGCCTGGGCCTCCGACACGGCCATCAGGAGGTCGCGGGCGGCTGTAGGGCGGTCGAGCGGGAAGATCGCGAGGAGCCCGTCGCCGATGAACTTCAGGATCTCGCCGCCATGGGCCTCCACCGGCCCGCACACCGCGTCGAAATAGCCGTTGAGGAGCTCGATCACGTCGTCGCGCGGCCAGAGCTCCGAGATGCTCGTGAAGTCGCGCAGGTCACAGACGAGGATCGCGGCGCTGACCGTCGTGCCGCTGCCGCGCGTGATCGCGCCGGCGAGGATCTCGGCGCTGGCGTGCGGGCCGACATAGGTTTCGAGGAGGGTGCGGGCGAGCCGGTTCTTGAGCCGAACCTCGCTGACGAGGGAGAGCGCCGGCACGAGCCCGGCGAGAAGCGCGATCTCCGCCTCCCGGAAGCCGGCCGCGCGGTCGGCGGCGAAGCTCACGACGTGGCGGCGGCCGAGCGTGTGCTTGATCGGCCAGGCCACGTAGTCCGTCAGCCCTTCGCCGCGAAGCTCCTCGTAGATCGGGTAGTTCGCCCCCGGCTCCCCCGGCCGCCCGGCGACCAGGCGCCGGCGGATGCGCTCGGCGCCGAGGTGGATCTCGCGCACCGGGCTGTTGACGTAGGCGGACGAATCCTGCGCGCCGTGCTCGAAGGTCCGCAGCTCGGCCTCGGCGAACCCCGTTCGCCACAGGATGCTGGCGCCCATGAACTGCGGATGCTGGATGTGGAAGTTGAGCGTCGCCCGCGCGACCGGCACGCCGGCCGCCCGCAGCCGGGCGCAGAGTTCGACGAAGATGTTGTCGATGAAGCGCTCGTCGTGCGTTCGCGTCATCAGCCAGTCGTTCAGGTCGGCGAGCAACTGCTCTTCGGCGCCCCGGCGGACCGGTGCGAGCGTGGACGATTGCGTGGTCATCGATCAACTCCGTGCCGCCCGGCCGGGGGGCGGTCTCGCCGCCGGGCCGGTGCGCGTCGCCGCGGCGGTCAGGTCCGGAAAGCGAATCTAGCGCGGCGCCCGCGTCTTAGCAGGTCGCCGGTCGCCGGTCGCCGCGTCAGTTCGAGGCGAGGGTCGGGGGCAGCGGCTCGACAGGCATGCCGACCCCGATCTTCTGGAGGTTGCCGGTGATGATCCGGTCGCTTTCGGACACGCCCTCCGCGGCGACGAGGTCGCCCACCGAGCGGCCGAGCCGGACGGTCTTCTGCTCGACGGTGTCGCCCCGGCCGATGACGTAGACGTACTTGCCGAGCTGCCCCGACCCGACGGCCGCGCTCGGCACCATCAGGACGCCGGGCTCCTCGCGCAGCTTGAGCCGCGCGCGGACATACTGGCCCGGCAGCAGGCGGAAGCCCTCGTTGCGGATCGTTGCGCGCGCCGAGACGGTGCCGGTGCGCGGATCGACGGCGTTGTCGACGAAGCTCAGCTCGCCCTCCATCTCGCCGCCGCCCGGCAGCGAGACGGCGACGCTCAACCGCCCCTGGCTACGGGCCTTGGCGATCTCGGCGAGCTCGGTCTCGCTGGGATTGAAGGTGACGTAGATCGGATCGAGCTGCACCAGCCTGTTGAGCGTCGCCCCGCCCGCGCCGATCAGCGTCCCGACGGGTGCCCGATCGCGGCTGAGCCGGCCGGCGAAGGGCGCGCGGATTTCCGTGTAGCCGAGGTTCAGCTCGGCCGAGCGGATCGCGGCCCGGCTGACGGCGAGCGCGGCTTCCGCCTGCCGGCGCGTGCTGACGCGAAGGTCGGCCGTGTCCTTGGCGAGCGAGCCGCTGCGCACCAGCGAGGCGGAGCGGTCGGAGGTCGCGCGGGCATAGTCGAGCGCCGCCGCCTCGCGGTCGGCGAGCGCGCGCGCCTGCATGAGCGCGGCCTCGTAGTCGCGCCCGTCGAGGCGGTAAAGGAGCGCCCCGGCCTCGACGTCGGCGCCGTCGGGGAAGAGCTGCTCGGCGACGTATCCGCCGACCTTGGCCTGGAGGTCGACGGCGCGGATCGCCTCGGTGCGCGCGGCATAGTCGAAGACCACGGGCACCGTCTTCTTCACGACGGGCGCGGTCGGAACGGGCATGGCCGGCGGGGGCGCCGCGGCCGGCTCGGACGCCGGTTCGGCGGAAGCGATGGCGACGGCGGCGGCGTCTCGAAGGGCGTCGCGGTGCTGCCAGGCCATGTCGGCGCCGAGGCCGGCCACCGCCGCCACGCCGAGGATGAGGGCGAGCTTCAGGATCTTCATGGGAGAGGGTCTCCGGAACTACTCCGCCGGAACGGCGGCGGGATGGGAATGGGTGTGCGCCTGGGCCTGGGCCTGGGCGCCGGCGCGCTCGCGCCAGCGCTCGATCACGGCGTAGAAGACCGGCACGAAGAGCAGCGTCAGGACGGTGGCCGCCAGCATGCCGCCGAAGACGGTGGTGCCGATCGACTGGCGGCTGGCCGCGCCCGCCCCTTCCGCCCGCACCAGCGGCACGACGCCGAGGATGAAGGCGAAGGCCGTCATCAGGATCGGCCGCAGGCGAAGGCGCGCGGCGTCCTTGGCGGCGTCCACGATGTCGAGCCCGTCCTCGCGCCGGCGCCGCGCGAACTCGACGATCAGGATCGCGTTCTTGGCCGCCAGGCCGATCAGCATCACGAAGCCGATCTGCGAGTAGACGTCGATCTGGAGGCCCCGCCATTGCAGCGCCGCCACCGCGCCGAAGAGCGCCAGCGGCACGGCGAGGAGCACCATGAAGGGCATGGCCCAGCTCTCGTACTGCGCGGCGAGGATCAGGAAGACGAAGACAATGGCGAGCGCGAAGATGACGGATGCGAGCGAGCCGGCCTTCAGCTCCTGGAAGGTGATGCCCGTCCATTCGAAGGCGAAGTCGCGCGGCAGGGCGGTGGCCGCCGCCCGCTCCATGGCCACCACCGCGTCGGCCGAGGAGAAGCCGGGCGCGGGGCCGCCGTTGATGAGGGCCGAGGCGTAGTTGTTGTAGTGCGGCACGGTTTCCGGCCCGACGATCGGCCTCAAGGTGCCGAGCGTCGAGAGCGGCACCATCCCCCCTTCCGCGTTGCGCACGTAGAGGCGCGACAGGTCGGAGGCCGCCGCGCGCGCCGCTTCCTCGGCCTGCAGCGTCACGCGGAAGGTGCGGCCGAAGAGGTTGAAGTCGTTCACGTAGAGCGAGCCGAAGAAGATCTGCAGCGTGTTGAACACGTCCGGCAGGTCGAGCCCGAGGAGCTTGGCCTTGTTGCGGTCGAGGTCGAAGTCGAACTGCGGCGTCGAGGTGGAGAAGGAGGAGAAGAGCTG
>CANJKV010000322.1 GCA_947474855.1 Aurantimonadaceae bacterium | reverse complement strand
TTTCGACATGAAGCTCCGGGATCCGACAGCCATGGCCAGCCGCCGCGACGTGAAGAAGGTCGTTCTCGCCTATTCCGGCGGGCTCGACACCTCGATCATCCTGAAATGGCTCCAGACGGAGCTCGGCGCCGAGGTCGTGACCTTCACCGCCGACCTCGGCCAGGGCGAGGAACTGGAGCCGGCGAGGAAGAAGGCCGAGATGCTCGGCATCAAGGAGATCTTCATCGAGGACGTGCGCGAGGAGTTCTGCCGCGACTTCGTGTTCCCGATGTTCCGGGCAAACGCGCTCTACGAAGGCACCTATCTCCTGGGCACCTCGATCGCGCGGCCGCTGATCTCCAAGCGCCTCGTCGAGATCGCCGCCGAGACCGGCGCCGACGCCATCGCCCACGGCGCGACGGGCAAGGGCAACGACCAGGTCCGCTTCGAGCTCTCGGCCTACGCGCTGAACCCGGACATCAAGATCATCGCGCCCTGGCGCGAATGGACCTTCAAGAGCCGCACCGACCTCCTCGACTTCGCCGAGAAGAACCAGATCCCGGTCGCCAAGGACAAGCGCGGCGAGGCGCCCTTCTCCGTCGACGCGAACCTCCTGCACTCCTCCTCCGAGGGCAAAGTGCTGGAGGACCCGGCCGAGGCGCCGCCCCCTTACGTCTTCCAGCGCACGATCAGCCCGGAGGAAGCGCCCGACCGCGCCACGGAAATCACGATCGGCTTCGCCAAGGGCGATCCCGTCTCGATCGACGGGAAGCGCCTCGCGCCCCACGAGCTCCTGGCGGCGCTGAACGACCTCGGCCGCGACAACGGCATCGGTCGGCTCGATCTCGTGGAGAACCGCTTCGTCGGCATGAAGTCGCGCGGCATCTACGAAACGCCGGGCGGCACGATCCTCATCGCGGCGCACCGCGCGATCGAATCGATCACGCTCGACCGCGGCGCGATGCACCTCAAGGACGACCTGATGCCGCGCTACGCGGCGCTGATCTACAACGGCTTCTGGTTCTCGCCCGAGCGCCTGATGCTCCAGGCCCTCATCGACAAGAGCCAGGAGCACGTCGAGGGCGAGGTGCGTCTCAGGCTCTACAAGGGCAACGTCACGGTTATCGGCCGCTCCTCGCCGAAGACGCTGTATTCGGACGCGCTCGTCACCTTCGAGGACGACCACGGCGCCTACGACCAGAAGGACGCGGCGGGCTTCATCCGCCTCAACGCCCTGCGACTGCGCACGCTCGCCAAGCGCGACGGCGGCATCTGAGGAGGCGAAATGGGGGCGGCCTTCGCGGCCGCCCCCTTCGGTGCTCGCGTCAGTGGACGGCGCCCGAGCCGCCGACGGCGACGATCGTGTAGGGCACGCCCTCGACCGGGATGGTGCGCTCCTCGGTCAGCCCGTCGATGGAGACGATCCGCACGAGGCCCTTCGACGGATCGGTGACAACGAGGTGGTCGCCCGCCACCGCGAGGCGCGGGCGCGGGTCGCGCCAGTGCCCGTCCATGGAATAGGGTTCGGTCAGCGCGACGCTCTGCTCGATCCGGCCGGTCACGACGTCCAGGCGGTGGAGCTGACCGTCCTCGGTGAGGATGTAGGCGTTGCGCGCCTCGGCGGGATCGAGCGCGAAGTCGACGCGGCGCGTCGGCAGCTCGACCTTGCGGAAAGGCTCCGCGGCGCCGGGCTCGATGATCACCACGGCCTGCGGCCCGTAATTGCCCAGAAAGAACTGCATGGCCGTGCCGCCCTTGAGCGTCGACACGTTGCCGTCGCCCAGCGCCGCCGTCGAGACGTGCTCGAGCCTGGGCGGCTCGCCGGCGCCGCCGGGCGTCGCGACGACGATGCCGTCCTTGCAGCCGAAGGCGAAGGTGCGGGCCGACTGGGCCTGGCCGTGGACGCCGGGGCAGCTCACCACCGCGCCGACCGTTTCGCCCTCCTTGTCCAGAACCGCCAGGCCGAGGCGCGGGTCGTCGGGCGTGGCGCCCGGTACGGACACGACGAGGAAGTCCCCCATCGGCGCGGCGAGACCGTGATGGGCGGCGCCCGGCCGAAGGACGCGCGGCTCGAAGGACGCGCCCTTGTTCAGGACGGCGCTTTCCGCGAACAGCGACACCGCGCCCGTGCCGTCGTCGAAGAGCGCGATCCGGCCCGAGCCTTCGACGACGTGCGCCGGCTTGGCGCCCTCGATCGTGACGGGCAGGAGCTCGGGCGCCGCCACGTGGAGGTCGCCGTGGTCGCCGTGGTCCTCGAAGGACACGCCCGTCGCGATCACCGCGACCTTGCCGGCCTCGCCCTGCACCGCGAAGACCGTGCGCCCGCTCGCGCTGCGCGTCAGCGCCGGGCTCTGATCGATCACGAAGGTGCCGGCGCTCGCGCCGTTTGCGAGATCGAGGGCGCGCACGATCCCCGTCGCGTGATCGCCGACGAACAGGCGGTAATGCGTGCCGAGTTCCGCCCGGGCCTCGCCGTCGGCCTGGGCGGGCGGGGCCGCCTGCGCGAGTGCCGCGCCCGGCGCGAGCCCGGCGGCGGCGGCGGCGGCGCCGGCGCAGAGCGCGGCCTTCATAAGTTGCAGGATCGTCATTCGTCATCTCCGGCTTGATCGGAGATGTTCTGTTATATCATTACATTTGGCTTGACCAGCTCGCCGGCTCAGCTCCGCCCGCCGGCGAAGCGCCCCCATGCGGGCTCGAGGCTCTTGGCGAGCGAGACGAGCTGACCCTGGCGGCGGGTGCCGGTCTTCGCGAACACGGCCTCGAGATAGGAGCGCACGGTGGACAGCGCGATGCCGCCCTCCTCGGCGATATCCTTGAGGGACAAGCCGGCGGCGAGACGCGCCATCAGCCAGGCTTCCTTCGGCGACAGGTCGAAGGCGAGCCGCATCTGGGCCTCGAAGCCGGCTGCCGGCGCCCGGGACGCGCGCCGCAGCGCGAGGAGCGCGAGGCGTTCGAAGGACCGCCCCTCCCCGTCGAGGCTGCCGAGCGGCGCGACGGATACGACCAGCGCGCCCTCCGCGCGTCCGGCACCCTCGAAGACGATGTCGTGCCCCGGCCCGGGCAGGGACCCGCCATATCCCGGACAAGCCTCGGCGACGGCCCGGCGCAGCGCTTCGGCGGCACGCCCATCAGTGCGGCCGGCGCCGGCGGCGAGGCGGTTGGCGCGGCGAAGCAGCGGCGAGCCGGGCTCTGCGAGAAGCGCTTCGGCGGCGCGGTTCGCGCTGCGGATCGACAGGTCGGCCTCAACGGTGAGGAGACCGACGTTCAGCGCGTCCAGCGTCTGCCCCGCCGCGCGGCCGACGGCGAGGGCGTCGGACATCTCCATCGCACGCACGAGATGGGGTGCGAGGAGGCCGACGAGCCTCGTCTCGGTCCGGTCGAAGGGATCCTGGCGGAGCCCGCGCTGGACGTCGAAGATCCAGCTGCAGTTTCCGCGCGCCACCAGCCGGCAGCAGAGTCCGCCATACATGTCCCGCGGCGCCATCCACTCCTTCCAGAAGCGCGAGGCGCGCAGAATCTCCGGCCCGTGCAGCGCCATGTCGCTGTAAACGACGCCCAGCGGGACCACCGTCATGCGGCTTTCCAGGACGCGGTAGGAATCGAAGAGATCCTCGAGCGCCATCGCGATCCGGTCGAATTCACCGGGCGAGACGAAGCTGTGGAGGGTGTGGGGATCGAAGCCGGTGCGCAGGATGCAGGCCCGCGAGCCGTCGAACTGCACGCGCAGGCGCTCGATCGCCTGCGGCCAGAGCGTGGGCTCGCGCGCCGCGGCATAGATCGTGCCGATGGTGTCGGACATCGCGTCCGCGTCGAGGTTCGCCACCATGCCGCCGCTCGCCGCTGTCGGGGCGCCGGGCGCCCGTTTCCCTCGCCATCAACCTTCCCCAAGGGAAGAACGATGTCAAACAAAGATTGAGCCGGCCCTGCCGCTCCGCCCTCAGGTTGCCGTTAGCAGCCGAACAAGCATCGCCGTTCCGGCCATCAGCAGACCGAGGGCGATCGCCGCGTCGAGGACATCGCGGTAGCGGCCGAGAAACGAGCGGAACGGTCCCGCCGACAAGGCCCATGCGAGCGCGCCGAACCAGAGCGCCGCCACGAGAAACACCGTGCCGGCCGCGGCCGGCGCGCTCAGCCCCGCATCGCTGCCCGAGCGGCTGGCGACGAGATAGGAGCCGAAGAAGGCGGCGCTCACGGGATTGGCCGCCGCGGTGGCGAAGGCGAGAACAAAGACGCCCCGCCTTGCCGCGGTTGGCGCCCGCGGCGAGGCTGCGGACGATGCGGGGCGCGCGAGGCGCATCAGCGCCCGGCCGCCGACGAGGAGCAGGAGGCCGGCAAAGCCCGCCTGCGCGGCCAGTGCCATGGCGGGATCGGGCCCGAGGCGGCTGGCGAGGGACAGCGTCAGGAGCGCCAGGAGCCCGGCCCCCGTGGCGATGCCGGCCGCCGCCAGGATCCCGGCTCGCGGCCGGGGCGACAGGCTCGCCTGCGCCACGACGAGGAAGTTGGGCCCCGGCAGGGCCGCGAGCATCATGTAGGTGGTGGCGAAGGCGAGAAGCGGCGCGGTGGGAACGGGATCGGGCATCGGAATCGCGGCATGTCCGGAAGGCGGCGCGAAGCCGCGGGGATCTTCATCATGACGCTGGGGAAGGTTCGACGTCACCGGCAGATGCCGGTGGCGCGGCGCATCCGGGGATGCGAGCAGATGGTGGAAGCGCGAGCCCGTGCGCGCAGGGCTTGCTCCCGGCCACGCCGCGCCGACACGGGTCTCGCGCTTCACATGCTCGCGCTTCGCGTCCTCGCGCTTCACATGGCGGCCCGTCCTCCCCATCTCTCGGGGAGAAGAAGGCTTTCGCGCACATGACCCCTTACTCGATCCTCGACCTGTCACCGATCCCCGAAGGCTCGACGGCAGCGCAGGCCCTGCAGAACTCGGCCGACCTCGCGGCACACGCCGAAGCGCTCGGCTACAAGCGCTTCTGGCTCGCCGAGCACCACAACATGACCGGCATCGCCAGCGCCGCGACGGCCGTGGCCATCGGCTTCGTCGCGGGCCGCACCAGGACGATCCGCGTCGGGGCGGGCGGCATCATGCTGCCGAACCACGCGCCCCTCGTCGTCGCCGAGCAGTTCGGCACCCTGGCGACGCTTT
>CANJKV010000321.1 GCA_947474855.1 Aurantimonadaceae bacterium | reverse complement strand
TGTGCTCGCGCTCGACGACGGCCGTCTTGAAGCCCAGCTGCGCCGCGCGGATCGCCGCGACGTAGCCGCCCGGCCCGCCGCCGATGACGATGATGTCGTAGGTATCAGCCATGAGGAAGGCTCCTTGGCTTGAGGGTCGAGAAGAGCGGAGATGCGATCAGGCGTCGTCGGACAGGAGGTCGCGGACGAGAGGCACCAGCGCCTCGCCGAGGCGGCGGGTGTTCTGCGCGTCGAGGTGGATGCCGTCGAGCGAGGTGCATTCGCAGTATTCGGAGGCATCGAGCATGGCGCAGCCGTATTCTTCGGCGACCTTGGTCACCGCCGAGCGGAAGTGCTGCGACTCCTCGACGCCGTGGCCGAAGAGGAGTGCGAAGTCCGGCTCCAGCGTTTCCACGAACATCGGCGGCGCGACGAGCAGGATCTTCGGAACCTTGTAGCCGCGCTGGTACGGGAAGAACTGGACGATCTCGACGATCCGTTCCAGCCCCTGGCGCGACTCGAACACGCGCCCGCCGCCGGTGTGCCTCTTCAGGTCGTTGGTACCGAGAAGCACGATCACGAGGTCGAGCGGCTGGTGCGTGGAGAGTGCCGTCGCCAGCGTCTTGGACCCGTTGCGCTCCGCCGGAGCCGTCAGATCGTCGAAGGTGGTCGTGCGCCCGTTGAGGCCATCGGCGATGACGTGGAAGCCCTGGCCGAGGCCGGATGCGAGCACGTTCGGCCAGCGGTCATCGAAGGCGTGGCGCAGCCCCGTCTCCGCGTCGTAGCCCCAAGTGAGCGAGTCGCCGAAGCAGAGGATCTGTCGCATCGCCCCGGCTCCCTCAGACCAGCATCGACATGGGGCTCTCGACGAAGCCCTTGAAGGCCTGGAGCAGTTCGGCACCGAGCGCGCCGTCGACGGCGCGGTGGTCGGTCGAGAGCGTCACGCTCATGACGTTGGCGACGACCACCGCACCGTTCTTCACCACCGCCCGCTGCTCGCCTGCGCCGACCGCGAGGATGGTCGCGTGCGGCGGATTGACGATGGCGGCGAAGTCGCGAACGCCGAACATGCCGAGGTTCGAGACCGCCGTCGTGCCGCCCTGGTACTCCTCGGGCTTCAGCTTGCGGGCGCGAGCCCGTTTCGCGAGGTCCTTCATCTCGTTGGAGATGGTGGAGAGCGTCTTCTCCTCGGCGCGCCGGATGATCGGCGTGATGAGGCCGCCCTCGATCGACACGGCGACGCCGACATCGGCGTGGCGGTGCTTGAGCATGGCCGCGTCGGTCCAGGACACGTTGGCGTTCGGCACGGCCTTGAGGGCCAGCGCCATCGCCTTGATGACCATGTCGTTGACCGACAGCTTGTAGGCCGGCCGATCGCCCGCCTCCGACTTCACGTTCGGCGCAGCGTCGTTGAGCTGCTTGCGCAGCGCGAGCAGCGCGTCGAGCTCGACGTCGACGGTGAGGTAGAAGTGCGGGACGGTCTGCTTCGACTCGACGAGCCGCTTGGCGATGGTCTTGCGCATGCCGTCGTGCGGCACGGCCTCGAAGGACCCCTCGGGGAAGAGTTTACGCACGGCCTCGTCGGGTGCCGGCTTGGCAGCCGGCGCTGCAGCAGGCGCTGCGGCCGGGGCAGCCTCGGCTTTCGGCGCGGAGGCGGCAGCCGGTGCCTTCGTCGCGCCACCCTTGGCGGCCGCCTCGACGTCCGCTTTCACGATGCGGCCATGCGGACCCGAGCCCTGCACGGCGGAGAGATCGACGCCGCCTTCCTTGGCGAGGCGGCGCGCCAGGGGCGAGGCGAAAACGCGCCCGCCGGACCCGCCGGACCCGCCGGACGCCTTGGCGTCCGCGCCGCCGCCGGCAGAGCCGGTCGTTCCGCCGCCCTGCGAGCGGGCATAGCCCTGCATTTCCGGATCTTTTGCGTCCGCGGTCGAGCCCACCACGGCATCGTCGGACTTCGGGCCGGACGAAGCGGGAGCGTCACCCTGCGGCTTGGCTTCGCCGCCCGAGCTGCTCGACGAGGCGGCCGCGTCGGCGCCTTCGCCCTCGGCGGCCAGGATCGCGATCACCGCGTTGACCTTCACGCCCTCGGTGCCGGCGGGAACGACGATCTTGGCGACGGTGCCCTCGTCGACGGCCTCGACCTCCATGGTCGCCTTGTCCGTCTCGATCTCGGCGATGATATCGCCGGAGGAAACCTTGTCGCCCTCCTTCACCAGCCACTTGGCGAGGTTGCCCTCTTCCATGGTCGGCGACAAAGCGGGCATCGTGACGTTGATCGGCATCGGGATCCCTCCTCAATGGCCCTTTCGCCGGGCGTGATGTTCGTTCGCGTGGGCGGCGAGGCTCGCGAGGTGGCGCGACCAGCCGTCCCTGTGCTGCTGCATGAGTTCGCCGCGCGCCGCTTCCGGCGCGAGGTGCCAGCCCTGGTGCTCGACGGTGACTTCGGTGCCGCCGTCGACGGGCTTCAAAGAGACCGACACGACCGTGTCGAAGGTCCAGTCCTCGTCGGCCCACACCATGACGAAGCCCACCGGCGGATGGTAGGCTGTCACCTGGGCCCGCGTGACCTTGTTCTGCCCCGTCGGATCGCGCCAGGGCTCGACGAACTGGCCGTCGAGCCGGGCATCGAACTGCACGTGCTCGTGCCACCAGAGCTTGAAGCAGTCGGGATTGGTGAGGCAGCCCCAGATGTCCTCCGGAGCGCCCTCGACCTGCTGCACGATAACGAGGATCTCGCCTGCCTCGGCGGTCACTTCGACCTTTACCTGCGGCGGCTGATCCTCGCCCATCGCGATCAGGACCGGTAGCAGACGGCCTTGACCGCCTCGATGACCTCCTTGACGGAGGGAAGCGCCAGCTTCTCCAGATTGGCGGCATAGGGCATCGGAACGTCCTTGCCGCAGATCTTCAAGACCGGCGCGTCGAGATGGTCGAAGGCGTGGACCATCAGCTCGGAGGCGATGTGCGAGCCGACCGAACTCTGCGGCCAGCCTTCCTCGACGGTCACGCAGCGGTTGGTCTTCTTCACCGACCGGATCACCGTCTTCATGTCGAGCGGACGGATCGTGCGAAGATCCACGATCTCCGCGTCGATCCCGTCCTTGGCCAGCTCCTCGGCGGCCTTGACCGCGTAGGTCATGCCGATACCGAAGGAGACGATGGTGACGTCCTTGCCCTTGCGGTGGATGCGGGCCTTGCCGATCGGCACGGTCCAGTCGTCGAGCTTGGGCACCTCGAAGGACTGGCCGTAGAGGATCTCGTTCTCAAGGAACACGACTGGGTTCGGATCGCGGATGGCCGACTTCATCAGGCCCTTCGCGTCGGCGGCGGTGTAGGGCATGACGACCTTGAGGCCCGGCACCTGGCCGTACCAGGCGGCGTAGTCCTGGCTGTGCTGCGCGGCCACGCGGGCCGCGGCGCCGTTCGGCCCGCGAAACACGATCGGGCAGCCCATCTGGCCGCCGGCCATGTAGAGCGTCTTGGCGGCCGAGTTGATGATCTGGTCGATCGCCTGCATGGCGAAGTTGAAGGTCATGAACTCGACGATCGGCTTCAACCCGGCAAAGGCCGCCCCGACCCCCAGGCCGGCGAAGCCGTGCTCGGTGATCGGCGTGTCGACGACGCGGCGGGCGCCGAATTCTTCGAGGAGGCCCTGGCTGATCTTGTAGGCGCCCTGATACTCGGCCACTTCCTCGCCCATGAGGAAGACCTTCTCGTCGCGACGCATCTCCTCGGCCATGGCGTCGCGGAGCGCTTCGCGCACGGTGGTCGTCACCATCTCGGTGCCTTCCGGCACCTCGG
Organism: Aurantimonadaceae bacterium; assembly: GCA_947474855.1. Classification (GTDB taxonomy): domain Bacteria; phylum Pseudomonadota; class Alphaproteobacteria; order Rhizobiales; family Rhizobiaceae; genus Antarcticirhabdus. The sequence continues at coordinate 1,360 of CANJKV010000321.1, read as the reverse complement.
GCGTCTCGCCGTCGACGTCGTCGGGCTCGGGGTGCTTCATGCCCTCGGCGGGCACGGTGCGCTGGGACCCGGGCGCCGAGCCTTCGATCTTCTCCGAGGTCGCCTTCTCGCCGGCGACATCCTCCTGGCTCGCCGCGGCTTGCACCTTCGGCGACTCGCCCTTGTCGGCGTCGGCAGCCGATTCGCCCTCGCCGAGGAGGATCGCGATGACCGCGTTGACCTTCACGTTCTCGGTTCCGGCCGTCACCACGATCTTGCCGAGCGTTCCTTCGTCGACGGCCTCGACCTCCATGGTCGCCTTGTCCGTCTCGATCTCGGCGATGACATCGCCGGGAACGACGGTATCGCCCTCCTGCTTGACCCACTTGGAGAGCGTGCCCTCCTCCATGGTCGGAGACAGGGCGGGCATCAGAATGTTGGTCGGCATGCCTTTGCCCCTCCCTTACTCAGCGGCCTGCGGTACGTCGTCGGCGTAGATGTCGGTCCAGAGCTCGGACACGTCCGGTTCCTGGTCGTTCTGGGCGAAGTCGGCCGAATCGGCGACGATATCGCGGACGTCCTTGTCGAAGGCCTTCACGTCGTCCTCGGATAGCCCATGGGTCTCGATCAGCCGGCGCTTGACCTGCTCGATCGGATCGCTCTCGGACCGCATCTTCTGCACTTCGTCGCGCGAGCGGTACTTTGCCGGGTCCGACATGGAGTGGCCGCGATAGCGGTAGGTCATCATCTCGAGGATGATCGGTCCCTCGCCCGAACGGCAGTGATTGACGGCGAAGTCGCCGGCGGCCTTCACGGCGCGCACATCCATGCCGTCGACCTTGATGCCGGGAATCTTGAAGGACACGCCGCGCTGCGAGAAATCGGTCTCGGCCGAGGCACGGTTGACCGAGGTGCCCATGGCGTAGCGATTGTTCTCGATGATGTAGATCACCGGGAGCTTCCACAGCGAGGCCATGTTGAAGCTCTCGTAGACCTGGCCCTGGTTGGCGGCGCCGTCGCCGAAATAGGTGATCGAGACCGAGTCGGTGCCGTTGTAGCGATTCGCGAAGGCCAAGCCGGTGCCGAGCGAGACCTGCGCGCCGACGATGCCGTGTCCGCCGAAGAAGTTCTTCTCCTTCGAGAACATGTGCATCGAGCCGCCCTTGCCCTTCGAGTAGCCGCCGCGGCGCCCCGTGAGCTCGGCCATGACGCCCCGCGCTTCCATGCCGGTCGCCAGCATGTGCCCGTGGTCGCGATAGCCGGTGATGACCTGGTCACCCTCCTTCATCGACATCTGCATGCCGACGACGACCGCTTCCTGGCCGATGTAGAGGTGGCAGAAGCCGCCGATGAAGCCCATGCCGTAGAGCTGGCCGGCCTT
>CANJKV010000320.1 GCA_947474855.1 Aurantimonadaceae bacterium | reverse complement strand
TAGTCTTCCTTTCAGACGGAGGAGAACGGACGATCCGGGACGCCTCCGCTCGCAAGGCCACCCTTTCGGGCGCTGCCCCCGAGCGGCTCCATCCCGCCGGTCCGCAAACCGTCCGCGAACGCGGCCGGCGAGGGCGGCGAAGATCGCCCCGCGGCCCAAGGGAGGCTGCGATGGACACCATCATCGACTTCGTCACCGGCTTTTCGCCGACCTTCTACGTCACCGTTCTGCTCGGCGCGGCGCTGAGCATTCTCGGCGAATAGGTCGGCGGAGCCCCGCGCCGGCGCGACGGGCGCCCGGGACTTCGACGTGCGTGAGCCAGAGCATGATGGCCGCGAAGGTCAGCATGCTCGCTCGTGTCGACCTCCTGGACGAGCGGCCGGGCGGGATGGCGCAGGCGCAGGCGCCTGGCCGGCTCTTCGCCGCGCGGGCGCCCGCCGCCTTCCCGCTGCCCCCGGGAGTGCCCGCAGATCTTGATCCAGCCGCCCCGCCCGCCTCTCGCCACGGCGGCGGCCGGAAACAGGGCGGCCGGCGGGGGTCAGACATGATAGCGTTCCCGGTACCAGTCGACGAAGGCAGCGACCCCGTCGTCGAGGCTCACGGCCGAGCGGTAGCGGGTGAGCGCCTGGAACAGGGCGAAGTCGGCATAGGTGGTCACGACCTCGCCCTTCTGCATGGGAAGCATGGTCTTGATGGCGGCCACGCCCATGCGGCGCTCGATGGCCCGGATGAAGTCCATGAGCTCGACCGGGCGGCTGGTGCCGATGTTGACGACGCGCCAGGGGGCGACGGGCGAGAGCGTGTCGGCGACGCCCGGCGCCGTGACCGGACGACCGATCTCGGGAACCGCGCCGGCGAGGCGCACGATGCCCTCGACGAGATCGTCGATATAGGTGAAGTCCCGCTTCATCTGGCCGTTGCCGTAGACCTCGATCGGCTGCCCCCGGGCGATCGCGCCGACGAAGCGGAACAACGCCATGTCCGGCCGGCCCCAGGGGCCGTAGACCGTGAAGAACCGGAAGCAGGTGGTCGGCAGGTTCCAAAGGTGGGCGTAGGAATGGCTCATCGCCTCCCCGGCCTTCTTCGTGGCGGCGTAGAAGCTGAGCGGCGAATCCGTGTTGTCGGTCTCGGAAAAGGGCGCCTTCTCGTTGCCGCCGTAGACCGAGCTCGTCGAGGCGATCATCAGGTGGCGGGGCGCGACCTCGCGCGCCAGCTCCAGCACGTTGAAGGTGCCGACGAGGTTGGCGCTGACGTAGTCTTCGGGATGATCGAGGCTGTGGCGCACGCCCGCCTGGGCCGCGAGGTGGACGATGAGGTCCGGCGCCTCGTCGCCGACCGCCCGGCGGAGCGCAGCGCGGTCCTCCAGCGCGCCGATGACGGGGCGAAAGCCCGGCATCGCCTCCAGGATCGCGTGCCGGTCGCGCTTCAGCGCGACGTCGTAGTAAGGGGTCATCGCGTCGAAACCGACAACCGCGTGGCCCTCCGCCAGGAACCGCCGGGCGAGATGGAAGCCGATGAAGCCGGCGGTTCCGGTGACGAGGATTCGCATGGCGACCTTCTGCTCTTCGATTGCCGGTCGCGCGGGAGCCTGTGCGGACCCGCGACAACCGTAGCCGAAGACGCATAAGTGAAATCGACCGGGTCGGCGAGGGTCGGACGCGCCGCGCGCTCCATCCCCGCCGGGCCCGGCTCCACGATCGCGCTGCGGCGATCAACGGCCTATGATGGCGAGAGCCTGTGGGATCCGTCCCGTCGGCTCTATTCCGCGGCCTCCAGGAGGTGGCCGCGCGCCACGCCGCTCGGGCGCCCGACGCAGGTGTATTCGAAGCCGTGCCGCTCCACCTCGTCGTAGCGGTAGATGTTGCGCAGATCCACGAGCACCCGGTGCTTCATCGCCGCGCCGATGCGCTCGAAGTCGAGCGAGCGGAACTGGTTCCATTCGGTCACGATCACCAGGGCGTCGGCGTCTGGAACGACGTCGTAGGCGTCGCCGCAGAACTCCACCCCCTGGAGGAGATGGGAGGCCGCCTCCATCCCCTCGGGATCGAAGGCGGCGATGCGCGCGCCCTTGTCCTGAAGAGCCTGGATGATGCTGAGCGCGGGCGCCTCGCGCATGTCGTCGGTATTCGGCTTGAAGGTCAGGCCGAGAACCGCGATCTTCTTGTCGCGCACGCTCCCGCCGCAGGCGGCGATCACCTTGCGGGCCATGGCGCGCTTGCGGTTGTCGTTGACCGTGACCGTGGTCTCGACGAGGCTGAGCGGGCTGTCGTTGTCGCGCGCCGTCTTGACGAGGGCGAGCGTGTCCTTGGGAAAGCACGAGCCGCCGTAGCCGGGGCCGGCGTTCAGGAACTTCGACCCGATGCGCTTGTCCATGCCGATGCCGCGCGCCACGTCCTGGACGTTGGCGCCCACGGCTTCGCACAGGTCGGCCATCTCGTTGATGAAGGTGATCTTGAGCGCCAGGAAGGCGTTGCCCGCGTACTTGATCAGCTCGGATGTGCGGCGCGACACGAAGAACAGCGGTGAGGCGTTGAGCGAGAGCGGCCGGTAGACCTCGGCCATGACGCGCTTGGCCCGCTCGTCCTCGGCGCCGATCACCACGCGGTCGGGGATCTTGAAGTCGGCGATGGCCGCGCCCTCGCGCAGGAATTCGGGATTGGACACGACGGCGAAGTCGCCGGTCGGGTTCACCTGGCGCAGGATGCGCTCGACCTCGTCGCCGGTTCCCACCGGAACGGTCGATTTCGTCACCACCACGGTGAAGCCCGTCATCGCGCGCCCGATCATGCGGGCGGCGTCGTAGACGTAGGACAGGTCCGCGTGGCCGTCGCCGCGGCGCGACGGGGTTCCGACCGCGATGAAGACGACGTCGGCGTCGGCGACGGACAACTCGATCTCGGTGGTGAAGACGAGGCGCCCCGCCCTGGCGTTGTTGCGCACGAGGTCTTCGAGCCCCGGCTCGAAGATCGGCATCTCGCCCTTGTTCAGCCGCTCGATCTTCGCTTCGTCGAGATCGACGCAGGTGACGAAATGGCCGAAGTCGGCGAAGCAGGCGCCGCTGACGAGGCCCACATAGCCGGAGCCGAGCACGGTGATGCGCATGACGAAACTCCTGGATCTTTCTTTGAAGGTCGGCTCGCCAGGGGTAGCCCCAGACCGCCGGAAAGGCCAGCGCTCCCATCGCGCGAGGGCGGCGGCACCCAGGCGCCGGGCGAAACCGCCGAACGGTCAGTCGATGAGGTGGGCGCGCAGGGCGAGGGCGACGGCGTGCTCGTCGGTGTTGGCGCCCAGATGATGGCGGATGCGCGCCATGGCGCGCTCGATGCCGACGAGGTCGAGCCGAAGGCGGCTCGCCGCCTCCTCGTAGGACTCCCCTTCGGCCACGAGCTGGAGGACGCTCCGGTCGCGCCCGTCCATGGCGCCCCCCGTGCCGTCCCGCTGAAAGGTCATCCCGGTACGAGGAATGAGCACGCCAAGCCTCCATGATCGAGACGAGCGGCAGGTGAGACCCCAGGAAGCGCGATCACGTGCGGAGTCAGCCGTCGGCCAGCCGAGTATCGGGGCAAAGCCTTGAAGAGCAATTGCGTTTTGCAACGCCGCACACACATTGCCGGCAAACGGTTCGACGCTTCCGGCAACGCCGGGCGGCCTGATTGATCTTTATTGGTTTCTCAAACCGGTCGTTATGGCATAGATCCACGACTTCGATCTGGCAGGAATGGTTCGCGCGATGACCTCATTGATTGTACCGATCATCATGGCGGGAGGTTCGGGCACGCGGCTCTGGCCCGTGTCGCGCGACACGATGCCCAAGCAGTTCATCGCCCTCTTCGACGAGGGCCGCTCGACGTTCCAGGCGACGCTGTCGCGCGTGTCCGGCCCCGAATTCGCGGCCCCCGTCGTCGTCACAAACGATGCCTTCCGCTTCGTGGTGGCCGAGCAGATGCTGGCGCTGGGCCTCAAGGGCACCATCGTCCTCGAGCCCGAGCGGCGGGACTCCGCCGTCGCGGTCGCCGTCGGCGCCACCATCGCGGCGCGCGAGCAGTCGCCCGAAGCGGTCTGCCTGGTGCTCGCCGCCGACCACGTCATCACCGACGTGTCGGGCTTCGTGAACGACTGCCTGGAAGCGGCACGCGCCGCCGCCAGGGGCTGGATCATGACGCTCGGCATCAAGCCGACGAGCCCGGCCACCGGCTACGGCTACATCGCGCCGGGCTCCTCCATCGAGGGCGGGCGGGCGCTGGCGCTCAAGCGTTTCGTCGAGAAGCCCGACCGCGAAACGGCCGAAGGCTACGTGTCGGAGGGCTACCTCTGGAACTCGGGCAACTTCCTGTTCCAGGCCGAGGCCATGCGCGAGGAGCTCGCCGCCCACGCCCCCGACGTCCTCAGGGCCGCGGAAGCCTCGCTCGCCTCTGCCACCCGCGACCTCGACTTCCTGCGCCTCGCCCCCGAGCCCTTCCGCGCCGCCCCGAAGATCTCCATCGACTACGCCCTGATGGAGAAGACCGACCATGCCGGCGTTCTCCCCGCCCACTTCGCCTGGTCGGACGTCGGGGCCTGGGACGCCATCCACGACATCAAGGCCAAGGACGAGGAGGGCAACGTCCTGGAAGGCTCGGTCTCGGTGATCGGCACCACCAACAGCCTGGTGCGCTCGGAAGGCCCGCTCACCACCGTCGTCGGCCTCGACGACGTCGTCGTCGTCTCCACCCTCGACGCGGTGCTGGTCGCCGCCAAGTCGCAGGCGCCGCGGGTCAAGGACCTCGTCGCCCGGCTCGCCGCCGAGGGCCACGCGCAGGCCACCGACCACCTGCGCATCCACCGGCCTTGGGGCTGGTACCAACGCATCGACATCGGCCAGCGCTTCCAGGTCAAGCACATCTGCGTTTATCCCGGCGGCACGCTCTCGCTGCAGCGCCACCACCACCGCGCCGAGCACTGGGTGGTCGTCCACGGCACGGCCGAGGTGACGATCGACGGGACGGTGAAGCTCTACCACGAGAACGAGGCGGCCTATCTCCCGATCGGCTGCACCCACCGCATGCGCAATCCCGGCAAGATCGACCTGAAGATCATCGAGGTGCAGGTCGGCTCCTACACCGGCGAGGACGACATCGTGCGCATCGAAGACATCTACGCCCGGAGCTGATCGCCCCCATGAGCCAGACG
>CANJKV010000319.1 GCA_947474855.1 Aurantimonadaceae bacterium | reverse complement strand
CGTCCCACATGAAGGGAAGGCATGACCGCACCCTTTACCCCGCCGCCGGCGCAGGCGCCCTCCGTCCGTTTCGACGGCACCAACGTGACCGCGGTTCTCGGGCCGACGAACACGGGCAAGACCTTCTATGCCATCGAGCGGATGGTCGCCCATTCCTCCGGCACGATCGGCCTGCCGCTGCGGCTCCTGGCGCGGGAAGTCTACACCCGCGTCTGCGAGCGGGTGGGCGCGTCCGCCGTCTCGCTGATCACCGGCGAGGAGAAGATCAAGCCGCCGAACGCGCGCTATCACGTGTGCACCGTCGAGGCGATGCCGCGCGATCCTGGCACCGCCTTCGTCGCCATCGACGAGGTTCAGCTCGCCGGAGACCTCGAGCGCGGCCACGTCTTCACCGACCGCATCCTTCACGCGCGCGGCTGGAACGAGACGCTGCTGCTCGGCTCCGGCACGATGACGGGGGTCTTGGCGAGGCTCCTCAAGGGTGTCCACACCGTCACCCGGCCGCGCCTGTCGAACCTCTTCTATGCCGGCTCGAAGAAGATCACCCGCCTGCCGCGCCGCACGGCCATCGTCGCCTTCTCGGCCGACGAGGTCTACGCCATCGCCGAGCTGATCCGCCGCCAGCGCGGCGGCGCGGCCGTGGTTCTGGGCGCGCTCTCCCCGCGCACGCGCAACAGCCAGGTCCAGCTCTACCAGAACGGCGAGGTCGACTTCCTCGTCGCGACCGACGCGATCGGCATGGGGCTCAACCTCGACGTCGACCACGTCGCCTTCGCGCAGGACTGGAAGTATGACGGCTTCCAGTACCGCCAGCTCACCCCTTCCGAGTTCGGCCAGATCGCCGGGCGCGCCGGCCGGCACGTGCGCGACGGCACCTTCGGCGTGACCGGCAAGGTCGACCCGCTCCCCGACGAGCTCGTCGCGGCCCTCGAAGGGCACGAGTTCCAGCCGGTGAAGATGCTGCAGTGGCGCGCGCGCGACCTCGACTTCGCGAGCCTCACCGCGCTCAAGCGCAGCCTCGACACGCTGCCGCCGAGCGCGGAGCTCACCCGCGCCCTTCCCGCCGTCGACCAGCGCGCGCTGGAGATCCTGTCGCGCGACCCCGACATCACCGACATCGCGGAAAGTTCGGGCGCCAAGGGCGTCGAGACGCTGTGGGAGGCCTGCAAGCTTCCGGACTACAGGCGAATCGCTCCCGCGCAGCACGCCGAGATCATCGCCCAGGTCTTCCGGGATCTCGCCGCGCGCGGCCGGGTCGCCGAGGACTACATGGCCGCGCAGGTCCGCCGGGCCGATCGGATGGAAGGCGATATCGACGCGCTCTCCCAGCGCATCGCGGAAATCCGCACCTGGACGTATATTTCGCACCGTCCGGGCTGGCTGGCCGATCCGACACACTGGCAGGAAAAGACGCGGGACATCGAGGACCGACTTTCCGACGCTCTTCACGAACGGTTGACGAAACGCTTCGTAGATCGCAGGACAAGCGTCCTGTTGAAGCGGCTGAGAGAGAACGCGGTGATGGAAGCTGAGATCGGCAGCGACGGCGCGGTGACCGTTGAAGGCCACCCCGTCGGCGACCTGCAGGGGTTCAGGTTCACGCCCGACACGAAAAACGACGGTCCGGACGGCAAAGCCGTGCGCGCCGCCGCTGGCAAAGCCCTGGCCGGCGAGTTCGAGAAGCGCGCCGAGCGCTTCGCCAACGCGCCCAACGGCGACATCGCGCTCGGTCAGGACGGCCTGCTTCGCTGGCTCGGCGCGCCGGTCGCCGTGCTGTCGTCGAGCGGCGACGCGCTGAAGCCCCGCCTCGTCCTTCTCGCCGACGAGCAGCTGACCGGCCCGGCGCGCGACAAGGTCGCGGCTCGGGCCGAGCGCTTCGTGACCTATCAGGTCTCGACGGTGCTCAAGCCCCTCGCCGACCTCCACGCGGCCGAGACCCTGGAGGGCGCCGCGCGCGGCATCGCCTATCGGCTCTACGAGAACTACGGCCTGATCCAGCGCCGCGAGGTCGCCGAGGAGGTGCGCGCGCTCGACCAGGAGGCCAGAGCGGCCCTGCGCCGGCTCGGCGTGCGCTTCGGCGCCTACCACATCTTCGTGCCGGCCCTCGTCAAGCCGGGCCCCGCCAACCTCCTGACGCTGCTTTGGGCGCTCGAAAAGGACGGCCGCGACAAGCCGGGTTTCGGCGAAGTGACGCAGTTGCTGGCCACCGGCCGCACCTCGGCCGTCGTGAACCCCGAATTCGATCCCGCCTTCTACGCCCTCGCCGGCTACCGCATCCTCGGGCGCCGCGCCGTGCGCGTCGACATCCTGGAGCGGCTCGCCGACCTCATCCGCCCGGCGCTCGCCTGGAAGCCGGGCACGGCGGCCAAGCGCCCCGAAGGCGGCTTCGACTCTAACCGCTTCCTCGTCACTCCGGCGATGATGTCGATCCTCGGCGCCACCGCCGACGATATGGACGAAGTGCTGAAGGGCCTCGGCTACCGGGCGCAAGGCGTGCCAGTGCCCGAGGTCGAGGCGACGCTGCGCCGCCTCGACGAGGAATCGGCCAAGGCGGCGGATGCCGCGAAGGCCGCCCAGACGCCGGCTCCGGGCGAGGCTCCGGCTCCGGCCGAAGCCGCCGACGGCGAAGGCGCGGGCGCGGCGGAGGTTGTTTCCGCGGCGCCGGCCGAGGGCCTTGACGAGGCGGCCCGCACGGCGGCGTCCGCGCTCGGCGAATCGGATGCGGGCGAAGCGACGGGCGAGCCCGCGAGCGACGCGCAGCCGGCCGACGAAACCTCGACGCAGGCGGAAGCCGCGGTCGAGCCCCCCGTCGAGGAACCGGCGGTCGAGGAGGCGGTGGTGGGCGAGGCGCCGGTTGAAGCCGGCGAACCCGCGAGCGCCGCCGAGGCGGCCGAACCCGCGCTCGAAGCGGCTCCTGCGGAGACCGAAGCGCCGGCAGCAGCGGCGCCCGCGGCCGAGGACGAGATCAAGCTCGTCCAGGTCTGGCGTCTCGCGCGCTTCGAGGGGCGCAACAATCGCGGTGGCGAGCGTCGCGGTGGCGGCGGGCGCCGTCCCCAGCAGGCGGGCGCAGAAGGCGGCCAGAACCAGGGCCAGAACCGGCGCGGCAACAACCAGCCGGGCGCGTCGACCGAGAACCAGAACCAGAACCGCGGCAGCGAAAACCGCCGGGACAACCGCTTCGGCGGCGGCGGCGAGCGGCGCGGGCGCGAGGACGGCAACCGGCAGGATCGCGACAACCAGGGTCAGCGCTTCGGCAAGGGCGGCGGGCGTCCCGGCGGCGACGACCGGCGCGGCAGCGGTGGTAAGCCGGCTTTTGCCGGTGATGACCGGCGGTCGAACAAGGGCGGCAACGATCGCGATCGCGCGCCCAAGAGCTTCGACACGAGCCGCGGGTCGGACAAGAACAAGGGTGGCCGGATCGATCCCGACTCGCCCTTCGCTAAGCTCGCGGCCCTCAAGGACAAGCTCGGCAAGTAGCGGAAGAGACGCGATTGGGCGAGAACGGCGGACAGCGCATCGACAAGTGGCTGTTCTTCGCGCGCGTCGCCAAATCGCGCTCCCTCGCACAGAAGATCGTCGCCTCCGGCGCCGTGCGGGTGAACCGCGAGAAGATCGCCAACGTCGCCCGCCTGGTTCGGCCCGGCGACGTTCTGACGCTCTCGCTGCACGGGCGCGTGCGCGTCCTCAAGGTCGTCGACGGGGGATCCCGCCGCGGCCCGGCGAGCGAGGCCGCCACCCTCTTCGAGGACCTCGCCCCGCCTCCGCCGCGCGACGGCCAGGCGCCGATCGACGGCGAACCCGCGCTCGATGCCGCCGGGAACCCGGCCGACCTCGAGGACGTCGACGGCGAGAACTGAGCCGGGGTGAGAGCCGGGCCGTCGGCGCGCGCAGCCCACGCAATATCATGCTCGACGCAGGCTCTCGCGCGACAGGCTTCTCCCTTGCAAGCCCCCTTGGCAGGGGCTAGTTGCGAAGCTCGGCCGGCTGCATGCCGGCGCGCCGCAGTCTTTTACCCCGCACAGCTCGTCTCGCCCTGCGGGTCGCATCGTTCGAAGGACCCTCGATGACCTACGTCGTGACCGACAATTGCATCCGCTGCAAGTACATGGACTGCGTCGAGGTTTGTCCCGTCGACTGCTTCTACGAAGGCGAGAACATGCTCGTCATCCATCCCGACGAGTGCATCGACTGCGGCGTCTGCGAGCCGGAATGCCCCGCCGAGGCGATCAAGCCCGACACCGAGTCCGGCCTCGACAAGTGGCTGAAGCTGAACGCGGAATACGCCGACAAGTGGCCGAACATCACGGTCAAGCGCGATCCCCCGGACGACGCCAAGGAGCGCGACGGCGAGGACGGCAAGTTCGAGAAGTACTTCTCCGCGGAGCCCGGCGAGGGCGACTGACCCGCCAGGGCGGGGGGCCTTGCCCGCATCGAGCGCGCCGCGGCCCGCGGGATTGTGGGCCGCGCACGGCCGTTTGTCGCATTTCCTTGAACAATGCGGGAAAATGCGCTAAGGTGCAAAGACAGTCGCGCCGTGGCCGTCACGCAACAGCATCTCGCGCCCGCGGCATTTCCGAAAGGACGCTTCTCATCCGATTTGCCGCGACGATCTCCGCCCTCCCGGGTGGGGAGATGGCGTGCATTCGTATGGGCGGCGCTCGTCGTTCGGACAGCGTCTGGCATGGTGCGGCCGCCCGGCCGCGTCTCTCGCGAACGGCGGCGCGGCGCGCCGTGACCCGTGTCTAGCGGCGGAAGCGGCCGGACACAACAGGGAGTTTGAACAAGCGCATGAGCATTCAGAAGAAGGCCTCGCAGCGTCAGGGCTTCAAGACCGGCGAAAGCATCGTCTATCCCGCGCACGGGGTCGGACAGATCGTCGCCATCGAGGAGCAGGAAGTCGCGGGCATGAAGCTCGAACTCTTCGTGATCGACTTCGAAAAGGACAAGATGCGGCTGAAGGTGCCCGTCGCCAAGGCCGAGTCCGTGGGCATGCGCAAGCTGTCCGAAACCGATTTCGTCGAGCGTGCGCTGAAGGTCGTGCAGGGCCGCGCCCGCGTCAAGAAGACGATGTGGAGCCGCCGGGCCCAGGAATACGACGCCAAGATCAATTCCGGCGACCTCATCCAGATCGCCGAGGTGGTGCGCGACCTTTACCGCGCCGACTCGCAGCCCGAGCAGTCCTATTCCGAGCGCCAGCTCTACGAGGCGG
>CANJKV010000318.1 GCA_947474855.1 Aurantimonadaceae bacterium | reverse complement strand
GGCCCGAACCACCGCGTCGCGGCCGATGAAGGCGCCCTTGTTCGGCTGCACGAAGCGGTCGAGGCCGGAGGCGAAGGCGTTGTACTCGATCGACAGCTCGCGGCCCATCTGCCGATAGCTCTTCTCCAGAGCCATGGCGTTCATCGCGCGGATGCCGAAGGGGCGGATGCCGAACTCGGCGCCGGCCTCCATCAGGGCGTCGTAGATGGCGTTCTGCATCTCGATCGGGTGGTGCAGCTCCCAGCCGAGCTCGCCGACGAAGTTCACGCGCAGCGCCAGCGCGTTGGCGCGGCCGACCGAGATCCGCTTGCCGGACAGCCAGGGGAAGGCCTTCGTCGAGAGATCGGCGCGCGTCAGCTTCTGCAGGACCTCGCGCGAGCGCGGGCCTGCCAGCACCAGGACGCCCATCGCGGTGGTCGCCGGCTGGAAGCGCACGCTGCCGTCGGCCGGCAGGTTCTTCTGGAGGAAGTCGTGGTCGATCGCCTCCAGGCCGCCGGCCGAGACGAGGTAGAAGCGGTCGGCCGCCGCGCGGAACACGGTGAACTCCGACAGAACGCCGCCCGCCTCGGTCAGGACGTGCGTCAGCGCGACGCGGCCGAGCTTCGGCAGCTTGTTGGCGAGGAGCCCGTCGAGCCAGGCTTCCGCCCCCGGACCGGACACCCAGGCCTTGGCGAAGGGGCTCATGTCGAGGAGGCCGACGCCCTCCGACACCGCCTTCACCTCCTCCCCGACGAAGGGGAAGTAGTTGGACCGGCGGAAGCTCCAGCGCTCGCGGATGCGCCCATCCTCGCCTGCCGGCGCGTGGTTGTGCTTGAGCAGCACGTCGGCGCCCAGATCCAGCTCGGCCTCCGGCACCGAATAGTCCGGCGGGCAGAACCAGTTGGCGCGCTCCCAGCCGTAGACGGAGCCGAACACGCCGCCGAGCGCCTTCTGGCGGTCGTAGGAGGGCGAGGTCTTCAGGGGACGGGCGGCGGTGCGCTCCTCGTCCGGGTAGTGCATGGTGAAGACGTTGGAATAGGCCTCCTCGTTCTTCTCGATGAGGTAGCCTTCGGTCGCGTAGGGACCGAAGCGGCGCGGGTCGACACCGACCATGTCCACCGTCGGCGCGCCGTCAACGATCCACTCGGCGAGCTGCCAGCCGGCGCCGCCCGCGGCGGTGATGCCGAAGGAATGGCCCTCGTTCAGCCAGAAGTTCTTGAGGCCCGGCGCCGGACCGACGATCGGCGAGCCGTCCGGCGTATAGGCTATGGCGCCGTTGTAGACCTTCTTGATGCCGACCTCGCCGAAGGCCGGCACGCGCACGAAGGCCGTCTCGATGTAGGGCTCGAGGCGCTCCAGGTCCTCCTGGAACAGCTCGTACTCGCTTTCCGCGTCCGGCCCGTCGACGTAGCAGGCCGGCGCGCCCTCCTCGTAGGGGCCGAGGATGAGGCCGCCGGCCTCCTCGCGCATGTACCAGCCCGAATCCGATTCGCGCAGGACGCCCATCTCCGGCAGGCCCTGGCGCTTGCGCTCCAGGATCGCGGGGTGGGGCTCGGTGACGATGTACTGGTGCTCGACGGGGATCACGGGCACTTCGAGCCCGACCATCGCGCCGGTCCGCCTCGCGAAGTTGCCCGTCGCCGAGATCACGTGCTCGCACACGATCTCGCCCTTGTCGGTGACCACCTTCCACTCGCCGCCGGCCAGCCGCTCGATCGCCGAGACCGTGGTATAGCGGTGGATCGTCGCGCCCATGTCGCGCGCGCCCTTGGCGAGCGCCTGGGTCAGGTCGGCCGGCTGGATGTAGCCGTCCTCCGGGTGCTGCAGCGCGCCGAGGATCCCGTCGGTCTCGCAGAGCGGCCAGACTGCCTTCAGCTCCTCGGGGGTGAGGAACTTCACCGGCACGCCGATCGTCTCGGCGATGCCGGCATAGTAGCGGTACTCGTCGAGCCGGTCCTGCGTCTTGGCGAGGCGGATGTTGGTGACGTTGGAGAAGCCGACGTTCATTCCCGTCTCGGCCTGCAACTCCCTGTAGAAGCGCACCGAGTACTTGTGCAGCTGGCCGACCGAATAGGACAGGTTGAACAGCGGCAGGAGGCCGGCCGCATGCCAGGTCGAGCCGGAGGTCAGCTCCTTGCGCTCGATGAGGACGCTGTCCGTCCAGCCCTTCTTGGCGAGGTGGTAGAGCGTCGAGACGCCGACGACGCCGCCTCCGATCACGACTGCGCGGGCACGGGCTTGCATGACACGAACTCCTCGAAAGGACCGGCGCCGGCGGTTCCGGCTTTTCGGCCTTCAGGTCTAACCAAGCCCGGCGGCGGCGTGCAGCCTGTTTGCGACATACGCGGGCATGCGGCGCGCGTCTCCGGCGCCCTGGCAACCGGGGCTTAATCCCGGCGGCGCATTCTTTCGCCCGATTGCGGCGGAGAAGCGAGCATGGTCACCGACACCCTTCAGGAGCGCGGCCGCGGCGGCGGCAGGGCGCTCGGACTGTCCGTGCCGCCCGTTCTCGCGCTCCTCGCGGTTCTCGCCGTCCTGCCGACGCTCCTGTCCTTGCGGCTGACGCTGCCGGTCGGCCCCTTCTACTGGGACCTCTTCATCTATTTCGACGGCGCCAACCGCGTCTTCGACGGGCAGATGCCGGCGGCCGACTTCTTCGCCCCCGGCGGCCCGCTCGGCTACTGGCTCTTCGCGGGCACGCTGGCGCTCTTTCCCGAGGGCCAGCCGCTCCTGATCGCGCAGTGGTGTCTTCTCGCCGTCACCGCGCCGCTGATGGCGCTGGTGCTCCTCGACGTCGACAAGCGCTCGCGCACCCTTGCCTTCGCGCTTCTGGTGCCGTTCCTCGTCTTCTCGCTCCTGCCGGTGAACGTCGAGGAATACTACTTCTACCCCGGCATCGACGGCTTCGGCATCTACAACCGCCACACCAGCCAGCTCCTCTACGTGCTGGCCTCGGCGTTGGTCTTCGTGGAAAGGCGCCGCCGTCTCCTCCCGCTGATCGCCGGCGCCATGCTGGCGCTGTTCCTGATCAAGATCACCGGCTTCGTCGCCGGCGGGCTGCTCTGCGCCCTCGCCTTCTGCGCCGGCCGCGTCGATCTGCGCGGCGCGCTCGCGGTTGCCGGCGCCTTCGCTCTTGGCCTCGGCCTTCTCCAGGCGACGACGGGCGTCGTCCTCCCCTATCTCGCCGACATCGCGGCCCTCGTCTCGATGAACACGGGCAGCCTTCTGCCTCGTTTCGTCCAGGCGAGCTCCATCCACTTCCGCGTCGTCGGCCCCCTCGTGGTCCTCGGTCTCGCGCTTCTCTGGCTCGACGGTCGCGCGATGCTGCGCCGCTTGAGCAGTCTGCGCCCGGCCGGCGCGTTCGCGACGCTGCGCGACCTTGCCGACTGCGACGTCGTCTGGCTCGGCGCGACGGCCTTCGCCGCACTGTTCTTCGAGACGCAGAACACCGGCGGCCAGGGCTTCATCTTCGTCTGGCCGGTGCTCCTGCGCATCCTCGTGCGGGCGAACCGTTTCAAGGGCACGGCCTTCGTCAGCGTGATCGCCCTCGTCGCGGCCTCGTCTCTGCCGACCGTCGTGCAGATCACCCAGCGCGCCGCCCGCGCCCTCGTCGGCCAAGTCAACTACGTCGCCCTGCCCCACCAGCACCTGAAGACCCTGGGCTCCGTCTCGCAGCGCTCCGAAGTGGTCGAGCGCGCCCGCAAGATGATGACCGCCTACAGCGGCTTTCCCGAGACCTGGCGCTACTTCTCGGCCCAAGAGATGCTGCCGTCCTTCACGCTCTACACCGAGCCGGACTTCCAGCTGACCTGGCTCATGGCCGCCGACGAGGCGGCGGGCGCGATCCTCGCCTACGAGGCGCGGCACGGGGTGCGCTTCGAGACGATCATGAACATCAACTTCGTGAACCCCTTCCCCTACCTCCTTGACCGCCACGGCACCCGCCTCGTCGCCATCGGCGCCGACCCCTTCCGCGCCGTGCCCGACCCCGACGCCGCCGTCCTCGCGGCCGTCGCCGACACCGACCTCGTCCTCTACCCCAAGTGCCCGGTCACCAACGCCAACGACAAGCTCCTCTCCCTCTACCAACCGGCGCTGACGGACCACCAGCCGATCGCGCTCAGCCGCTGCTGGGACGCCTTCGTCCGTCCGGGGCTCGCCGCTCGCTGACCCGACCCCGCCTCCACGCCTGCGGCGCCCATGGCTCCGGTCGGTGAGGGTGGAAAGGCGACGTTCCGGTTTGCGGCAGCGTCGCAGAGAACCGGTCGTTACAGATCCCGAACCAAGGTCTCTCGGCTCTTCGGATCGAGCGTCTGCCACTGGCGTTCCATCACTTCTCGCAGCCCGGCTCCAATCTGGTCAGCACGCATAAGCTTGAAGCCGTGCCTTCGGAACCAAGGTCCGTTCCACGCCGGTTGCCTGAATGTAGTAAGGGATACCGCCGGAGCCTGGGTTGCGGCTGCGTGATCGAGAACCGAGGCCATAAGCGCCGCGCCGACACCGCGTCCGGACACATCCGCGAAGATCGAGATGTTGTCGAGGTAGAGGAGTCCGTCGAGTGGCCGCGTAGCAGCGAAGCCAATCGGGTTCGAATCGTTCAACCCAACTGCCACCTCAACACGACAGACCTCCAACCTTTCAGCAGTCAGCGGCGGCGCATCGGCAATATGGGCTAGTTCGGGGATCGATCGGTAACGCTCGCGAGCCTGCGAGGATATGAGCTGGAGTCGATCGAGGTCGCCCCGCTCCATGGCACGTAGCTCGAAGCTCCGCATTCCACCTTCCCCAAGCTAACCCATCATGACGTTGTCTGATCGAACGGCCGCTTACGAGCAAGTCGATCCCAGACGGTTATGGCTTGGAAGGGTCGTCTGCGGTCGAACACCACCGCTGCATTGATTGAAGCATGCTTCGAACCTAATCGGTGCGCCTCATCGATGCCGCCTGAGCGGCTCGAATTCATTGACCGCCGTGCCGACGACGCCGAACCGTCATGGAGCCGGGCCGCATCATCGTGAAGGCGCGCACCGCCGCCGATCCGCCACGCGCGACGCCCCTGAAGCGGCGACTTGTCCACGCCCCTCCGCCACTCCCCTACGTTCCCCGTCACCGCCGGCCCATTCGGATGGGCGCGAATGATCACCGGGATCGTTCGAGGGGGTCGGCGGGCGAGGTCCGGTGCGGTTCGCTTCTTCCGGAGGAGCGGGCGGCCGGGCGGCGCGACGCGCGAGGAGCGGTGCGGGCCGTAACGGTCCGCGCCGTGGAGTATCCCCGAAGGCAGACCCGGGACCCGGTTGGGACAGACCCGAACTCGGG
>CANJKV010000317.1 GCA_947474855.1 Aurantimonadaceae bacterium | reverse complement strand
GCTGGTCGACGGGGCGGCGGATCGGGCTGCCGGTCTGCTCGACGGTGAGCGTCTTGCCCGTGGCGGTGTCGGTCTTGGCCATGACTGGTCCCCTTACCCCTCGGCTCACGCTTCCTCGGCCGCAGCGGCAGCACCGACGACGTTGGCGCGGCGAGACTGCAGGGTCGAGTACTTGATGCCGCGGCGCGCTGCGACGTCCTTGGGATGCGCCGAAACCTTCAGCGCGTCGAAGGTGGCGCGAACCATGTTGTACGGGTTCGACGAGCCGAGCGACTTCGCGACGACGTCGTGCATGCCGACGGCTTCGAAGACGGCGCGCATCGGACCGCCGGCGATGATGCCGGTGCCGGCCTCGGCGGTGCGCAGCAGGACCTTGCCGGCGCCGTGGCGGCCCGACACGTCGTGGTGCAGCGTGCGGCCGTCGCGCAGCGGCACGAAGATCAGGTCGCGCTTGGCGGCTTCGGTGGCCTTGCGGATGGCCTCCGGCACTTCCCGGGCCTTGCCATGGCCGAAGCCGACACGGCCCTTCAGGTCGCCGACGACGACGAGCGCGGCGAAGCCGAAGCGACGGCCGCCCTTCACCACCTTGGCGACGCGGTTGATGTGGACCAGCTTGTCGACGAACCCGTCGTCGCGGTCCTCACGATCGTTACGATCATTTCTGGGCGCCATGATCCTGTCCTTGTTCTTTTCCGGATGGCGTCAGGGAGTGATTTCGAGCCCGTCGAAACCGGCGAAAGCGGCCCAGGCGACACTGCGCCGGGCCGCTTGTTCGATGCGTCGCTATAAACCAGGTGAGCGCTGCGGAAAACCCCGCTGCCCACCCCGACGGATCAGAAGTTGAGCCCGCCCTCGCGCGCCGCCTCGGCCACAGCCTTGACGCGGCCGTGATAGATGAACGAGCCGCGATCGAAGACCACGTCCGTCACGCCGGCTGCCTTGGCGCGCTCGGCGAGGAGCTTGCCGACGGCCGCGGCCGCCGCGACGTCGGCGCCGGTCTTGAGGCTGGAGCGCAGGTTGGCGTCGAGCGTCGAGGCGGCCGCAAGGGTCACGCCTTCCACGTCGTCGATGACCTGGGCGTAGATGTTCTTCGAAGAGCGATGGACGGACAAGCGCGGACGCCCGTTCGCCACCTTCTTGATGACGCGGCGGATGCGCGACGCGCGCTTCAGCCGGACTTCCTTGGGGCTGGACATGGGAGGGTGCCTTACTTCTTCTTGCCTTCCTTACGGACGATCTTCTCGCCCGCGTACTTCACGCCCTTGCCCTTGTAGGGTTCCGGGCCGCGGTACTCGCGGATTTCCGCCGCGACCTGACCGACCTGCTGCTTGTCGATGCCGGTGACGATGATTTCCGTCGGCTTGGGCACCGCTACCGTGATGCCTTCCGGCACCTGATAGACGACGTCATGGCTATAGCCGAGCGCGAGTTGCAGGTTCTTGCCCTGCATCGCGGCACGATACCCGACGCCGCTGATCTCAAGGCGCTTCTCGAAACCCTTCGAGACGCCCGAGAAGATGTTGGAGATCATCGTCCTGGACATGCCCCACTTGGAGCGCGCATCCTTGGACTGATCGCGAGGATCGACGTGAACCGCGCCGTCCTCGAGCTTGACCAGCACTTCGTCATTGACGACGAACTGAAGCTCGCCCTTCGGCCCCTTGGCCCTGACGGTCTTGCCGTCGACGGAGGCGGTGACGCCACTCGGCACCGCAACCGGCTTCTTACCAATACGAGACATCTCTCAAAACCCTGTCGTTCGTCGCGTTGCGATGCCCTGCCGATGCGTTAGAAGACGCGGCAGAGCACCTCGCCGCCGACGTTCTGCTCGCGGGCGCTGTGATCGGCCATTACGCCCTTGGGCGTGGAGAGCACCGAAATGCCCAGACCATTGGCGACCTGCGGGATGGTCTTGGCGGACACGTAGACCCGGCGGCCGGGCTTGGACACGCGGGCGATCTCGCGGATAACCGGAGTGCCCTCGTAGTACTTCAGCTCGATCTCGAACTCGGCCTTGCCGTTCTCGAACTCGGTCTGCGTGTAGCCGCGGATGTAGCCCTCGTCCTTAAGGACGTCGAGCACACGGGCACGCAACTTCGAAGCCGGCGTCGAGACCGAGTTCTTGTTGCGCATCACCGCGTTGCGGATGCGGGTGAGCATATCGCCCAGAGGATCGGACAAAGACATGGCGAATCCTCCTTACCAGCTCGACTTGACCAGGCCAGGGATCTGGCCGTTGTTGCCAAGCTCGCGAAGCGCGATGCGGCTCATCTTGAGCTTGCGGTAGTAGGCGCGCGGGCGCCCGGTCACGTCGCAGCGATTGCGCACGCGAACCTTCGAGCCGTTCCGGGGAAGCGCCGCAAGCTGCAGCTGCGCTTTGAAGCGCTCCTCGATCGGCGTGTCGGCATTCGTGGTGATCGCCTTCAAGGCAGCGCGCTTGGCGGCGAACTTCGCCACCAGCTTCTCGCGCCGCTTGTTCTTCTCGATCATGCCCTTCTTGGCCATGGCCTTGTGTCCTCTACTCGCCTGTCGTTACTGGCGGAACGGGAAGTTGAACGCCTTCAGAAGGGCGCGGGCTTCGTCGTCAGTCTTCGCCGTCGTGCAGACGATGATGTCCATTCCCCACATCTGATCGACCTTGTCGTAGTTGATCTCGGGGAAAACGATGTGCTCCTTGATGCCCATGGCGAAGTTGCCGCGGCCATCGAAGCTCTTGGGGTTCAGGCCGCGGAAGTCGCGAACGCGCGGAAGCGCGATCTGAACCAGGCGGTCCATGAACTCGTACATGCGATCCTTGCGCAGGGTGACCTTCGCGCCGATCGGCATGTTCTCGCGGACCTTGAAGCCCGCGATCGAGTTGCGGGCGCGGGTGATAACCGGCTTCTGGCCGGCGATCTTCGCGAGGTCCTCGGCAGCGACCGACGGCTTCTTCGAGTCGCCCGTGGCCTCGCCCACGCCCATGTTGATCACGATCTTGTCGAGACGCGGAACCTGCATCTCGTTGCCGTAGGCGAACTGCTCGCGGAGGGCCTTGCGGATCTCCTCGCGATAAACGCGCTTCAGGCGCGGCTCGTAGGTGGCCTCAGCCATCGATCTGCTCCCCGGTGCGCTTGGCGACGCGCACCTTCTTCCCGTCCTCGAGAACCTTTATGCCGACCCGCGTCGCCTTGCCGTCGCCGAGAACGATGGCGATGTTGGACAGGTGGATCGGAGCTTCCTTGGAAACGATGCCCGCTTCCTGGCTGGCAGTCTGGCGCTGATGGCGCTTGACCATGTTGACGCCGCGCACGACGGCCTTGTCGTCCTTCGGCATGACCTGGACGACCTCGCCCTGCCGGCCCTTGTCCTTGCCGGCGAGCACGACGACCTTGTCGCCTTTGCGAATCTTGTTCATCGCGCGGCTCCTTACAGCACTTCGGGGGCGAGCGAAACGATCTTCATGTGGTTCTTGCCGCGAAGCTCGCGGGGAACCGGGCCGAAGATGCGGGTGCCGACCGGCTCTTTCTTGTTGTCAATCAGAACGGCGGCGTTCCGGTCGAACCGGATCACCGAGCCGTCGGCCCGACGGATATCCTTCGCGGTGCGAACCACCACCGCCTTCATCACATCGCCCTTCTTGACGCGTCCGCGCGGAATCGCTTCCTTGATCGACACGACGATGATGTCGCCGACCGAGGCGTACTTCCGCTTGGAACCGCCGAGAACCTTGATGCACATGACACGACGAGCGCCCGAGTTGTCGGCGACGTCGAGGTTTGTTTGCATCTGAATCATGTGAGGTCGCCTTTACAGCTCTTCTCGGAATCGGGATCGCGCCCTATAGCGCGTCTCCCGCTCCTTGTCTTCACCTTACGCCGAGGCGGCCTGGTTGCCGCCGGACACGACGATCCAGCTCTTGTCCTTCGAGATCGGACGGGTCTCCTCGATGGAGACGACGTCGCCGACCTTGAACTGGTTGGACTCGTCGTGGGCCTTGTACTTCTTTGACCGGCGCACGGTCTTCTTGAACAGCGGGTGGGTGAAGCGACGCTCCACCAGCACCACGACCGTCTTGTCGTTCTTGTCGGAGACCACCGTCCCCTGCAGGATGCGCTTGGGCATGGTCCTACCTCAGCCTTGAGCCGCCGACGCCTTCTGGCGGGCGATCGTCTTGATGCGGGCGATGTCGCGGCGCACTTCCTTGAAGCGCGACGTGTTCTCGAGCTGGCCCGTCGCCCGCTGGAAGCGGAGGTTGAACTGCTCCTTCTTCAGCTTGGCGAGTTCCGTGGTGAGTTCGTCCTGGGTCATGGACTTGACGTCGGAAGCTTTCACGTCACGCTCTCCTTACTCTGCGATGCGCTGGATGAAGCGCGTGCGGATCGGCAGCTTGGCTGCACCGAGGCGAAGGGCCTCGCGCGCGGTGACTTCGTCGACGCCGTCGATCTCGAACATGATGCGACCGGGGGCGACGCGGGCCGCCCAGTACTCGATCGCGCCCTTGCCCTTGCCCATGCGGACTTCGGTGGGCTTGGCGGTGACCGGCAGATCCGGGAAGATCCGGATCCAGACGCGACCCTGGCGCTTCATCTGGCGGGTGATCGCGCGGCGGGCCGCCTCGATCTGCCGCGCCGTGACGCGCTCGGGCTCCAAGGCCTTGAGGCCGAACCCGCCGAAGTTCAGCTCGGTGCCGCCCTTCGAGTTGCCGTGGATGCGCCCCTTGAAGGCCTTCCGGAATTTGGTGCGCTTTGGCTGAAGCATTGCATTCGTCTCCGAAACTCAGGCGTCAGGCGTGGTCGCGACGGCGACCGCCGCCACCACCATGGCCCTGACCCTCGCCTTCGACCTGGCGGCGCTCGGACGCCATGGGATCGTGCTCGAGGATCTCGCCCTTGAAGATCCAGACCTTGACGCCGCAGATGCCGTAGGCGGTCTCGGCCTCGGCCGTGCCGTAGTCGATGTCGGCGCGCAGCGTGTGCAGCGGAACGCGGCCCTCGCGGTACCACTCCGTGCGCGCGATCTCCGCGCCGCCGAGACGGCCGCCGCAGTTGATGCGGATGCCTTCGGCGCCGAGGCGCATCGCCGACTGGACGGCGCGCTTCATGGCGCGGCGGAACGCGACGCGGCGCTCCAGCTGCTGTGCGATCGACTGGGCGACGAGCGTCGCGTCGATCTCGGGCTTGCGCACCTCGACGATGTTGATGTGCGTCTCGGCGTTGGTCAGCGCATTGAGCTTCTTGCGAAGCTTCTCGATGTCCGCGCCCTTCTTGCCGATCACGATGCCCGGACGAGCCGAGTGGATCGTGACGCGGCACTTCTTGTGCGGGCGCTCGATGACGATCTTGGAGACCGCGGCCTGCTTGAGCT
>CANJKV010000316.1 GCA_947474855.1 Aurantimonadaceae bacterium | reverse complement strand
TGCCGATAGCCTCGGGCTCACGGCGGCCTTCGGCTCCTACCCGGCGGCTCGGCACAGCCAGCACAACACCTATCCATGGTCCATAACAGGCTCTAGCTGGCGCGGCGGCCGTTGCGGCGGTCGCCCAGGCGCTTGCGCACGGCCTCCGCGGTGAGCGGCTGCGAGAACAGGTAGCTCTGCGCGTATTCGCACTTCAGCTCGCGCAGGCGCGCGACGTCCTCTTCCGTTTCCACCCCTTCGGCGACGACGGCCAGGCCCAGCTCGTGCGCCATGGTGGCGATCGACTGGACGATGATCGGGCGCTGCGGATGCGTGTTGTTCGCGCGCAGGAACGACTGGTCGATCTTCAGCGTGTCGAAGGGAAAGCGCATGAGGTAGGCGAGCGAGGAATAGCCCGTGCCGAAATCGTCCAGCGACAGGCCGACGCCGAGCTCGCGCAGGCGCACGAGGAGCTGGGCCGAGCGCTCGGGATTGTCCATCACGACGCTTTCGGTGATCTCCAGCTTCAAGGCGCCCGGCGCGAGCTGATAGCGCGACAGCACCGCGCGCACGTCCGACAGGAGATCCTGGCGGATGAGCTGGCGGCTGGAAATGTTGACGGACACGGTGAGGCTCTCGGCGCCCGGCAGGCGCCGCCAGTCGGACAAGCGGCGGGCCGCTTCTTCCAGCGCGAATTGGCCGAGCGGCACGATGAGGTCGCAGGACTCGGCGAGCGGCACGAAGTCGGCGGGCGACACGAGCCCGCGCTTCGGGCTTTCCCAGCGCATCAGCGCCTCGAAGCCGGCGATCTGCGCGTCGGCGAGGCGCACGATGGGCTGGTAGACGAGGAAGAGTTCGCCGCGCTCCAGAGCCCGGCGCAGGTCCGATTCGAGCTGGAGACGGCCGGACACGGCCGTCTTGAGGGCGGGGCGGAAGGGCTCGATGCGGTCGCCGCCGAGCTTCTTGGCCTGGAACATCGCGAGTTCCGCCTCCTTGATGGCCTCCGGCGCGGGCACTGCGGGGCTCAAGGTGGCGACGCCCAGCGAGGCGGTGAGGACGATCTCGCGCCCGCCGATGGCGATGGGCGCTCGGATCGCGGCGCGGAGCTGCTCGGCGAAGGCGGCGATGCCGTCCGCCGTGGTTTCGGACACCAGGATCAGGCCGAACTGGTCGCCCGACAGCCGGGCGAGCGAGTCCTGGGGCTTCAGGACGCGCTTCAGGCGGCGGCCGAGGGTGAGAAGGATCGTGTCGCCGGTGGCGAGGCCGAAATCCTCGTTGACCTGGCGGAAGCGGTCGACGTTCACGACGAAGACGCTCGGGCGCATGTCCTGGCGCGAGGACAGGAGCGCGACGATCGCGTCGAGCCTGTCGATGAACAGCTCGCGGTTGGGCAGGCCGGTGAGCTGGTCGTGCAGCGCGTCGTGAAGGAGGCGCTCCTCGGACTTCTTGCGCTCGGTGACGTCGTTCATGGTGCCCACGCACCGCACGACCTCGCCGTCGGATCCGAGAACGGGCCGGGCGCGCAAGGATACCCAGTGATAATGGCCCTCCTCGTCGCGCAGGCGGAAATCCTGCTGGATGCGGCCGCGGCGGTGCTCCAGAATCGTGTCGAGGGCGAGCTTGAAGCGGTCGCGATCGTCGGGATGAAGGATCGGCAGCCATTCGCGGGCCGGGCCGTTCATCGCGGCGATCGGCATGCCGGCCAGCGCCTCGCCGTCGACGCCGGCATAGATGCGGTCGCGCGTCACGTCCCAGTCGAAGATCGCGTCGCCCGTGCCGGCCAGCGCCAGCGCTTGGCGCTCGAGGTCGGAGATGCGTCCGTCGACGATGCCCCCGCCGGCGAAGGCGTGCTGCATGACGGTGAAGCCGATGAGAAGGACGATCAGGACGAGGCCGCCGCCGATGGCCGGCTGGATCACGTCGTTGTCCAGGCGGCCGGTGACGGTGAGCCAGGTGCCGAAGAGCCAGAACAGGACGAGCGCCCAGGTCGGGATCAGCATCACGGCGCGGTCGTAGCCGAGAAAGGCGAGATACAGGATCAGGACGAGCCCGACGCCGGCGATCACCGCGAGCGAGACGCGGGCGATGCCGGAGGCGAGGATCGGATCGAAGACCGCGAGGCCGGCGAGAACGGCGAGGCCCGCGAGCCAGAGGCCGGTGAAGATCGACAGGACGCCGTGCCAGCGATTGAGGTTGAGATAGGCGTAGAGGAAGAGGACGAGGGTGAAGGCGAGCGCCACCTCGACGCCCGCGCGCGCGATGCGCTCCTGCGCGATCGCGGCGGGCATCAGCTTCTGCCAGAAGTCGAAGTCGATGCAGATATAGGCGAGCACCGCCCAGGCGAGCGCGGCGGTCGCGGGAAACATCGCCGAGCCCTTCACCACGAAGAGAATCGTCAGGAACACGGCGAGGAGGCCGGCGATGCCGAGAACGATGCCGCGATAAAGGGTGTAGGAGTTGACCGTGTCCTTGTAGGCGTCGGGCTCCCACAAGCGGATCTCGGGGAGCTTGGGCGAGGAGAGCTCGGCGACGAAGGTGACGACGGCGCCGGGATCGAGGGTGAGGCGGAAGACGTCGCCCTCGCTCGCGGTCTGGCGGTCGAGCGCGAAGCCTTCGGAAGGCGTGATCGACAGGACGCGCTGCGAGCCGAGGTCGGGGTTGAGGACGCCGGAGCCCGCCAGGCGGAAGTTCGGCGCGACGATCAGGCGGTCGAACTGCTCGTCGCTCGGATTGGCGAGGGCGAAGACGGCCCAGTTGACCGGGCCGCTCGGCGCCGTCGCCTCGACCTCGATGCGGCGCACGATGCCGTCGGGGCCGGGAACGGTGGACACCTGGAAGTTCCGATCCTCCGAGCGGTGGAACTCGATGCCCGGCAGGAGGTTGATCGCCGTCTCGTCCTGGCCGACGCTGAGCGGCGTCAGCGCGCGCGCCGGCACGCCGGCGGCGAGAAGCAGCGCGCCGACGAGCATGAGCAGCGGGACGAGACGGGTCGTGATCTCTCGGAAGGTCGGCATCGGCGGGCGGGTACTCGGAACGGTCTGACGAAACGGCGCGAAGCGGCTGAACGCGCCATCTCACCCGGCTGCGGCGGAATGGAGACGGCCGGGAGCGGGGCGGGCGCCGCCGTCCTCGGCGAGAAGGGCGTAGAGGTTGTGGTCCTCCCAGCGCCCGTCGATCTTCAGATACTTGCGCAGGTGGCCCTCGTAGCGGAATCCGCAACGCTGGAGGAGGGCGATCGAGCGCGCATTGGTGGGCAGGCAGGCCGCTTCGATGCGGTGCAGGCGCTCGACCTCGAAGACGAAGGGCTTGATCAGTTCCACCGCGCCGCGCATCAGGCCGCGGCCGGCATAGCGCTCGCCCATCCAGTAGCCGAGCGTGCAGCTCTGGGCGACGCCGCGCCGGATCTGGCCGACGGTCGCCCCGCCCAGAAGCATGCCGCCCTTCGCGTCGAAGAGGAAGAAGGTGTAGCCGGATCGCTCCACCGCCTCCTGGCGGTAGCGCTTGAGGCGCGCGCGATAAGCGGGGCGCGACAGCTCGTCCCCGCTCCAGGCCGGCTCCCAGGGCGCCAGAAAGGCGCGGCTCTCGGCCCTGAGGTCGCGCCATTGCGGGTAGTCGTCGGCACGCGGCAGGCGCAACAGGAGGCGCTCGTCGGCAATGTCCGGCAGGACCTGTCCGAACAGCTGGTCGAACAGCCGCATGGCGCGCCGACCGCCTTCGCGTCTCAGCGCCCGGCCGCGAGGGCCTGGACGGGAGGCGGCGCGCCGGCCGACAGGCGGGTCGACAGCTCGCCCAGGCCCGGCAGGTGGTCGATCGGCCCGATCGCAGCGAGCGTCGCCGGCCCCTGCAGGAACAAGCGCTCCGCGAGATCGCAGATGCGCTCGGGCGTGATCGCGGCGAGGCGGTCGAGGAGCTCCTCGTTGGTGATGGTGCGGCCGGCGAACATCAGCTGGCGGGCGATCTGGCCGGCGCGGGACCCCGGGCTTTCCTGGCTCATCAGGAGCGAGGAGCGCATCTGGGCGCGGGCGCGCGTCAGTTCCGCCTCGCCGATGCCGGCGGAGGCGCGCATCAGCTCGTCGATGATGACGGGGGCGAGCTCGGCGAGCTCCTCCTCCCCGGTCGCGGCGTGGACGCCGAAGATGCCGGTATCGGAGAAGGACCAGTGGAAGGCGTAGATCGCGTAGCACAGGCCGCGGGTCTCGCGGATCTCCTGGAACAGGCGCGAGGACATGCCGCCGCCCAGGACATGGGCGAGGACCTGGCTCGCATAGAAGTCGCGCTGGTAGTAGGGCCGGCCCTGGAAGCCGAGAACGAGCTGGGCGTCCTGGAGGTCGCGGCTCTCGCGGAACTCGCCGCCGGTGTAGCGGGCGGCGGGCGCCGGCCCGGCGGGCGGGCGCGTGGCGCGGAAGCCCGAGAAGGCGTCCTCGATCTGGCGGCAGATCGCGTCGTGGTCTACGGCGCCGGCGGCGCTGACGATCATGCGCGATGGATCGTAGTTGCGCCCGAGATAGGCGCGCAGCGATTCGGGCGTGAAGGACTTCACGCTCTCGCGCGTGCCCAGGATCGGACGGCCGATGACCTGGTCGGCGAAGGCGGTCGCCTGGAAGCGGTCGAAGACGATGTCGTCGGGCGTGTCCTCGGCGGCGCCGAGCTCCTGGAGGATCACCGACTGCTCGCGCTCGAGCTCGGCCGGATCGAAGCGCGAGTCGGTGATGATGTCGGCGAGGATGTCGAAGGCGAGCGGCACGTCGTCGCGAAGGACGCGGGCGTAGTAGGAGGTCGTCTCGACCGTGGTCGCGGCGTTCAGCTCGCCGCCGACGTCCTCGATCTCCTCGGCGATGGCGCGCGCCGAGCGGCGCGACGTGCCCTTGAAGGCCATGTGCTCCAGGAGATGGGCGAGGCCGTGCTCGTCGGCGAGCTCGTCGCGCGCCCCGCTCTTCACCCAGATGCCGAGGGCCGCGCTTTCCAGAAGGGGCATGTCTTCGGTGGCGACGGTCATGCCGTTCGCCAGTTCGGTGATCCGGGCGCTCAAGCGGCGGCTCCCTTGGCCGCGGCCTGGCTCCGGGCGAGGACGTAGGTCTGGACGGCGGAGAGTTCCGCGGGAAGCCGGTCGAACTGTTCGGCCCGCTCCATCAGGCCTTCGTGGCTGACGGGAAGGCTGGCGTCGCGGCCGCACGCCCGCTTCACGGCTTCTGGGAACTTCGCGGGATGGGCGGTGGAGAGCGTGATCATCGGCTCGTCCCCGAGATGCCGCTCGGCGACGCCGACGCCGACCGCGGTGTGCGGATCGAGGAGGTAGGAGGTGTCGTCGAGGATCCGGCGGATGGTCCTGGCCGTGTCCTCCTCGCCGGAGCGGCCGGCCGCGAAGAGGGTGCGGATCGAGGCCAGGGTCTCCGCCGGCACGGT
>CANJKV010000315.1 GCA_947474855.1 Aurantimonadaceae bacterium | reverse complement strand
GCACATCCTCTACCATTGGCGTCAGATCCCGGGATCGACCTCGCTGGCACCGGGCGAGAAGAGCTACGCCTTCAAGGCCGCCAAGCGCGCGATTAACGATCACTTCGCGCGTCGCGGGTACCTGCTTCAGTCCGTAGACGCGGAGGTTCCTGGCGTCGCTGCCGTGCGAACGCTGGCCCAGCCCCGTCCGGCCACGATCACCGTCGTCATACCAACGAAGGACGGACTTGACGTCCTAAGGGCCTGCATCGACTCCCTTTTAGCCTACCCCGACGTTCTGACCGACATCGTCATCGTCGATAACGGGTCTGAAGAAGCCGAGACCCTCGAATATCTCGACGGTCTCGTGCAGGACGCCAGCCGATTCACCGTGGTGCGGGACACCAGCGGCTTCAACTTCTCGCGTCTCGTCAATTGCGGCGTCGCGCAGGCGCGTGGTGAGGTCGTCTGTCTACTCAACAACGATACCGAGCTTCTCTCGGGCAAGCTCTACGAACGCGCCCGAGCTTGGCTCGCGATGCCAGACGTTGGAATCGTTGGCGCCCGTCTCCTCTATCCAGACCACACCCTCCAGCATTTCGGAGTCTATGTCGGGATCGGCGACCATCAGGTCGCGGATCACGTCCATGTCGGACTCCCGGACCATGTCCACGCGATGTTCAGCAAGAGCCGGCTGCTGCAGCAGTTTTCCGCCGTCACAGCTGCCTGCCTGTTCGTGCGCAGGGCCGACTACCTCGCCGTGGGCGGCTTCGACGAGAGCCTGGCGGTCGCCTACAACGATGTCGACTTCTGTCTCCGAATTCGGGAGCGAGGCATGAAGATCGTGTGTGACCCCGAGATCAAGCTAATCCACAAGGAGTCGCGCAGCCGAGGCCACGACAACAGCCCGGTGAAGGCTGCGCGTCTCTCGAAAGAAGCCGCTATTGTACGCGAGCGGTGGGGGAGCGGACTGACCGATCCATTCTACAGTCCGAGCTTCTCGCGCGCCAATCCCCGCTTCGAGGTCCCGCCGAAATCGCTGATTCCGATCCCCTGGAAGCACAATTTCGGATCGGACCTGTCTCTGATACGCCCCACTGTGGATCAGGGCCGAAGCATAACTCTGGCATAATCGCACTCTACTGAGTGACAAAAAAGCGAATTTCAGATTGAGACTGGGTCATGATCGGAGCCGATCGTGATCTCGTCTCACTCGAAGAAAGCTTGTAACTCGCAGTGATTCAAGCGGAGGTGCAGGAGGGGTTATGCTCCGACGCCAATCCACATCGACTGCGATCCACACCTGGTCGCCATTGCGGAGATCGGCATGACTGAATTTGGGCGATCGCTCCTCAAGCTAACAACTCTTGCCGCCGTGCCCGTCACTCCGACCGAGGGCGCTCCTCGTAGCGCTCGAGCTGACCGCGCCCGGTTTTCAGGACGCGATAGCGGTCCTTTACAGGGATTTTGCCGCGGGCCTGCCCGTCTATGCTGACTCGGGGCTGGGGCCCGTCATCAAGGAGCTCCCCTTCGTCAAGGCCGGCACGTTTCAGGTCATATAGTGAGCCATTTTATGTCCTTTTTCCGCCCCATCTACGCTCTGGTCGCGATTACCGCCCTCGCGAGCGCCCCGGCGTTCGTTCGGGCGCAGGACGCTGTGAGCATCCCGCCCGTGCCGAGCCAGACGACGAATGACAACTCGACCGCTTCGGCGAGTACGGTTTATGCCGATCGCTCCGCGCAGATCCTCCTGAACGCGCTCTCGGCCAAGGCGCCGGTCGCGAGCCCGGTATTCACCGGAGCCGCGACGATCTCGACCCTCAAACCGATGGGGGATAGCTCCACGGCCGACCTCTCGGGCATGATGGGCGCCGCGTCCGGTGGTATTCCGCGAACCTTCTCCGAGCGTTATGACGATTGCGTCAACGTTAAGGATCGCGGCGCCAAGGCCGACCTCGTCATCGACGGCAACAACAACTACGTTTCCGGCACCGACAATACGACTGCCTTTCAAGAGGCGATCGACCGCGCCAAGAGCCTGCGCAAGGATGTCTGTGCGCCGGGCGGCGGATATTATCTCGCCGGCGGGCTGACGCTCGACCTGACGGGGCTGACGCGTGACACCGATCCCCGCCCTTCTATTCGCGGCGCTGGAAGGGGTCTGACTTGGCTGCGATACGGGCTCGGCGCCTTCGACGCCATAACTGTCACGGGCAGCGGCACGAATGCCGGGCCGCATATCTACTCGACCGTCAGCGGAATGCGCATAGAGAAGGTCGACGTCAAAGGGGCCGCCCTCAAGCTCACGAAAACCGCTTTCCTCAATGTTGACGACCTGATGATCATCGGCTGGGATGTCGGGATCGATGGCGTCGACGTACTTTCAGCCCGCTTCCGAAACAGCTCCCTCACCTCTAACCGCATCGGCGGTCGCTTCAAGAAAGGGACGTTCAGCCACCCGAACGCGATCAGCTTCATCGACAGCAACATCGGTCCCAACTTCGAGATCGGGCTTACGGCGGACAACCCGACCACGTTCTCGATCCAGGGTGGGGAAATTTCTACAAACGGCTGCATGAACCCGGCGGCGGTCATACGCGGGGGTGTCATCATCACTGGTGGCCCGGCGGAGGGCGGCGTTGGCCTCGTATCGGATCATGCTTTCTACGAGGGTAATTGCGGCCCTGGCGATATCCAGATCCGCGCCAGCGACCGTCCGGCCACGCACACGATCCGGGCTAACACCTTCAACCGCGTACACGCGGTAGATGCGGCCACGAATAACATCCACGTATCCGGCTCGGCGGTTATCAAAGTGGACGTCCAAGGCAACGCGTTCCGGAAGTTCAACGACTATGTAGCCTCATCCTCCCGCCCCTACATCGGCACCTCCGGTATGACGAATGAGGGCTCGTCGCTTGAGTTCTCTCCAACGAACCTGATGGATGATCCTACGATTGAGGGAATCGGCCTCGTGGGGTGGAAATCCTACGCTCCTGTAATCGGCGCAGTCTCGGGGACGCTTGGTGGCTCGTCGATAAATTCAGCCACGTTTAAGCGTATCGGAGCAACGGTCACGTTTCAGCTCGACTTCACAATCACCACGAACGACTCTGGATCGGCAGCTCTGACCATGACCCTGCCCATTACTCCAAAGAGCGGTACGTTCCCAGTGTTTTCGGGGCAGGTCACCACCACGGGCGTCGGAGCTGTAGCGGCATGGAAGGGGTCGACAGCTTACGTCTACACGAGCTCCGGTACTTACCCTGGCGCAGATAATGCCCGCATTACTCTATCAGGCACTTACGAGGCCAAATAGAGCCCTGCCCTTGCGAGTTGAATCGTTTAAGGTGCGGCTACGACGACGGCAAGAAGATCAAAGGGCGTAAGCGTCAGGCGCTCGTCGATACGGACGGGCGCGCTCTCGTTCTCGATCCGCAGCCGGCCAACGTCCAGTACCAGGATGGAACCGGACCGGTGTTGCGCCTGTCAGGCCGGACTTTCCCGTTCATCGTCAAAGAGTTTGCCGATGCAGGCTATGCCGGCGACAAACCTGCGACCGCCTCGATCATCACCGTCCACATCGTGCGCAAGCCTCCAGATCAGATCGGCTTCGCGGTGCATCCGCGCCGGTGGACCGTTGAGCGCTTCTCCAGTTGGATCAGCCGCAACCGTCGCCTCTGGAAGGACCCAGAAGCGACCCTCGCCTGGCTTAAGCCTTCCTCTACGCCGCTGCCGTCGTGATCCTCGTCCGAAGGCTTGGCCGTGCATCATGAGTTACCGGACAAACTCTGAGCTCGACTTTGGCCAATCAAGCTGCTTGGCAGAGAGCGTAGGCCCAGGGTGGCGGCAGACGGAACCGAGGTTTCCTGCGGTCGCGTTTGCGACGTGACGTCGATAAACCCTCTTCGCGCCAGATCGCATAGCGGACGACGGCGAGGGCGTCCGAAAATGTAGGCTGCGGTTTGGGGTACCACGCTGTCGTCGCGATCTGCCGCCGCTGACGGGCTGGGAGCAGCTGGGCCAGTAGGGTGACGATTGAGAACAGGGCGAGCAGGCAGGGCGTCGTGCGGGCAATGGCCTTGTCGGACCACTGGCGCTGGGTCTCGACGCCGAGATGGGCACGCGCTTCCTGGAAGGTGACCTCGACCTGCCAGCGGCGCACGAACCACGTCACGATCTGTGTCGGATCTCGTGTGGGGTCGGTGCAGAGTAGCGCTTGCGGCTCGAAGTGGTTCTCGGGATCGCGGATCAGAACCCAGCGGACTGGCACCACCGGCAGACCGGAATGATGCCAGACGGCGGAAGCCGAGGTGATCTCGATCCTGCGTTCACCTGTGCCATACCAGCCCGGCACGCTCACCTGCTGCCAGATGGTACCCAAGTCGGTCAGGATCTTGGACAGGGTTGGCCGCCGCACACCCTTCTTGCGCGGGCGCCCGATCGTGCCCGGAAGCCTTGGGGGCGCAGGACCGTAGAGCGCTGCATCGAGGCGGAGGCGCGTGATGGTGGTGACGCCGCTGCCGCGCAGAGCATCGAGAAACAGCAAGGCCGAGAAGGCGCTATCGCCGACCAGCACGAGATCGCGCCCTGACAGCCAGCGCCGCGCCTGCAGAGCCATCTGCCGTCCGACATCGAGCAGGGTCTTGTGCCGACGGCCTTGTTCCCGGCAGGCGCGCTCGGACGGAACGAGGGCAGTCAGAAACGGCAATGCCCAGACCCGACCGGCCCAGGGGATGGGTGCGAGCAGCATCAGGCTCATCCAGCGCACGCCGCTCGTCTTGACGAAATGGGCACCGGACGAACGCACCGGATCACGGTAGATCCCGCGGGCTTGAATGCGCCGTCCCCAGCGCCGTTCGATCGTGTCGTCGAGCGCCAGGACGATAGGACCGCGCGGCGCGAAGGCTTCGACGAGCAGCCGGAGCAGGATGCGGGCTCCGGTACGGGGCGACCATGCGGCGCGGCTGAGCACCCGGTGGGTGTTCACGAAATGGCGGTCGCGTGCCCGGCCCGTGATCCGCAGCACGCTCGCTACCGTGCGCCGGCCCGGACAGAGGATCGCACCGATCAGCAGCGCCTGAGCGTGTCGCCACGAACGGTGGACGAACAGCGGAGCGAAGGACAGGATGATCCCGGCGAAGCGGGCAGGCAGGTGCGGCATGAGGCGTCTCTGGCGAGGGACATCATCAGCCTATCCATCACGCCCGCTTCGTCACCCAGCGCGTTCCGCGACATGTCGAAATGGCCAAAGTCGAGCTCAGACCCCGTTTCATAAGGCTCGAGCCATCCGCCTGACGAGGATCATGGCTGCAGCGAGGACGAAGAAGCCGAGCGCAGAGGACGGAGTAGCCTCGTGGTCGCGGGCCAGCCTGCGGCAGCGGGCGATCCAGCCGAAGCTCCGCTCGATG
>CANJKV010000314.1 GCA_947474855.1 Aurantimonadaceae bacterium | reverse complement strand
GGGCATGGCAGCTTCATCGGAACGATCGAGACTTGAGCGAGAAAAAGGAGCGGGAGGCCCCATGGCGAACCTGAAGCTGACGAAGATCCGCAAGTCCTACGGCGCCGTGAACGTGCTGCACGGCATCGACCTCGATATCCGCTCGGGCGAGTTCGTCGTCTTCGTCGGCCCCTCGGGATGCGGGAAGTCGACGCTGCTGCGCGTCATCGCGGGGCTCGAGGACATCACCGCCGGCACGCTCGAGATCGACGGGCGCGTCGTCAACGACGCGACGCCCAAGGAGCGGGGCATCGCCATGGTGTTCCAGTCCTACGCGCTCTATCCGCACATGACGGTCTACGACAACATGGCCTTCGGCCTGAAGCTGGAGAAGAACAACTCCAAGGCCGAGATCGACAAGCGCGTGCGCGAGGCGGCGAAGATCCTCCAGATCGAGCCCTATCTCGACCGCCTGCCCAAAGCCCTCTCCGGCGGCCAGCGCCAGCGCGTCGCCATCGGCCGCGCGATCACCCGCGACCCCAAGGTGTTTCTGTTCGACGAGCCGCTGTCGAACCTCGACGCGGCGCTGCGCGTCCAGACCCGCATCGAGATCGCGCGCCTCCACGAGAAGATGCACGGCACGACGATGATCTACGTCACCCACGACCAGGTCGAGGCGATGACGCTGGCGGATCGGATCGTCGTCCTCAACAAGGGCAACGTCGAGCAGGTCGGCTCGCCGATGGATCTCTACAACCGCCCCGACAACCTCTTCGTCGCCCGCTTCCTCGGCTCGCCCTCGATGAACATCCTGCCGGCGAGGCTGGACGCCGCGCCCGAGGGCGTCGCCGTCACGCCGGAGGGCGGCGCCCGCCTGAGCCTCGCTCTGCCCTACCGGGGCGCGGCCGGCGGCAACGGCTATCTCGGCGTCCGGCCGGAGGATCTCGTGCCCGTCCAGCCCGGCCAGCCTGAGCTCTTCCGGGGTCAGGTAACGCTGACCGAGTCGCTCGGCGAGGTGACCCTTGTCTACCTCGACACCGGCCGCGGCGCCGAGCCGGTGGTCGCCAAGCTGCCCGGCGAGGTGCGCCTGGAGCGCGGCTCGACCATGGGCCTCGCCGCACGGCCGGAAGCGCTGCACGTCTTCGACGCGGACGGGCGGGCGGTGCGCGGCGCGCGGGCCCAGGCGGTCGCGGCCTGAGGAACCGCCGCGCGCCTCCTCCGGTTTGGCTCAGGCGAAGCGAAACGGGCTCGAGGAGACGATATGGCAGGCGTGGTGATCACGGGCGGAACGGCGGGCGTCGGGCGGGCTCTCGCCCGGCTCTACGCGTCGGACGGATGGAACGTCGCGGTGATCGCCCGCGGCGAGGCGCGGTTGGAGGCGACCGCCAAGGAGATCCGCTCGCTCGGCGTCAGGGCGCTGGCCATCTCCGCCGACGTCGCGGACGCCGTGGCGATGCGCGAGGCGGCGGCCCGCGCGAGCCAGGAATTCGGCGGGTTCGATCTTTGGATCAACAACGCGATGACCACGGTTTACTCGCCCTTCGCCGAGATGACCGACGAGGAGTTCCGACGCGTCACCGACGTCGTCTACATGGGCTCGGTCAACGGCGCGCGCGCAGCCCTGTCCGAGATGCGGCCCGCCCGCCACGGCCGCATCGTCTTCGTCGGCTCGGCGCTCGCCTACCGCTCGATCCCGCTGCAGTCGGCCTATTGCGCGGCCAAGCACGCGGTGCGCGGTTTCGTCTCGGCGTTGCGCACCGAGCTGATCCACGACGACGTGCCGGTCGGCCTTTCCATGGTGCAGCTTCCCACCGTCAACACGCCGCAATTCTCCTGGTGCCGCAACAAGATGCCCCGCATCCCCGACGCGCCGCCGCCGGTCTACTCGCCCGAGGCCGTCGCGCGCGGCATCCGGGATGCGGCGGCCCGCGGCGACGAGGAGGCCTTTATCGGCCGATCGACGGTGAAGCTGATCGCGGGCGAGCACGTCGCCCCCCACCTCCTCGACCGGATCGTGGCCGGCGCCGCCTGGGACGGGCAGCAGGGAGAGCAGCGCCAGGACGAGGCGTCGCGCGAGGGCAACCTCTTCGAGCCCGCGCCGGGCGATCCCGGCTCGCAGGGACGCTTCACCGCGATCCAGACGGAAAGCGCGGCGACGGTGTCGTCGGGGCAGGCGCGAACCGGGGCGGCGCTGCTCGCCGGCGGCGGCGCCGCGCTGGCGCTCCTGGCGGCGCGGCGACTGCTGCGGCGATGGTGAGAGGCATTCCGCGAAGGGCGAGTTCAGCGCCGGACGAGGCGCTTCCCCTCGCCCGCCTGCCGGCACCGTCTCCCGCGGGCGGGAGAAGGGAGCAGCATCGCCGCCGCGCTTGAGACGACGTCAGCCGAAGAACACCGACGCGCCCGTGCTCGCCGTTCCCGCCAGCGCCCGGAACGGGGCGAAGAGTTCGCGGCCGAGGCCGAACTCGTTGGCCGACAGGTCGGGCGAGGCAAGCTCGCGGGCCGCGAGTTCGGCCTCGGGCACCAGGATCTCCAGGACGCCCGCTTCGCCGTCGACGCGCAGCATGTCGCCGTCGCGCAGGCGAGCGATGGGACCGCCGGCCTTGGCCTCGGGGGTGACGTGGATCGCGGCCGGCACCTTGCCGCTCGCGCCCGACATGCGCCCGTCGGTGACGAGCGCGACCTTTTGGCCGCGGTCGAGGAGGACGCCGAGGAGGGGCGTGAGCTTGTGAAGCTCCGGCATGCCGTTGGCCTGCGGACCCTGGAAGCGCACCACCGCGATGAAGTCGCCGGTGAGCTCCCCGGCGTCGAAGGCGGCCTTCACCGCGTCCTGGTCGTGGAAGACGCGGGCCGGTGCTTCGACGACGCGCTTCTCGGGCTTCACCGCCGAGACCTTGATGACGGCCTCGCCCATGTTTCCTTTCAGGATGCGCAAGCCCCCGTTGTGCGAGAAGGGCTTGTCGGCCGTGGTCAGCACCTTCGGGTCGCCGCTCTCCGCCGATGCCGGCTCGCGCGCGACGCTCAAACCGTCGGCGGCGAGGCGCGCCTCGACGGCGTAGGCGCGAAGGCCCATGCCCCAGGCGGTGCGCACGTCCTCGTGCAGCATGCCGTGGTCGAGGAGCTCGCGGATCAGGAAGCCCATGCCGCCGGCCGCGGCGAAGTGGTTCACGTCGGCGAGACCGTTGGGGTAGACGCGGGCGAGCAGCGGCGTGATGTCGGACAGGTCCGAGATGTCCTGCCAGGTGAGCTTGATGCCGGCAGCCGCCGCGATCGCGACGAGGTGCATGGTGTGGTTGGTCGAGCCGCCGGTCGCGTGCAGGCCGACGACGCCGTTCACCACCGCCCGCTCGTCGACGACGAGTCCCGCCGGCGTGTATTCGTTGCCGAGCGCGGTGATGGCCAGCGCCCGCTTCGTCGCCTCGCGGGTCAGCGCGTCGCGCAGGGGCGTGCCGGGATTGACGAAGGACGAGCCCGGGGTGTGGAGGCCCATGATCTCCATGAGCATCTGGTTGGAGTTCGCCGTGCCGTAGAAGGTGCAGGTGCCCGGGCCGTGATAGGACTTCGACTCGGCCTCGAGCAGCTTGTCGCGGCCGACCTTGCCTTCCGCGTAGAGCTGGCGGATGCGGCTCTTCTCGTCGTTGGGAAGACCGCTCGTCATCGGCCCGGCGGGCACGAAGATCGCCGGCAGATGCCCGAAGGCGAGCGCCGCGATGGCGAGGCCGGGGACGATCTTGTCGCAGATGCCGAGATAAACGGCCGCGTCGAACATGTCGTGGGAAAGGCCGACGGCTGCCGCCATGGCGATGACATCGCGCGAGAAGAGGCTCATCTCCATGCCGGTCTGGCCCTGGGTGACGCCGTCGCACATGGCGGGCACGCCGCCGGCGACCTGCGCCGTCGCGCCCATCTCGCGCGCCACCTGCCGGATGACGTCCGGATAGGTCTCGTAAGGCTGATGGGCCGAGAGCATGTCGTTGTAGGCGGTGATGATGCCGAGGTTCGCGGCGCGGTTCTCGGTCAGCCGCTCCTTGTCGGTCGGCCCGCAGGCGGCGAAGCCGTGGGCGAGGTTGCCGCAGGACAGGCGGGCGCGCTTCGGTCCGTCCGCGCCCTTTTGCCGGATGCGGGCGAGATAGGCCTCGCGCGTGGGGGCGGAGCGCTCGCGGATGCGATCGGTGATGTCTGCGATGCGGCGGTCGACGGTCATGGCAAGGATTGCCCTTCGAAACGGGGAAGCGGGGCTCAGGGAGCCCAGAAGACGGAAACGGGATCGGGGCGGCTCGCGCGCAGAACCGCGCGCACGGGAAGCTCGCGCACCGGGCCCTCCTCCAGCGCGCGGTTGAGAACGGCGAGCTTTTCCTCGCCCTCGATGTGGAGGGCGAGGAAGCGGCTCTCTACGAGGGGGCGCAGCGTCAGGGTGATGCGCGGCTCGCCGGCGCTCGGCGCGGTGATGCCGGAGACGAGGTCGCGGCGGCCCCCGTCGGTCACCGCGTCGAGTTCGGCGGCGTCGGGGAAGAAGGACGCGGTGTGGCCGTCCGCGCCCATGCCGAGGATCACGGCGTCGAAGCAGGGGCTTTCGGTCTCGAAGGCGGCCGACAGCTCGTCCAGCGCGTCCTGCGGCCGGGCGGCGCCGGTGAACAGCGGCTCGAAATGCGCGGCGGCGGCCGGACCGACGAGGAGGCGCTCCTTGACGAGACGAGCATTGGAGCGGGGATGGTCGTCCGGCACCCAGCGCTCGTCGACGAGGGTGACGCAGACGTCGCGCCAGTCGATCGCAGCCTTCGACAGGTGGTCGAAGAACAGGCCCGGCGTCGAGCCGCCGGAAACCGCGAGGCGCGCGCGGCCCCGCGTCGCGATGCCCCCGGCCAGCACCGCGGCGACGCCGGCGGCGAGCGCCTCGGCGAGCGTCCGCCGGTCGGGATAGCGGTGGATGGCGGGGTCTCGCATCGCGTCTCGTCCTCGTGTCATTCCGGTTCGTGCCAGGTGCGGCCGTCGCGCTCGATGAGGGCGATGGCGGCGGAGGGGCCCCAGGTGCCGGCCGTGTAGCCCTGCGGCTTGGTGCCCTTCTCGGCCCAGCCGGTCAGGATCGGATCGACCCATTCCCAGGCGGCCTCGACCTCGTCGCGGCGCATGAACAGCGTCTGGTTGCCCCGGATCACGTCGAGAAGAAGCCGCTCGTAGGCGTCCGGGTTGCGCGTGCGGAAGCTCTCGGCGAAGGTCATGTCGAGCGGCACGTGGCGCAGGCGCATGCCGCCGGGGCCGGGATCCTTGATCATCAGCCACTGCTTGACGCCCTCGTCCGGCTGGAGGCGCATGACGAGCTGGTTCTGCATCACCGAGCCGACGGTGGAATCGAAGATCGAGTGCGGGATCGAGCGGAAGGTGACGACGATCTCGCTCATGCGCCCGGCCATGCGCTT
>CANJKV010000313.1 GCA_947474855.1 Aurantimonadaceae bacterium | reverse complement strand
TTCGACTTCGCCTTCGCGCCGACGCAGGGCGAGTTCCTCCAGGGCGAGAACGGCTACAGCCGGAAGGGACCCAAGCCCGAGGAGGCGAGCCACTACTACTCCCTGCCCCACCTCCAGGTCTCCGGCACGCTGACCCGCGGCGGCGAGGCCCAGCCCGTCACCGGCGAAGCCTGGCTCGACCGCGAATGGTCCTCCTCCTACCTCGCCCCCGACGCCGCCGGCTGGGACTGGACCGGCCTCAACCTCGACGACGGCGGCGCGCTCATGGCCTTCCGTATCCGGGGCAAGGACGGCGGCACGCTCTGGGCCGGCGGCTCGCTGCGCCGGCCCTCCGGCGAGATCGTCCGCTTCGCGCCCGAGGACGTTTCGCTCGAGCCCGTGCGCACCTGGCGATCGCCGGACACGAACGCCGAATATCCCGTCGAGCAACTCCTCACCGTCCGCCTGCCCGGAGGCGAGCGGCGCTTCCCCCTGACGCCCCTCTTCGACGCGCAGGAGCTCGACGGGCGCTCCGGGGGGCTGCCGGTTTATTGGGAAGGGGCGGTTCGCACGGAGGGCGGGCGCGGCTATCTGGAGCTGACGGGCTACGTCGACCCGCTGGAGATGTGACGCGACTTGCCTTCCGAGACTTCAAAGACCGTCGCCGTGATCGGCGGCGGACCGGCCGGCCTGATGGCGGCGGAGGTGCTGTCGGCAGCGGGCCGGACCGTTACGATCTACGAGCGCATGCCGACGCCGGGGCGCAAGTTCCTGCTCGCCGGCAAGTCCGGCCTCAACATCACCCATGCCGAGCCCTACGAGCGATTCGTCGCCCGCTTCGGCGCGGCCTCGTCGCATTTGCGCCCGGCGCTCGACGCCTTCACGCCGGACGATCTTCGCGCCTGGGCGGCCGGGCTCGGCGTCGAGACCTTCGTCGGCTCCTCCGGCCGCGTCTTCCCGCGCGGGATGAAGGCTTCGCCGCTCCTGCGCGCTTGGCGCCGGCGGCTGGAGACCCGAGGCGTGCGCCTCCTCACCCGCCACCACTGGACCGGCTTCGATGGGGCAGCGTTGCGCTTCGAAACGCCGGAGGGCGAAATCCGCGTCGCCCCGACCGCGACGCTTCTCGCGCTCGGCGGCGCCAGCTGGCCGCGCCTCGGCTCGGACGGCGCCTGGGCGCCCCTCCTGGAAGCGGACGGCCTTCCCGTCCGACCCCTGCGCCCCGCCAATTGCGGCTTCGACGTCGCCTGGTCGGACGTCATGCGCGAGCGCTTCGCCGGCGAGCCGGTGAAGGCCGTGACGGTCCGCGTCCCGGGCGGCCCCGCACTGCCGGGCGAGTTCGTCGTGTCCCGCCACGGTATCGAGGGCAGCCTCGTCTACGCCGTCGCCGCCGAGCTGCGCGACAGCCTGGAGGCGCGGGGATCGGCGGCGCTCGTCCTCGACCTCGCTCCCGGCCGGAGCGAGGCGGCGCTTGCCAAGGCCCTCGCGCGCCAGCCGGCTTCCGCGAGCTTCGCCAACCGCCTGCGCAAGGGTGCGGGCCTCGCCGGCGTCAAGGCCGCTCTCCTGCGCGAGCTCGCGCCCGAGGACGAGCGCCGCGATGCTGCCCGCCTCGCCGCCCGCATCAAGGCGCTGGCGCTTCCGGTCCTGCGGCCGCGGCCGATCGCGGAAGCCATCTCCACCGCCGGCGGCGTCGTTCTCGACGCGCTCGACGACCGCTTCATGGCGATCAATCGCCCCGGCCTGTTCCTCACCGGCGAGATGCTCGACTGGGAAGCGCCGACCGGGGGCTATCTCCTCACCGCCTGCATGGCGACGGGCCGCGCCGCCGGTCTCGGCATCGATCGCTGGCTGGCGGAGCGGTAGAACCTCAGCCGCCGCCGATGCCCTCCTGGACGATGCCGGTTCCCTGGCAGTTCGAACACGCCGCATCGCCCTTGCGCCCCGTGCCCGAGCAGGCCGGGCAGATGTCCTCGCCGCTGCCGGGCGTTCCGGGTGCGGCCTCGTCTCCGGGCTTGAGGGGCGCCGTGCCGGTGTCGTTCTCGCCGTCGATCATGGAGCGTCTCCTTCGCGGTTCGTGTCGCTCCAACGCCCGAGCCGCCGCTTCGGCTGCAACCGTGATCCCCCGCATCCCGTTGACGCCTCAACGACGCCAAGGGGACAAGGATGCCATGACCGACGACACCCGCAAGCAACCCGCCGCCGACGGCGACGCGCCCGGCACCGCCGCCAAGTCCCCGCCGGCCGGGCCCCATGCGCGGCCGGACCTGACCGATCCCGACAAGACGCCCGGCACCGGGAGCCTGCCCGATGCCGGCAAGGACGATGCGGACGCCGGCACCGGCTAAGCATTCCTCCGACCGGATCGGGGTGTCGGACCATTGTCTTGCCGCCGAGCGCCCCTATCCACGATCCTTCATGCAAGAGGATCCTCGATCGATGGACATGAAAGCCGCCCCGACGGGGCACGAGGCGGGCGACACGATGCGCGCGGCCGTGGTGACGGGGGCTGGCGCGATGCGCGTCGAGCGCGCCCCACTGCCGCAGCCCGGCCCCGGCGAGGTGCGCGTGCGCATGGAAGGCTGCGGCGTCTGCGCCTCCAACCTCGCGCCCTGGTCGGGGCCGGACTGGATGCAGTTCCCCACCGAGCCCGGCGGCCTCGGCCACGAGGGCTGGGGCACGGTGGACGCGCTCGGGCAGGGTGTCGAGGGCCTGGCCGTCGGCGACCGCGTCGCCACCCTGTTCTACAAGAGCTATGCCAGCCACGACGTCGGCCCCGCGGCCAACGCCGTGAAGCTGCCCGACACGCTCGCCGGCAAGCCCTTTCCGGGCGAGCCGCTGGGCTGCGCGATGAACATCCACCGTCGCGCCGAGATCAAGGCCGGCGACACGGTCGCGATCATCGGCATCGGCTTCCTCGGCGCGCTTCTGACGCGCCTCGCATCGAATGCCGGCGCCCGCGTCGTCGCCATATCGCGCCGTCCCTTCTCGCTCGCCGTCGCGAAGGAGATGGGCGCCGCCGAGACCATCCCGATGGACGATCACTG
This sequence comes from Aurantimonadaceae bacterium, assembly GCA_947474855.1. GTDB lineage: Bacteria > Pseudomonadota > Alphaproteobacteria > Rhizobiales > Rhizobiaceae > Antarcticirhabdus. The sequence goes on along the minus strand of CANJKV010000313.1, from coordinate 2,381 downwards.
GCGGATCATCGAGGACGTCAAGCGCCTGACGGACGGCGCGCTCTGCCCGGTGACGATCGAGGCGATCGGCAAGCAGTGGCCGCTGGACCTCGCGGCGGAACTCACCGCCGAGCGCGGCCGCCTCGTGATCGCCGGCTACCACCAGGACGGCACGCGCCAGGTCAACATGCAGATGTGGAACTGGCGCGGCTTCGACGTCACCGTCGCCCACGAGCGCGATCCGGCGGTCTACATCCGGGGCATCCGCGAGGCGGTGGACGCGGTGGCGGACGGCCGGCTGGACCTCGCGCCCCTCCTCACCCACACCTATCCGCTGGAGCGGCTCGGCGAAGCGCTCGACGCCACGCGCGACCGGCCGGACGGTTTCATGAAGGCGTTGGTCACCCTGTGAGCGGGAAAGCGCCGCGCTTGTTGCCGCACACGCATTTCCTCGGCAACCAACCGGCTCGGCGCCCCCTTCTCCAAGGCTTTTCCCGTACAGGAGACCGAGTTCATGGCAGGCACACCCAAGACCGACGGCGCCCATAAGACCGTGACCCCCTCGCCCGAGCTCGCCGCCATAGCCGGCAAGGAGCCGCTGAAGCGCACCGAGGTCGTCTCCAAGGTGTGGGACTACATCAAGAAGCACAATCTCCAGGACCCGAAGGACAAGCGCCAGATCGTCGCCGACGAGAAGCTCGAAAAGGTCTTCGGCAAGAAGGAAGTATCGATGTTCGAGATGAACAAGCACCTGTCGGCGCACCTGAAGTAGGTTCTTTCCCATGTCCGTCCCCGCGTCGGCGCGCGGGATGACGGCGACGCTCGCCGAGAACATCGAGGCGCTGGCCGAGCGCCGCCGCCGGGACGCGGCGGCGCGAACGCTCAGCGACCGGGTCGCCGGGCGCATCACGCGCTTCGCCGGCTCCATGAGCTTCGTCCTCATCCACGCCGTCCTTTACGGCGCCTGGTTCGCGGTCAATCTCGGCTGGGTGCCCGGCGTCGAGCCCTTCGACCCGACCTTCGTCGTTCTGGCCATGGAAGCCTCGGTCGAGGCGATCTTCCTGTCGACCTTCGTGCTCATCAGCCAGAACCAGATGGCGGCCTCGGCCGACCGGCGGGCCGACCTCGACCTCCACATCAGCCTCCTCGCCGAGCACGAGCTGACGCGGCTCGCCGGGCTGATCGAGGCCATGGCCGAGCGGCTCGACGTGCCCATCGACCGGGTCGAGCTCGCCGAGATCAAGCGCGACGTCGAGCCCAACAGCGTCCTCGACGCGCTCGACCGCGAGAAGCCGGCCGCCTCAGAGGCCTGACGCGGCGGCCGGACCGGCGATGAAGGCCTCGACCAGCGCGTGCGCCGCATCGTCGCTCATCTGCTCCGGCGGATGCTTGCAGAAGTAGGCGGACGGGGCGAGGATCGGCCCGGCGAGGCCCCGGTCGCGGGCCAGCGCCGCGCAGCGGACCATGTCGATGGCGACGCCGGCCGAGTTCGGGCTGTCCTCGACCGACAGGCGCATTTCCAGGTTCATCGGCACGCCGCCGAAGAGCTGGCCCTCCATGCGGATGAAGGCGACCTTGTTGTCGTTCTGCCAGGCGACGTAGTCGCTCGGGCCGACGTGGATGTTCTCGTCCTCCAGCCGCCGCTCGGCCACCGCCTGCACGGCCTCGGTCTTCGACACCTTCTTCGAGGCGAGGCGCGTCCTGTTCGACATGTTGAGGAAGTCGGTGTTGCCGCCGGTGTTGAGCTGGTAGGTGCGCTCCAGCTTCACGCCGCGCTTCTTGAAGAGGTCTGTCAAAACGCGATGAACGATCGTCGCGCCGAGCTGGGCCTTGATGTCGTCGCCCACGATCGGCACGCCGGCCGCGCGGAAGCGCTCGGCCCATTGCGGGTCGCTCGCGATGAAGACGGGGATGTTGTTGACGAAGGCGACGCCCGCTTCCAGCGCGCATTCGGCGTAGAACTCGCTCGCCTTCTGGCTGCCGACGGGGAGGTAGTTCATCATCACGTCGACCTTCGCCGCGCGAAGCGCCTCCACCACGTCGGCGCGGCTCGGCTCGGCCCCGTCGGCGACGAGAAAGGTGCGGCTCTCGTCGGGATAGTCGCCCATGTGCTCGGCGACGCCGTCAAGGATCGCGCCCATTCGCACCGTCGCGCCCGTCGGGTCGAGGTCGGGGGCGAAGACGGCGGTGCAGTTCGGCTTGGCGAAGACGGCCTCCGCCACGTCCCGCCCGACCTTGCGCTTGTCGACGTCCCAGGCCGCCACCACCCGCACGTCCGACGGGCGGTAGCCGCCGATCTCCAGGTGCATGAGGCCGGCGAGGTCGTTGGCGCCGTCGCGATAGTGCTGCAGCCCCTGGACGAAGGAGCTGGCGCAGTTGCCGACGCCGACGATGGCGACGCG
>CANJKV010000312.1 GCA_947474855.1 Aurantimonadaceae bacterium | reverse complement strand
CCCCGGCCGGTGCCGACGATCGAAGGATGATCCGATGGACGAGACCGCCCGCTCGAAGCGCCCGACGCGCCCCGCCACCACGCTCGTGCATGGCGGGACGATGCGCTCGCAATTCGGCGAAACGTCCGAGGCGCTCTTCCTCACCCAGGGCTTCGTCTACGACACCGCCGAGGCGGCCGAGGCCCGCTTCAAGGGCGAGGAGCCGGGCTTCGTTTATTCCCGCTACTCCAACCCGACGACGCGCATGTTCGAGGAGCGGATGATCGCCCTCGAAGGCGCCGGCGACGCGCGCGCCACGGCCTCGGGCATGGCGGCGGTGTGGAGCGCGCTCCAGTGCCAACTGAAGGCCGGCGACCACGTGGTTTCGGCCAGAGCCCTCTTCGGCTCGTGCCGTTACGTCGTCGAGACCGTGCTCGGGCGCGCCGGCGTCACGTCGACCTTCGTGGACGGGCGCGACCTCGACGCCTGGCGCGCGGCGGTGCGGCCGGAAACCAAGGTGTTCTTCGCCGAAACGCCGACCAACCCGACGCTGGAGCTGGTCGACATCGCGGGGATCTCGCAGCTCGCCCGCGACGTCGGCGCGCGCGTCGTCATCGACAACGTCTTCGCCACCCCCCTCCTCCAGAAGCCGCTGGAGTTCGGCGCGGACGTCGTCGTTTATTCCGCCACCAAGCACATCGACGGCCAGGGCCGGTGCCTCGGCGGCGTCGTCCTCTCGTCCAAGGAGTGGGTGGACGAGTTCCTCGCGGACTTCTTCCGCCACACCGGCCCCTCGCTTTCGCCCTTCAACGCGTGGACCTTCCTCAAGGGGCTGGAAACCCTGCCCCTGCGGGTCGCCCAGCAGACCCGCAGCGCCGCGGCCCTCGCCGACCGGCTGGCCGAGCTGCCGGGCATCGCCCGCGTCCTCTACCCCGGACGCGACGATCATCCGGACGCGGCGCTCGCCCGGCGCCAGATGAAGGGCGGCTCGACGCTCCTCGCCTTCGAACTCCAAGGCGGCAAGGAAGCGGCCTTCCGCTTCGCCAACGCGCTGGAGGTCATCAGGATCTCCAACAATCTCGGCGACTCCAAGAGCCTCGTCACCCATCCCGCGACGACGACGCACAAGAACCTCGCGCCCGAGGTCCGCGCCGAGCTCGGCATATCGGACGGGCTCCTGCGCCTGTCGGTCGGTCTGGAGGACGAGAACGACCTCCTCGACGACGTGACCTTCGCCCTTGAGGCCGCGGCGCGTTAACCGAACAAGCGCGCCGCCTCGCGCAGGCGGAACGCCGTCGTCCAGAGCGTGACGGCGGCGAAGGCGTAGGCGAGAACGGGAAAGGCCGCGGGAAACAGGCAGAAGGCAAGGAAGACGGCGATCGTCTCCGTTGCCTCGGCGAGCCCTGTCGTGAAGTAGATCGACTTTTCCCCCCGCGCCGTTGTCTCGAAACCCCGCTTGGCCGCGAGCGCCGAGAAGGCGAGGAAGCTCGCGCCGTTGGCGTAGAAGGCGGCGAGGAGCACGGCCGCGGGAAGCGCGTTGCCGGCGGGATCGTGGATCGCGAAGCCGAGCGGGATCAGCCCGTAGAAGGCGAAGTCGAGAACGATGTCGAGATAGCCGCCGAGATCGGTGCGCCGCGTCTCGGCTGCCAGCGCGCCGTCGAGCCCGTCGGCGAGACGCGAGACGAGGACGAGGACGCCGCCGAGAAGCGGGTGGCCGAGCGCGATGGCCACGAAGGCGCCGACGCCGAGAAGGAAGCCCGCCACCGTCACGCCGTTCGGTGTCGCGCCGGCGGCCTTCAGCCGCAGCGCCGCGCGTCTCAGCCAAGGATCGAGATGCGGCCTGATCAGCCCGTCGAGCATGTGCGTCTCCATCCTCCCGCCGCCCGATTGACCCGCCGGCGCGGGCACGTGATAGAACGCCCACCCGAGCGCCAATCCGACGGACGGCCCATGTACAAGGCGACGACGCGACATATCACGGTGACGGTGACGCCGACCTATCTCGCGGACCAGTCGAAGCCGGACGAAGGCTCGTGGGTCTGGGCTTACACGGTCGAGATCGAGAACGGCAGCCGGGAGCCGGTGCAGCTGCGCTCGCGCCATTGGCGCATCACCGACGCGCGCGGCCACGTCGAGGAGGTGACCGGCCCCGGCGTCGTCGGCGAGGAGCCGGTGCTCTCGCCCGGCGACAGCTTCACCTACACCTCCGGCTGCCCGCTGCCGACGCCCTCCGGCTTCATGGCCGGCAGCTATCGCATGCAGGGGCCTGACGGCAGCTTCTTCGACGTCGAGATCCCTGCCTTCTCGCTCGACCTTCCCGAAGAGCGCCGCACGCTCAACTGATGGCGCTGACCGTCCGCCGCGTCGCGATCTCGAACTACCGTTCGATCCGCCGCATCGCCTTCCCGCTGGAGCCGTTGACCGTCTTCGTCGGCGCCAACGGCACGGGCAAGACCAACCTCTACCGCGCGCTGCAACTCGCCCAGTTCGCAGCCCGCGGCACCCTGTCGTCCGAGATCGCCCGCGAAGGCGGCATGGAGGCGGTCTTCTGGGCCGGACGGGTTGCGAGGAACGAGGCCCTGCGGATATCCGTGGAGGTGGAACTCGGCCCGGCGCCGGCGGAGGGGCCGGCGCTTCTCGCCTACGGCTTCGAGATCGGCTTCCGCATGTCGACCATGGCCGCGTTCCCCTTCGAGCCGCAGGTCAAGACGGAAACGCTGCACCGCCTGTCGGGCCGCCGCCGCACCCTGCTTCTCGAACGGCGCGGTCCGCACCTTGCCGCGCGCCGCGAAGGCGAAGGTCTCGCCCCCGTCGAGCTCGACCTCCTGGCGTCCGAGACCGCCTTGTCGCGGCTGGAGGATGCCGGCGCCTGTCCCGAGATCGACCTCGCGCGGCGCTCGCTGCTCGACTGGCGCTTCCACCACGCCCTGCGCACCGACCCGCAGGCGCCGATGCGCCGTCCGGCGCTCGCCGTCGCCAGCCCACCCTCGACGCCGACGGCTCCAACCTCGCCGCCGTGCTCGCGACGCTCGTCCACATCCGCGAGGATACGGCCGAACTCGACGCCGCGATCGCAGACGCCTTTCCCGGCGCCCGGCTCGACGTGCCCGAGCCGAGCCGCGAGGCAAGCTTCGGCCTCAGCTTCCGCGAGCATCCCCGGCGCGTCTTCGGCGCGAACGAACTGTCGGACGGCACGCTGCGCTACCTGTCGCTCGTGGGCGCTCTTCTCGCCTATCGCCGCCCCGCGCTCCTCGCCTTCAACGAGCCCGAAGCGAGCCTCCATCCGGATCTTCTGCCGCCGCTGGCCCGGCTGATCGCCCGCGCCGCCGAGGGCGGGGGATCGATCTGGCTCGTGACCCACTCGCCGGTTCTCGCCGGCGCCCTGGCCGAGGCCGGCGGCCTGGTTGCCCGGCGCGTCGAGAAGGATCGCGAGGGAGCGACGAGCCTTGCCGGCCTCACGCGCTTCGGCGACTTCGCCGAGGTGGATGCACCGGGAACTTGAACCGAGCCGCGACTGCAATCCGGGGCTTCACGTAAAATCAACACAGCGGGTCTTAAATCCACGCCGATCCGCTCGGCTACCAGGGAAGCAGCCGGCACGGGCGGCGGTAATGACATGCAGGCGCCGAATGCGACACTTGCGGACCCGCGTACGAACGATCGATGCATCGGCGGAGGCGGAAGCACCTCCCGATCTCCCGCATGGGTCCTGGCAGCTGCTCACCGAGCGCCTGCTTGAGACCAATCACGCGCTGAGCGACAAGCTCCGGCACGTCGAGGCGGCGCTCGACAACATGTGCCAGGGCCTCTGCATGTTCGACGACGAGACGCGCCTCCTCGTCTGCAATCGACGCTATCGCGAAATTTTCGCCCTTACCGAGGATGATGTTGCACTCGGCATGTCGCAGAGCGACCTCTGCGCCGTTCTCATCACGCGGGGCGCCTATCCGGCCGGCACCTCGGTCGCGACCGTCACCGACCATACGCGCGCGGCCCTGCGCCGAAACGACGGCATTCCGATCCTGCGCGCCCTGGCCGACGGCAGGGTGCTTTCGGTGCAGTACCGCCGCCTGGAGGGCGGTGGCTGGGTCTCGACCTTCGAGGACGTGACGGAGCACCGGCGCACCGAGGCGCGCGCCGCCCACCGCGCCGGCCACGACGCGCTGACCGATCTCGTCAATGCGCGCACGCTCCGGCACGCTTCCCACCGCCTGCTCGGCGCGTTCGACCGCGACACGCCGGTTTTGGCGGCGTTCCACCTCGACATCCTTCGCTTCAAGGCGATCAACGACACTTACGGACACGCGGCGGGCGACGAGGTGCTGCGCACGGTGGCGGACCGCCTGCGCCAGGCGACGCGATCCAACGACGTCGTCGCACGGCTCGGCGGCGACGAGTTCGCGATTCTGCGCCGCGTCGAGAACGACGTCGCCGCCATGCGATTCGCCGATCACCTGCGGCTGACGCTGTGTCGCCCCTGCGACCTCGGAGCGGGCCGGGTGGATCTCGGCGCATGCGTCGGCGTGGCGCTGCGCGAGGGGATCGTCAGCGACGTGGAGCCGCTCCTTCGCGAGGCGGATCTCGCGCTGCGCTGCGCCAAGTCCGAGGACCGCGGCGAGGTGCGGGTCTTCGACGCGGCCATGGCGGACAGCGCGCAGATGCGGCGCGACCTCGAGCTGGAGCTGCGGCAGGCCCTCGCGCGCAGCGAATTCGAGCTGCACTACCAGCCGCTGGTCGAGATCGACACCAAGCGCATCGTCGCCGCGGAAGCGCTGATCCGCTGGCGCCATCCCGAGCGCGGCATCGTGCCGCCGGCGACGTTCATCCCCCTGGCGGAAGAAGTCGGGCTGATCGTGCCGATCGGCGACTGGGTGGTTCGGCAGGCTTGCGCCGACGCGACGCGATGGCCCGACCACATCGTGGTCGCCGTGAACGTCTCCAGTCTGCAGATGCGCCGGAAGGGCTTCGCCGAGCTCGTGCTGCAGACGCTGTCCGTGACCGGCCTTCCGCCCGAACGACTCGAACTGGAGCTGACGGAAAGTGCCCTCCTGGAGGACGATGAAGCGACGCTTCGCAACCTCGCCGGCCTGCGCGAGGCGGGCGTGCGCTTCGCCATCGACGATTTCGGCACGGGTTACGCCTCGCTGAGCTACCTGCGCCGCTTCCCGATCGACAAGATCAAGATCGACCGCTCCTTCATGACGGATGCCGAAACGAGCGCCGACGCGCTCGCCATCATCCGCGCCGTCGCGGGCCTGGGCACCAGCCTCGGCATGACGACGGTGGTGGAGGGCGTCGAGACCGAGCAGCAGTTCGACCTCGCGCGCGGCGAAGGCGTCGATCAAGTGCAGGGTTACCTGATCAGCCGTCCGGTGCCCGAGGACGGCTTCTCCAGCCTCGTGAGCAACGATCCCGGCTGACCGGCCGCCCGCCTCATTCCCACTCGATCGTGCCGGGCGGCTTGGAGGTCACGTCGTAGACGACGCGGTTGACGCCCTTCACCTCGTTGATGATGCGCGTCGCGGCGTT
>CANJKV010000311.1 GCA_947474855.1 Aurantimonadaceae bacterium | reverse complement strand
CGAACCATATGGTGGCCATGCCGTTCAACAAGAGCTTTCGCGTCGATCGCGTCCTGTTTGCCGCACCGGTCACGGCGATGCTGGCGCTCGGCGGCTGCGTCGTCTCGGGTCCGAGCCTCGACACGGTGGTCGACCGCGAAACGGTAACCGGGTCGATCGCCCCGCCGCCCGCCGAGCCGGCGCTCGACGCCATGCTGCCGACGATGACCGCGCCCGATCAGATCTCGGACCAGCGCATGGTGCGCAACGCCGTGTCGGCCGCCGACCTCTCGCGCGCCGGTGAGCCGGTGGCCTGGGCCAACTCCGAGACCGGGGCGAGCGGCACGATCACCGCCATCAACGAAACGCGGGAGGGCAGCCGCACCTGCCGCGCCTTCACCACCACGCGCCAGCGCTTCGACGGCATCGCCCTTTATTCGGGCGAGGCCTGCACGCGCGGCGCCGGCGAATGGGTGCTCGTCAGCTTCGCCGAGAATGGCTGAGCGGTTCGGCTCAGCGGTCCAGAACGGCGAAATAGCGCGCCCCGTCCTCCGTCAGCAGATCGCGCGCCTCGGCCAGCGGAACGACGAGAAGGTCGTCCTGGCAAGCCTGGAGGGCGTGCGGCAGGCCGTCCAAGGTGAAGACGAGGCTGTCCTGGCGGAAGAACACGGCAAGGTTCGTGCCGATGAAATCGTCCAGCGAGCAGCCGCCTTCGACGTCGGCGTCGAAACGCTTGCGCTTCGTGCGCACGAAGTCGGCGAGCGCCGCGTCCGGCCCCCAGGTCAGCGTGTCCGGATCGACGCCGGACGCCGTCGGGTCGACCGGGTTGCCGTCGGCGTCGGTGGCCGTCCAGCCGCGCAACAGGGTTTCCGGCTCCAGGCGGGCGCCGGTCGAGACGTCGGCGAGGGTGTGGATCGTGTAGTTGTCGGGATGAGCGCCGCCGCAATAGAAGCTGCCGCTCTCGGTGAAGCCCATCAGCCGCTCGGACAGGTGGTCGACGACGACGTTGCCGGCCTCGGGCGGTTCGAAGCCGTTGCTTCCCTCGCCCGCCTGGCCGCTCCAGCCCATGCCGAGATAGGTCCGGGAAAGGCACGAAAAGGACGAGAGCGAGCTCGACAAGCGCTCGGCGGCGAGGAAGGCGTCGATCGGGGCGACGTCGGCGCGGCCGATCGACAGAACGGTCGGAAAGGCGAGGCCGATGCGCGGATCCCGGTCGAGGCGGTAGACGCCCTCGCCCAGCCGCTCCTCGGCGCCGGCCTCGAGGGGCGCTTCCATCTTGAGCACGTCGAAGGGCAGACGCCCGAAGCTCGGCTCGTCGCTTCCGGTTTCGGTGAACAGCGCCGATTGCGGATCCAGCGCGTCGAAGGGAGCGTAATCGGTCTCTTCCACGCTGCGCGCACCCCGGCGCTCCAGGGAGACGGGCAGCGACTGGCCGGAGCCCGCCTTGGTCCAGCTGCCCGACAAGCGCGTCCCGTCGCCCTCGCTTCGCAGCTGCCAGGTCGCTCCGACGGGATAAACGCCGTCCTCGCGCGCCAGACCGTCCGGGCCGGCGCAGAGCGCCGCGGTGCACGGCGCTTCCTCCGTCAGGGTCAGGCCGCCCTCGCCCCCGCCGTGGAGCGGAATATCGATGCCCTTGGATATATAAGCGTAGCGCCCGATCGATACGTCGCCACCCTCGTCCGGCCGCACGAGCTCGACCACCACCGGTAGCGTGCCGAGCGTGCCCGAATAGGTCACGGCTTCGGCGGCGAGCGCGGGGACGGCCGTTCCCACAACAAGGGCGGCGAGGCCGCTCGTCACGATCGGGCGCATGCGGGGGTGTTCCGTGTTCGGATGGGTTCCGCGGGTGATTAGCAGGGAACCGCGCGCCGCGCGAGCGGCGCGCCTCAACCGCTGATCAAGGACGCGCCTCTTAACAGGGCCGTGATGGGCCGCCATATAGAGGTGTCGAAAGGCCGGGCTCTCCGCACCGGCCGCCAGCCAGTCTCGGCCTCCTTCCGGGGCCGACCTTCCCGAAGGAACGACACCCGACGATGCGCGACCCCTATTCCGTTCTGGGCGTTGCCAAGAACGCGAGCGAGAAGGACATCAAGTCGGCCTTCCGCAAGCTTGCCAAGAAGTACCATCCGGACACCAACGCGGACGATCCGACCGCGCAGGCGCGCTTTGCCGAGATCAGCCAGGCCTACGAGATCCTCGGCGACAAGGACAAGCGCGGCCAGTTCGACCGCGGCGAGATCGACGCGGAGGGCAAGCCGAAGTTCGCGGGCTTCTCCGGCTTCGGCGGCGGGAGCGGCGGCGGCGGCAATCCGTTCGGCGGACGGGCGGGCGCCGGGGGCTTCGACTTCCGGTCGGCCGGCGGAGGCGGCCCGCAGGGCTTCGAGTTCCGCTCGGGTGGAGGCGGCGGCGAAGGTGTCTTCTCCGACATCTTCGAACAGGCTTTCGGGGGCTTCGGCGGCGCGCGGCGCGGCAGCGCCGGAGGCGGCGCGCGCGTGCCGACCAAGGGCGAGGATCTGCGCGCCACGCTCAAGGTCCGCCTCGAGGACACGGTGGGCGAGGAGAAGGTCGAAGCGATCTTTCCATCCGGCAAGCGCCTTGCCATCCGCCTGCCGGACGGGGTGGAGAACGGGCAGGTCATCCGCTTGAAGGGCCAGGGCCAGCCCTCGGTCTCCGGCGGCGAGCCGGGCGACGCGCTGGTGACGATCGAGTTCGCCGAGCATCCGCGCTTTCGCGTCGAGGGCCGCGACCTCGTCGGCACGGTGCGCGTGCCGCTCGCCGACGCGGTTCTTGGCGGCAAGGTCTTCGTCCAGACCCTCGGCGGGCGCGTCGCGATGAACATCAAGCCCTGGACCGATTCCGGGCGCACGCTGCGCCTGAAGGGCAAGGGCCTGTCCACGAAGGGAGGCGGCCACGGCGACCTGCGCGTCACCGTCGAGATCGCCCTGCCCGAGGAGGGCGACGCGGAGCTGACGGCGCTGATGAGGGCGCGGCGGGACGCGGCCGGCGGCGAGACCTGAACCGGCCGCGAAACGGCAGCCATCCGCTCCGCGCTTGAAGCGTGACGCGTGGCTGTGCCATACCCGCCGCGGGCGCACCCCGTCCAGCCGGGCTTCACGTCTCGTGCCGGTTCGGGTGCCCAAGGACGGCATACGCGAAGGTTTCCCCGATGACCCAATCCACCGGCCTGATGAACGGCAAGCGCGGGCTCGTGATGGGTGTCGCCAACAACCGCTCGATCGCCTACGGCATCGCCAAGGCGCTCGCGCGTGAAGGCGCGGAGATCGCCCTCACCTATCAGGGCGACGCGCTCAAGAAGCGCGTCGAGCCGCTCGCCGCCGAACTCGGCGCGGTGCTCGCCGGCCACTGCGACGTGGCGGACGCGGCGACCATCGACGCGGTCTTCGCGGGGCTCGAGGAGCGCTGGGGCAAGATCGACTTCCTCGTCCACGCCATCGGCTTTTCCGACAAGGACGAACTGACCGGGCGCTACGTCGACACGAGCGAAGGCAACTTCTCGAAGACGATGCTGATCTCGGTCTATTCGCTGACGGCGGTCGCCCAGCGCGCCGAGAAGCTGATGACCGAAGGCGGCTCGATCCTGACGCTGACCTACTACGGCGCAGAGAAGGTGATGCCGCACTACAACGTCATGGGCGTCGCCAAGGCGGCGCTCGAGGCGTCCGTGCGCTACCTCGCGGTCGACCTCGGCAACAAGGCGATCCGCGTCAACGCGATCTCGGCCGGCCCCATCAAGACGCTGGCCGCCTCCGGCATCGGAGACTTCCGCTACATTCTGAAGTGGAACGAGTACAACTCGCCCCTGAAGCGCACGGTCACGATCGACGAGGTCGGCAACTCCGCCCTCTACTTCCTGTCCGATTATTCGAGCGCGGTGACGGGCGAGATCCATCACGTCGATTCGGGCTATCACACGATCGGCATGAAGGCCGTCGACGCACCCGACATCTCCGTCGTCAAGGACGCCTGAGGCGCTTCCTCGTCCACCTCATGACGCATCAGCTCTATCTCTGCCGCCACGGCGAGACCGCCTGGAACGCCGAGCGGCGCTTCCAGGGCCAGGTCGATATCCCGCTCGACGCGCTCGGCCGCAACCAGGCCAAGCGCAACGGGCGCTATCTCCGCAACGTCCTGGGAAGCAGCGCCTCCGAGTTCGGGTTCCTGTCCTCGCCGCTCGGCCGCTCGGTCGAGACGATGCGCATCATCCGCTACGAGCTGGGGCTCGAGCCCGACGACTTCGCGCGCGACGACCGCTTGAAGGAAGTGCATTTCGGCGACTGGCAGGGCTCGACCCTGATCGAGCTGGAAGCGCGCTTGCCCGGCGTTTCGGCGCAGCGCTCGGCGGACAAGTGGAACTTCCTGCCTCCGGGCCTCGGCGCCGAGACCCTGGCGGATCTCGAACGCCGCGTCGCGCCGGTCTTCGAAGGGTTCGACCGGCCGATGATCGTCACCGCCCATGGCGGCGTGACGCGGGCCTATCTCAGGCGCTTCGCCGGCTGGAGCGAGCGGGAGGCCGCCCGGATCGACGTGCCGCAGGACCGGATTCTCGCGATCACCGGCGAGGGCCGTGTCGACTGGGTCTGAGGTCGGAGCGCGCCGGCCGAGGGCCTGGCCGACGCGCCATCCAGAGGATCGGCCGCTGTCAGCCGACGAGACGCAGCGCCGGCACCACCGGCGTCGTCGGGTCGAGCAGGACCAGCACCTGCATGCCCGGCTTCACCGCCTCGTAGTCGAAGGCGTGCGGCAGTTCGAAGGTCGATCCGTCGTCGAGAACCAGGAGCGAGCGCTCCTTGTCGATCTCAGACACCGTGCCGCTCGCTTCCTCCGCCTTGGCGGGGATGTTCATCGAGACCGACAGGAAGGAACACGCGAAGAAGGCGATGATCTTTCTGGTCATGGTGACTGCTACCCTCGTTTTTCATGGCTTGCCTCGTCCCGCGCTCCGCGTCCCGTCCCCCGGAGCGCGCGGCGCGGCGCAGCCGGTTCCGTCCGCTTCGGAACCGCTTGCCGGCAAAATTTCGTTCTCGATTGTGTCAAATGTCGTACCGCGGTGCGGCGCGACAACGACCTTTCCATCTATTTGACGCTCATGGTGAAGCTGCCGTAAACGCGGCGGCTCCTCCTTCCGATTTTCACGCCGGTGGTCGCCCCATGTCACACAACAGCTTCGGCCATCTGTTTCGGGTCACCACCTGGGGGGAAAGCCACGGGCCGGCGATCGGTTGCGTCGTGGACGGAGTTCCGCCGGGCCTGTCCTTCACGCAAGGGTACATCCAGGACCTCCTCGACAAGCGCCGCCCCGGCCAGTCGCGCTTCACGACGCAGCGCCGCGAGCCGGACGAGGTGAAGGTGCTTTCCGGCGTGGTCGAAGGACCGAACCTCGGCGAGCTGATCTCGACCGGCACGCCGATCGCGCTCGAGATCCAGAACGTCGACCAGCGCTCCAAGGACTACGCCAACATCGCGCAGTCCTACCGGCCGGGCCACGCCGACATCGCCTACGACATGAAGTACGGCCTGCGCGACCATCGCGGCGGCGGACGCTCCTCGGCGCGCGAGACGGCCTG
>CANJKV010000310.1 GCA_947474855.1 Aurantimonadaceae bacterium | reverse complement strand
TGGGCGCTGCGCATCGACCGGCTGACGCTCGTCATGCTCGTCGTCGTCAACACGGTGTCGGCGCTCGTCCACATCTACTCGATCGGCTACATGCACCACGATCCGAGCCGGTCGCGCTTCTTCGCCTACCTGTCGCTCTTCACCTTCGCCATGCTGATGCTGGTGACGTCGAACAACCTCGTCCAGATGTTCTTCGGCTGGGAGGGCGTCGGTCTCGCCTCGTACCTCCTGATCGGCTTCTGGTACCAGAAGCCATCGGCGAACAAGGCGGCGATGAAGGCCTTCGTGGTCAACCGCGTCGGCGACTTCGGCTTCGCGCTCGGCATCTTCGGCGTCTTCTATCTCTTCGGCTCCGTGAACTTCGACACGATCTTCGCCGGCGCTGCCGACCTGATGGCCGCGCACGGCGGCGAGGCCGCGGCAGCGGCAGGCGAGGGGGCCGCGCATGGCGGCGACGTGGCGCTGCAGTTCGCCGGCTGGTCGCTTTCGACCATGGGCGCCGTCACCTGCATCTGCCTGCTGCTCTTCGTCGGCGCCATGGGCAAGTCGGCGCAGCTCGGCCTCCACACCTGGCTGCCGGACGCGATGGAAGGCCCGACCCCGGTCTCGGCGCTGATCCATGCCGCGACCATGGTCACCGCCGGCGTCTTCCTCGTCGCGCGCATGTCGCCGCTCTTCGAGCTGAGCCACACGGCGCTCACCGTCGTGACGTTCGTCGGCGCAACGACCGCCTTCTTCGCGGCGACGGTCGGTCTCGTCCAGAACGACATCAAGCGCGTCATCGCGTATTCGACCTGCTCGCAGCTCGGCTACATGTTCGCCGCGCTCGGCGTCGGAGCCTACGGCCCCGCCATCTTCCACCTGTTCACGCACGCCTTCTTCAAGGCGCTCCTGTTCCTCGGCGCGGGATCGGTGATCCACGCCGTGTCGGACGAGCAGGACATGCGCAACATGGGCGGCCTCCGGAAGCACATCCCCATCACCTACTGGATGATGATGATCGGTACGCTGGCGCTGACGGGCTTCCCCTACACGGCCGGCTACTTCTCGAAGGACGCCATCGTCGAGGCGACGTTCGCCGGCCACAACGCGTTCGCCGGCTACGCCTTCATGATGCTGGTGATCGCCGCCGCGATGACGAGCTTCTATTCCTGGCGCCTCGTCTTCATGACGTTCCACGGCAAGCCGCGCGCGAGCCACGAGGTCATGCACCACGTGCACGAGTCGCCGCCGGTCATGCTGGTGCCGCTCTACGTCCTCGCGGCCGGCGCGCTTCTCGCGGGCATCGTCTTCCATGCCTTCTTCATCGGCGAGGCTTACGAAGAGTTCTGGCACGGCGCCCTGTTCTCCGGTCCGGACAACCACGTCCTCCACGACATGCACGAAGTGCCTGCCTGGGTGGTCTGGTCGCCGACGATCGCGATGGTGCTCGGCTTCGCGGTCGCCTACCTCTTCTACATCCGCTCGCCGGGCCTGCCGGCGGCCACCGCCGCCCGGAATCCGGGGCTCTACAAGTTCCTCCTCAACAAGTGGTACTTCGACGAGCTCTACGACATCCTGTTCGTGCGCACGGCCAAGTGGATCGGCCGCTTCCTCTGGAAGACCGGCGACGGGAAGATCATCGACGGGCTCGGCCCCGACGGCATCTCGGCCCGCGTCCTCGACGTGACGGACCGCGTCGTGCGGCTGCAGACTGGCTATCTCTACCACTACGCCTTCGCCATGCTCATCGGCGTCGCGCTGCTGGTCACCTGGATGATGCTCGGGGGAGCGAACTGATGCTCGACTGGCCGATTCTGTCGACCGTCACCTATCTGCCCCTGGTCGGGGCGGCGCTGATCCTGTTCATAAAGGACGACAACGAGCTGGCGCGGCGCAACATCCGCAACGTCGCGCTGTTGACCACCGTCTTCACCTTCGTCCTGTCGCTCGGCATCTGGCTGGCCTTCGATCCGAGCGATCCGGGCTTCCAGATGGTGGAGCAGGCGGCCTGGCTCGGCACGGGCATCAGCTACCACATGGGCGTCGACGGCATCTCGATGCTGTTCGTCATCCTGACGACCTTCCTGATGCCGATCTGCATCCTGGCGAGCCGCGACTCCATCACGACGCGCGTCAAGGAGTACATGATCGCCTTCCTCGTGCTCGAGACGCTCGTCGTCGGCGTCTTCTGCGCGCTCGACATCGTGCTCTTCTACGTCTTCTTCGAAGGCTCGCTGATTCCGATGTTCCTGATCATCGGCGTCTGGGGCGGCAAGCGGCGCGTCTACGCCTCCTACAAGTTCTTCCTCTACACCTTCCTCGGCTCGGTCCTGATGCTCGTCGCCATCATGGCGATGTACTGGACTGCCGGCACGACCTCGATCCCCGAGCTTCTGGCCTTCAACTTCCCGGCCAACATGCAGACCTGGCTGTGGATCGCGTTCTTCGCCTCCTTCGCGGTGAAGATGCCGATGTGGCCCGTGCACACCTGGCTGCCGGACGCGCACGTCGAGGCGCCGACTGCTGGGTCCGTGATCCTGGCCGGCATCCTCCTGAAGCTCGGCGGCTACGGCTTCATCCGCTTCTCGCTGCCGATGTTCCCGCTGGCGAGCGCCGACTTCGCGCCCTTCGTCTTCACGCTCTCGGTCGTGGCGATCATCTACACCTCGCTCGTCGCCTTGATGCAGGAAGACATCAAGAAGCTGATCGCCTACTCGTCCGTCGCCCACATGGGCTTCGTGACCATGGGCATCTTCGCCGCCAACGAGCAGGGCGTGCAGGGCGCGATCTTCCAGATGCTGAGCCACGGCCTCATCTCCGGCGCGCTCTTCCTCTGCGTGGGCGTCGTCTACGACCGCATGCACACCCGCGACATCGCCGCCTACGGCGGTCTCGTGAACCGCATGCCGGCCTACGCCGCGATGATGCTGCTCTTCACGATGGCGAATGTCGGCCTGCCCGGCACGAGCGGCTTCGTCGGCGAGTTCCTGACCATGCTCGCGGTGTTCCGCGTCAACACCTGGGTCGCGATCTTCGCGGCGACGGGCGTCATCTGGTCGGCGGCCTACGCGCTCTGGCTCTATCGTCGGGTCATCCTCGGGGCGCTCACCAGGGAGAACTTGAAGGCGATCACCGATCTCGACCGGCGGGAGAAGATCCTTCTCTACCCGCTCGCCGTGCTCGTCGTCTTCTTCGGCGTCTATCCCATGCCCGTCTTCGACGTGACGGCCGCTTCCGTGGAGCGCCTCCTCTCGTCCTACACCGCCGCGATCGAAGCCGCCGGCTCGGTCGCCGCCGCGGCAGCCCATTGAAGGGTTCGTTGATCCATGATGGCTGAAGCCTTCTCCCTGTCGCAGAGCCTCGGCATCGCCGGGCCGGAGCTCATCATGGCCGTCGGCGCCATGGTGCTCCTGATGGTCGGCGTGTTCGCCGGCGAGCGCAGCACGCAGATCGTCACGGGGCTCGCGGTGGCGCTCCTCGTCATCTCGGGCCTGTGGCTGCTCTTCGTCACGCCGACCGGCGTCGCCTTCGGCGGCTCTTTCCTGCTCGATCCCTTCGCCCGGTTCATGAAGGTGCTGGTGCTCGTCGGCTCCGCCTTCGCCATGGTGATGTCGGTGGGCTTCGCCTCGCGCGAGCGTTTCAACCGCTTCGAATATCCGGTGCTGATGGTCCTCTCGACCCTCGGCATGATGATCATGGTCTCGGCCGGCGACCTCATCGCGCTCTATCTCGGCCTCGAACTGCAGTCGCTCGCGATCTACGTGCTTGCCGCGATCAACCGCGACTCGGTGCGCTCCACCGAGGCGGGCCTCAAGTACTTCGTGCTCGGCGCTCTCTCCTCGGGCATGCTGCTCTACGGCGCCTCGCTGGTCTACGGCTTCACCGGCCAGATCGAGTTCCAGGCGATTGCCCAGGCCGCCACCGCCGAGACACGCTCGATCGGCCTCGTGATCGGCATCGTCTTCGTTCTCGCCGGCCTCGCCTTCAAGATCTCGGCCGTGCCGTTCCACATGTGGACGCCGGACGTCTACGAGGGCGCTCCGACGCCGATCACCGCCTTCATGGCCGGCGCGCCGAAGGTCGCCGCCATGGCGCTGATGGTCCGCTTCACGGTCGATGGCTTCCAGAACCTCGCCGTCGACTGGCAGCAGGTCATCGTCTTCGTGTCGATCGCCTCCATGGCCTTCGGCGCCTTTGCCGCCATCGGACAGCGCAACATCAAGCGCCTGATGGCCTATTCGTCGATCAGCCACATGGGCTACGCGCTGGTGGGCCTCGCCGCCGCCAACGTGTCGGGCGTGCGCGGCGTGCTTCTCTACATGGCGATCTACCTCGCCATGACAGTAGGCACCTTCGCGGTCATCCTCGCCATGCGCCGGGCCGAAGGGTCGGTCGAGGAGATCGACGAGCTCGCCGG
Organism: Aurantimonadaceae bacterium; assembly: GCA_947474855.1. Taxonomy (GTDB): domain Bacteria; phylum Pseudomonadota; class Alphaproteobacteria; order Rhizobiales; family Rhizobiaceae; genus Antarcticirhabdus. The sequence continues at coordinate 1,177 of CANJKV010000310.1, read as the reverse complement.
CTTGTCGCGCACCAATCCAGTGATGGCCGTCGCGCTGACCGCGCTGATGCTCTCGCTCGCCGGGCTGCCGCCGCTCGCCGGCTTCTTCGCCAAGTACTTCGTCTTCATGGCGGCGGTCGAGGCGCAGCTCTACGGCCTCGCGGTGATCGGCGTCCTGTCGAGCGTCGTCGGCCTCTACTACTACCTTCGCATCGTGAAGGTGATGTGGTTCGACGAGCCGGCGGCGCCCTTCGAGCCGATGGCGCCGGAGCTGCGCTTCGCCCTGGGCGCGACCGCGCTGTTCATCTTCCCGGTCTACCTCGTGGTCGGCGGCACGGTGTTCAACGCGGCCGAAGCCGCGGCACGCACCTTCTTCTGACGAACGGACGGAATGGCCTTCACGCTCGCGCCTACGGCGGCGCTCCAGGACTACCGGCTCGACGTGCTGGACACGGTCGGGTCGACCAACGCCGTCGCCCTGGAGCGCGCCCTGGCCGGAGAGGCGGCGCCTCTCTGGATCGTCAGCGACAATCAGGTGGCCGGGCGCGGGCGCCGCGGCCGGGTCTGGCAGGCGCCGCGGGGCAACCTCGCGGCGTCGCTTCTTTTGCGGCCGGCGGTGGCGCTTCCCGAGGCCGCGACACTCGGCTTCGTCGCGGGCCTCGCCATCGTTGAAGCGCTCGAAGCTGTCGCGCCCGGCGCGCGATTCGAGCTGAAGTGGCCGAACGACGTGCTCGGCAACCGCGGCAAGCTCGTCGGTATCCTGCTTGAGTCGGTGGCACTTCCCGGCGGCGGCTACGCGCTGGCCGTCGGCATCGGCGTCAACGTCGTCGGCCATCCGACCGACACTCCTTACCCCGCCACGAATTTGCGCGCGCTGGGCGCGAACTGCGGAGCGGCAGAACTGTTTCTGGCTCTGTCCGATGCCTGGACGCAGGCTCACGCCCTTTGGCGCGACGGCCGCGGCCTCGGCGAGATTCGCGCGAGATGGCTGAAGCGCGCGGCGGGCCTCGGCACGCCCGTTTCAGTCCGCACCGAGAACAGGCTGGTCGAAGGCCTGTTCGAAACGATCGATGAGGAATGCCGGCTCGTCATCCGGGAACATGACGGCACCATCGCGCGGATCGCCGCCGGAGACGTTCATTTCGGCGTCGCGGCGACCGCGAGGTCGAACACATGAAAGCAGGAGCTTGATGTCAGA
>CANJKV010000309.1 GCA_947474855.1 Aurantimonadaceae bacterium | reverse complement strand
TGGACGAAGACGCGGCTCTGGGTGATCGCCCGCCCGCTGACGGGCTTCGCCGAGACCTTCTCGCAATACGTCATGGAGGTGGAGCCGGGCGGCGGCAGCGAGGCGCCGGAGAGCGACCCGGCGGCGCAGGGCGCGCTCTTCGTCATGGAGGGGCGGTTCACCGTGACGATCGAGGGAACGGCGCACGCGCTCGTTCCCGGCAGCCTCGCCTATCTCCCGGCGGGTTGCCGTTGGACGCTGCGCAACGACGGGGACGCGCCGGCGCGCTTCCATTGGATCCGCAAGATCTACGAGGCGGTGCCGGGCATCGAGAAGCCGGAAGCGTTCGTCGCCAACGAGACGGAGATCGCTCCGACGCCGATGCCGGGTACCGATGGGCGCTGGGCGACGACACGCTTCGTCGACCCGGCGGACCTGCGCCACGACATGCACGTCACCATCGTCACCTTCGAGCCGGGCGGCGTCATTCCGTTCTGCGAGACGCACGTGATGGAGCACGGGCTCTACGTTCTAGAAGGCAAGGCGGTCTACCGGCTGAACCGCGACTGGGTCGAGGTCGAGGCGGGCGACTTCATGTGGCTGCGCGCCTTCTGCCCGCAGGCCTGCTACGCCGGCGGCCCCGGCCGCTTTCGCTACCTCCTCTACAAGGACGTCAACCGCCACATGCCGCTGCGCCTCGGCCAGCGGGGCTGATCAGTTCCCGAGCTGAAAGCGCTCGAAGCGGCCAAGGGCCTCGTCCACGCCCGCGCGTTCCGGCGCGGGCAGCGGATCACCGATGTCGGTTCGCTGCTGGATGAGAAGGCGACGGTTCGCGCGGTCGGTCTTCATGTCGATGGCGGCGACGACGCGGTCGCCGACGAGGATGGGCAGCGCGAAGTATCCGAAGGCGCGCTTCTCCTTCGGCAGGTAGGCCTCGAAGCGATGGTCGTAGCCGAAGAACAGCGCCAGGCGCTTCCGCTGGATGATCAGGGGATCGAAGGGCGACAGGACGTGGACGAGGGGCGCGGTCGCGGCGGTCGCGGCGTCCAGCGTTGCCGGCTCGGCCCAGTGGGGCACGCGCTCGCCGCCCTCGATCGACACGGGCGCGAGGCGGCGGCGGGCGACGCGCGCTTCGATGCGCTCCTGCATCGGTCCCTTCAGGCGCGGGGCGAGATGGCAGATCGAGTCGAGCGAGACGAGGCCTTGCGCGCGCAGTGCCCGGTCCAGCATGTAGTCGAGAACCTGCGCCTCGGTCGGGGCGCGGGGGCGGGCCTCCCATCCGAAGTGCCGCTCGGCCAGTTCGTAGCTCTTCAGCATTCCCGATCGCGCGGAGATCGTCAGGCGGCCCTCGTAGAAGAGCTGCTGGAGGGCTCGCTTGGAGGGCTTGCGGCTGGCCCAGGGGTGGTTCTTCTCCTCCAGAACGTCGTCTTCGATGTCGCGGATCGTCAGCGCCCCCTCCTCGCGCACGCGCTTGAGGACCCTGGCGCGCTCGGCCGGCGACACCGTTCCGAACCAGTTGGACGGGCTCTCCTTGCGCCGCCGCATCTCGGGCAGGAAGAAGCGCAGGTCCCGGACCGGCACGTAGGAGAGCGCGTGCGTCCAGTATTCGAAGACCGACTTATGCGTGCTCTGCGCGGCCTCCAGGTCGGCGCGCGCGTAGGCCGGGATGCGCGACCAGAGAATGTGGTGGTGGCAACGCTCGACGACGTTGATCGTGTCGATCTGCACGTAGCCGAGATGCTCGGCCGCCGCCTGCACGGCGCTCGGCCCCGCGCCGAAGGGCTCTGCCACGTCGAGGCGCTGGGCGGCGAGCCAGATGCGACGCGCGCGGGCTTTGGACAGGAGATGCGGGAGCTGGCGGCGGATCGCGGCGGGCATGGACGGGGATATAACGGCCGCCCGCCGCTCGGCCAAGGCATCGCAGCCGACGCTGCGGCTTGCCGGCGCGCATCCCCTTCTCAGTTTCAGGGCAATGGAATTGGCTGGGAGCTGCGACATGCAGGAGATGGGCGACAAGGAGCTCGACTGGCTGCGCCGCGCGATCGGCCTTGCGCGGCAGGCCCGCGAGCGCGGCGACCATCCGTTCGGCGCGGTGCTTCTCGGTCCGGAAGGCGAGCTTCTCCTGGAGGCCATGAACAGCTGCGGCACGGAGGGCGACCGCACGGGCCACGCCGAGCGCAACCTGATGAGCGAGGCGACCAAGCGCTTCGACGCGGACTTCATGAAGCGCTGCACCATGGTGACGAGCGCCGAGCCCTGCGCCATGTGCGCGGGCGCCGCCTATTGGGCGGGGCTGGGCCGGGTCGTCTACGGCCTGTCGGAGCGGGCGCTGAAGGACCTCATCGGACCGCATCCGGAGAACCTGACCATGGACCTGCCCTGCCGCGACGTCTTCGCCGCCGGGCAGCGGGCGGTGGAGGTCCGCGGGCCGCTGCTTGAAAGCGAGGCCGCCGGCGTCCACGAGGGCTTCTGGCGGTAGAAGCGCGCCCCGTCAGTGGGCGATCAGCACCGGCAGGTTGGTCTGGTGGATGATGTGGCGCGTCGCGCCCCCGAAGATCATCTGGCGCAGGCGGCTCTGGGTGTAGGCGCCCTTCAGCACGAGGTCGGCCCCGAAGGCATGGGCGTGGTCGAGGACGGCCTCGCCGGGCGAACGGTTCATCGGCCGCGTCACCGCCTCGGCCTCGATGCCGTTGCGCCTCAGGCTCGCGGCGAGGCGCGCGCCGCTCGGCCCTTCCACGGCCCAGCCTTCCACGGACAGGACGAGGACGCGCTCGGCGCGCTGCAGGAACGGCATGCCGAGGGCCACCGTGCGGGCGGTCTCGGTGCTGCCGTTCCAGGCGATGACGATCGTGCGCCCGATGCTGCGGGGCACCGAAGGGGGCGCGAGGAGGATCGGCCGGCCGCTGTTGAACAGCGCCGTCTCGACGGTGGCGGTGCGCACCGGGTCGCCGCTGGCGCTGGGCCGACCGAGGACGATCAGGTCGAAGAGGCGGCCGAAGCTGCCGAGCTGGAGATCGGTGACGAGCTGGTCGTTGGACCAGCCGAAGGCGCCCTCCTCGCCCGTCGCCTCGCCGGCATGGAGCCCCGCCTCGGCCATGAAGCGGGTGAAGCCCGAGCGGGCGGCCTGGACGAGATCGCGCCGCGCGTCGGGATCGAGCGTGGGGACGGCCACCGTGAACTCGGCGGCGAGGACGTCGGGCACTTCGGGCGCGATGGCGACGCCCTCGACATGGGCGCCGAACAGGCCGGCGACGAGGCGTGCGGCCTCCAGCGAGGGCCGCATGGCGCCGTCCGGATTGCAGGGAACGAGAAGGTTCTTCATCGCGTCCATCCCATGGCCTCCGCCCGGGCTCGTCACGGACGCCGCGAGGGTGAGGATGCGCCGGGCGCGGGACGCCGTCAATCGCAGGGGTCGCGTCGCGCGAAACGGGACGAGAGAAGCCGGCGGTTGTCGTGGGCGGCTCGCTCGGCGCGAGGGCCCCTCACCCGACCTGAACGGGCGCCATGCTGGCCATGGTCCATAACAGGCTCTAGAAGGCGCGCATGGATGTGCCGCATACCGATCGCCTGTTTCCCAAGGCCTTGAAGAACCCGTCCGACTTGGTCGAGGCGGGGCTCGCGCCGCCGGAACGGCTGACCGCGCTGGAGCGGGTTGCGGAGCGCTACGCCGTGTCGATCACGCCGGCGATGGCCGAGCTCGTCGAAGCCGCGGATGACGGCATCGGGCGGCAGTTCGTACCTACCGAGGGCGAGCTCGACGCGCGGCCGGAGGAGCGGGCCGATCCGATCGGCGACGCCGCGCACGCGCCGGTGCCGGGCATCGTCCACCGCTACCCCGACCGCGTGCTCCTGAAGCCGCTCCACGTCTGCCCGGTTTATTGCCGCTTCTGCTTCCGCCGCGAGGTAGTCGGGCCGGAGGGAGCGGGAAGCCTCAGCGAAGCCGAGCTCGACGCGGCGCTCGCCTATATCGGCGCGCGCGAGGAAATCTGGGAGGTGGTGGTCACGGGTGGCGACCCGTTTCTGCTGTCGCCGCGCCGGCTGGCGCGCCTGGGCGAGGCGCTCGGCGCGATGAGCCACGTGCGGGTGCTGCGGTTCCACACGCGCGTTCCGGTGGTCGATCCGGAGCGCGTCGACGAGAGCCTCGTTTCGGCGCTGAAGCGGTTCGGCGGGGCGGTGTTCGTCGCGCTCCACGCCAACCATCCGCGCGAATTCACGGTGCAGTCGAGGGCGGCGGTGGCCCGGCTCGTGGATGCGGGGATCCCGATGGTCAGCCAGAGCGTACTCCTGAAGGGCGTCAACGACGCGCCGGAGGTGCTGGCGCAGCTGATGCGGACCTTCGTCGAGAACCGGATCAAGCCCTACTACCTGCATCAGGGCGATCTCGCGCCCGGCACCGCGCAGTTCCGCACGACGCTCAGCGAGGGCCAGGCGCTCATGCGCGGCTTGCGGGGTCGCGTGTCGGGGCTCTGCCAACCGACCTACGTCCTCGACATTCCCGGCGGGCATGGCAAGGTGCCCGTCGGGCCGGCCTATCTCGGCGGCAGCGAGGACGGCGGATGGCGCGTTGCGGACCCGAACGGGCGCGAGCACGCCTATCCGCCGATAGGCGTGAGGCGGCAGCCTCAGGCGTCGAGCACCGTCTTCTCCGCGACGGTCGAGTCCGCGTTCAGGCGGTAGATGATGGGCACGCCGGTGGCGAGCTCGCGGGCGACGATCTCCTCGCCGGTCAGGCCTTCGAGCGCCATGACCAGGGCGCGCAACGAATTGCCGTGGGCCGCGACGACGACCGTTTCGCCGCGCAGGACGTGCGGCTGGATGCGGTGGATATAATAGGGCCAGACGCGCGCCCCGGTGTCGCGCAGCGACTCGCCGCCGGGAGGCGGCACGTCGTAGGAGCGGCGCCAGATATGGACCTGGTCCTCGCCCCACTTGGCCCGGGCGTCGTCCTTGTTGAGGCCCGACAGGTCGCCGTAGTCGCGCTCGTTCAGCGCCGCGTCGCGGATCGTTTCGAGGTTCGTCTGCCCCTGCTCCTCCAGGAGCAGCGACAGCGTGCGCTGGGCGCGCGACAGGACGCTGGTGAAGGCGATGTCGAAGGTGAGGCCGGCCGCCTTGAGGCGCTGGCCGGCGGCGCGCGCCTCGGCGACGCCCGTTTCCGTCAGGTCCGGATCACGCCAGCCGGTGAAGAGGTTCTTGAGGTTCCATTCGCTCTGGCCGTGGCGGACGAGGACGAGGGTGCGGGACATCGGCTGGGCTCGCTGCTGGGATCGGACGGATGGAGGGGGTGGAACTCGCTCGCCGCCCGGTAGCACGGGCGCCGCTGCGCGCCAAGCGCGGGCCCGGCCAGCCTACTTGTCGAGGCTGAGCGGCCGGTTCGGCACCGCGCCGCGAGAGAAGTGATGCTGCGCGTCGAAACCATCCTTGCCGAAGGCGTCCTCGCCGGCATCCGGCGCGTCCTCGACGTCGTCCTCGGCGAGCGCGTCGGACGCCTCCTCGTCCGTCACCTCCTCGCCCGGCGCCTGCATGTACTGGTTCACGTAGTAGTCGACGAGCTCGTAGCAGACGGTGACCGAGCCCTCGCTCGAGTCGTAGTAGGCGTTGTCGGTGCCGCAATCGGCGGCCTTGAGAACGACGTCCTCGGGCATGGAGTATTCCGC
>CANJKV010000308.1 GCA_947474855.1 Aurantimonadaceae bacterium | reverse complement strand
GATAGGTGTTGTGCTGGCTGTGCCGAGCCGCCGGGTAGGAGCCGAAGGCCGCCGTGAGCCGAGGCTATCGGCAAGGTCGGCGACGCACTCCGGCGGCTCGGCACGGCCAGCCCGAAGGGTCGGGTGAGCGAGGTCATCCGGGGCGTCGGTTAGTCGAGCCAAGACGGATAGTCTTGGCTCGACCAACCTCCTACCGGGCTGAACCTCGCTGACCCGACACAACATCTATCCATGGTCCATAACAGGCTCTAGGCTCGCCGGCGGTCGCGCCGCGGGACCTGCTCGCCGGAGCTGACCTTCCGCGTCGGGGCGTGGAAATCCGGCGGCTTGCTCGCGATCCAGCGGAGGAAGCGCGCCATCTCGGGATCGTCCGACAGGGGCTCGCCGCCTTCCGCCCGGCGGGCGAGCTCGACGTTGGTGAAGCAGGCGTGGATGGTGCGGTGGCAGATCGGGTGGACCGGCACGGTTGCGCGCCCGCCGCGGCTTTTCGGGAAGGGATGGTGCCACTCGACGCGCTTGCCGAGCGGCCGGCCGCAGAGCCAGCAGGGCTCGGGCGGCGGCGCCTCGCGCTGTCCCGGCCAGCCGTCCCCGAACCCGCGATGCTTGCGCGCCATGCCCGCTCCCGTCTGCCGCCGCTTCGATAGGTGCGGCGCGCCCGCTCCCGGATCAATGCGACACGCCGCCCGCCGTTGCTGACGGGGCGCACGGGGCTATCTTCCGCCGGCCGGAGCCGGGCGCCCTCCGGCCGCTTCGTTTCTCCCCAGGCGCCGGAACGGGCATGACATGGCAGGCACCTGCGACGTCGCGATCATCGGAGCGGGAGCGGCGGGTCTCGGCGCGGCGCGGGCCCTGTCGGGCCGCGGCCTCGACGTCGTCCTCATCGAGGCGCGGGACCGATTCGGCGGGCGCGCCCACACGGTGATGCTCGGCGATGGCCTGCCGCTCGACCGGGGCTGCGGCTGGCTCCACTCGGCCGACCGCAATCCGCTGGCGCCCCTCGTCGAAGCCGCGGGCCTCGCGATCGACCGCACGCGGCCCGCCTGGTCCCGGCAGAGTTTCGATATCGGCTTTCCCAAGGCCGAGCAGGAGGCTTTCGCGGCGGCCTTCGACGCGTTCGAGGAGCGCCTCGACGCCGCGGCCGCGGCTGGCCGGGACGCTTCCGCGGCCGATTACTTCGAGCCGGGTGGCCGCTGGAACCCGCTGATGGACGCCGTCAGCTCCTACTACAACGGCACCGAATACGACCGCGTCTCGGTCCTCGACTATGCCCGCTACGTCGATACCGGCGTCAACTGGCGGGTGCGCGACGGCTACGGCGCCGGCCTGCTGGCGCTCGCGTCGAGCGACGCTCGTTCGATTTCCGGCTGCGCTGTGTCGGGGGTGGCGCTGACGGCCGAGGGCGTCGCGGTCGAGACGGCGCGCGGCATGCTGCGCGCCCGGCGCGCGATCCTCACGGTCCCGACGCCGCATCTGGCGAGCGGACGCGTTTCGCTGCCGCGGGAAGCCGCAGACAAGGCCGATCTCGCCGCGGGCTTGCCGCTCGGCCTCGCCAACAAGGTGTTTCTCGCCCTCGATGCGGCCGATGTCGAGGCGCTGCCGGCGGACGGGCACCTCTTCGGACGCACCAACCGCAGGGAGACCGGGAGCTACCATCTGCGGCCGTTCGGGCGGCCCTACATCGAATGCTTCCTCGGCGGACGTCACGCCCGAGCGCTCGAGGAGGCGGGGGAGGGCGCGGCCGGCGCCTTCGCCGTGGCGGAACTGACGGCGCTGCTCGGCTCGGATCTCGGCCGGCGGCTTCGGGTTCTCGGCGAGACCGCCTGGGGGCAGGACCCGCACGCGCTCGGCTCCTATTCCCACGCCGAGCCCGGCCGGGCGGAAGACCGCTCGGCGCTGGCGCAGCCGGTCGCGGACCGCTTGTTCTTCGCGGGAGAGGCAACGCATCCACAAGCCTTCTCGACGGCTCATGGCGCCTGGGAAACCGGCTTGCGGGCGGCGAGTGAGGTTCTGGGATCGCTCGGCTCGCCGCGCTGACGAGGCGGGGAACCGAGGCGCGGCGGCCGTGGGCTCCAAGGCCCGCGCGCCGCCGCATCCTCGTCGTCGGGACCGAGGGGCAAGAACGGCCGACCCGGGGAAAGGTGCCGGACCCGGCTTGGGCGAAGCTGACTTAGATTGGTGACCTTACTGACTGTCCGACGGGTGCCGCCGGCTAGCGCCCCTTCACGGCGGTGACGAGCGGCGTCGTGCGGCGCACCGTGACGCGGCGGTTGACCGAGGAGGGGCCGTTCGTCTTCACCTTCAGGAACTCCTCTCCGTAGCCCTGCGTGTAGAGGTTCTGCGCCGGCACGCCGTAATAGCGCGTCAGCGCCTCCGCCACGGCGCGGGCGCGCCGGTCGGACAGGACGAGGTTGTCGCGGGCGCTGCCGACGGCGTCGGTGTGGCCCTCGATCAGGAAGGTCTCGGCCGGGTTGGCGCGGATCTGCTTCAGCATCGCGGCCGCCATGCCCTTCAGTCCCTGTGCCTGGCGCTTGTCGATCCGGGCCGAGCCGGTGGCGAAGCTCAGCTTGCCGAGCTCGACGCGGGGCAGCGTGTCGCGAAGGCGGGCCGAGCGCTTGACCTCGTCGATCGAGTAGAGGCGACGCGCCTGCTCCACCGGGGGCTTGGACAGGAAGCGGTAGACCTCGTCCGCGTCGGTATCCTCGTAGGCGAGGACGTAGTAGCGGGCGGGAAAGCGCGGGCGCAGCGGCGGCAGGCGCCGACCGACGTCCTCGTAGGTGATGGGGTCGGCCGAAACGTCGTACCAGGACAGGACGTACGTATTGCCGTAGCGGTCGTAATAGGTCCGCTCCACGATGTTGCCGTAGGCGTCGTAGACGGTCGTCACCACCGAGCCGTCGCGGTTGGTCGCCGCTTCCGAGTAATAGCCGCCGTCGAGCCGCCGATACACGAAGTCGTCGTAGCCCCAGGCGGTCAGCCGCTCCTCGTAGCCGCGGTAGTCGTTGACGATCAGCGTGTCGTTCGACTCGTAGATCACCGTGTTGTTGATGGTGGTGGTGTTGATCGTCGTGTTGGTCTCGTTGACGATCACCGTCGTGTCGCCGGAGGGCTGGGCGAACTGCGGCGGCGCCGTCAGCGTCTCGCCGGGGGCGAAGCGCTCCTCGGAGAAGCTCTGCGGTAGCGCGAAGGCCTGAACCGCCGCGTCCGAGGTCGGCGGCGGCGCTTCGCTGGCCGCGTCGGGCTCGGCTTGGGGCGCCTCGTCCAGCTTGGCGCTGTCGAAGAGCGGGGCGACGTCCTGCGGGGCGACGTCCTCGCCGTCGGGCAGTGCTTCGGCGATCTGGCCGTCCGCGTCGAGCTCCGGCGCTTTCTCGGCGGCGGCCGCGACGTCGGCGGCGATCTCGTCGGGCGACACCGCAGTTTCGGCGAGCCCCTCGTCGGCGAGAACGGCCTCCGCTTCTTCCGGCGCGTCCGGAGCGTCCTCGATCAGGGGCTCGCCGGCTTCCGCCTCCACCGCGGACTCGACGGCCGCGTCGTCGGCCGCCGGTGACTCGTCGCTCGCGCTCTCCTCGCTCCCAGCGTTCGCGTCGGGCTCCGACGCGGCATCGGCTTGCGCGGGCTCCTCCAGGGCATCGGCGTCGGCGGCATCGACGGCCGCTGCGTCGGCACCGGGGTCGTCCGCATCGGGTTCGGCTGCGGTGTCCTCGCCCGCCGGCTCCTCGGTTTGCGGCTCGTCCGTCGCGGTCTCGGCTTCAACCGGCTCGTCGGCCACCGGCTCGCTCGCTGCGGGCTCTTCCGCCTGCTGCTCCTCCTCGACGGCGGGCTCCTCGGCCTCAGGCTCCGTCGCCTGCTGTTCCTCGAAGGACGGCTCCTCGGCGGGGGCGGGCTCCTCGTAGGCCGGCTCGTCCGGAGCCGCCTCCTCGAAGACCGGCTCCTCCTGGGCGGGCTCCTCGTAAGTCGGCTCTTCCTGAACCGGCTCTTCGTAGGCGGGCTCCTCGGAGGGAGCGGGTTCCTCATAGGCCGGTTCTTCCTGGGCCGGCTCCTCATAAACGGGCTCCTCGGTCGCCGGCTCCTCGTAGGCCGGCTCGTCCTGCACGGGCTCTTCGTAAGCCGGCTCGTCGACGTATTCGCCGCCGTCCTCCTGGGCCATCAGGAGGGGGGCCGGCCGGGCGGGAAACGCGGCGGGGCCGAGATCGGGCATGCCCGTACGCGCCCAGAGCGGGGCGGGCGCGAAGCTCGCGCCGAGAAGGAGGACGAGCGTCAGGCGCTGCAGGCGTGAGGACGGCATGGAGGGATCCGGTGCTGGAAAAGAGCGCGGCGCGAGAACGGCCGCCCGCGCGGACGGCATCGCGCCTCGGCTCGCAGGCGCGTCGACGAGCCGGGACGTTCGCGAAAAATGCTCGGAAGCGGCCGGCTCAGTCGGCCAGGCGCGTGCAGGCGAAGTTGTCGCCGCTCTCGTGGCTGAACCAGCCCATCTCGTCACCGGTGAAGCCGGACAGGGTGATCATGTAGTCGTTGTCGAAGAACAGCGTGTAGGAGCCGTCGGTGCCTTCCTGGACCTCCCGGATCGGCAGCACCTCGGCGCCGTTGTCGTAGGTCGTGTCGGTGAAGGCGAACTCGGCCACCTCGCAGTTCCAGCGCCCGACGAAGGGCAGCTCGTCTCCGCCTTGTGCGAGGGCTGCCCCCGGCGCGCAAAGGCCGGCAAGGATGCCGAACAGGGGAACGAGGGTTTGCATGCGCTGCATCGGACAGGCCTCCCGACCGGGACGAGCCGAGCGCATTCCGCAGACGGCTTCGTTGGTCGCTTCTTTAGCCTGGCGACGATCCGCCCGCCATGCCCCGGTCGGACCGGCGGCGCGGATTTTTCGCTGGAATGGTTGAAGACCGGCGGACCGGCAGCGTCGGCCGTTCAGAGCTGTTCGAGAAGTGCCGCGGCGCCCGAGGTCTCCGCCTTGCCCGGCGAGTCTTCGACGTTCAGCGCCTTCACGACGCCGTTCTCGACGATCATCGAGAAGCGCTTGGAGCGAGTCCCCATCCCGGCCGCGCTCATGTCCATGTCGAGGCCGAGCGCGCGGATGAAGTCGGCATTGCCGTCGGCCAGAAACAGGATGCGGTCGCCCGCTTCGACCGACTTGCGCCAGGCGTTCATCACGTGGACGTCGTTGGCCGCCACCACCGCGATCGTGTCGACGCCCTTGGCGCGGATCGCGTCGCCGTGCTCCAGGTAGCCGGGCAGGTGGTTCATCGAGCAGGTGGGCGTGAAGGCGCCGGGTACGCCGAACAGGACCACCTTGCGACCGGCGAAGATCTCGTCGGTGGTGATGTTGGCCGGGCCGTCCTCGAGCCGCGTCTTGAGTGTCGCTCCCGGAATGCGATCGCCGATGCTGATGGTCATGGGTGCTCGAAGCTCGAAGAAACAGGCCGGCGTCGGATGCGCCGGAACGCCGGTGAGATGGTTCGCCCGGCGGCACCGGCTAGGCCGAAAGCGTGGCGCCGCCTCACCGAATCGAAAGACCCGACGCGGTGACGGCCTTGTCGCCCGAAGACAGGACGATGTCGACCCCGTCCGGCATGGCCTCGGGGCTCGTTCCACCGGGGCGGGCGGTGATCGGAACGAGGAAGAGCGCTCGTCCCGCCTCGTCGCCTTCCGCCTCGCGCCGCGGCGG
>CANJKV010000307.1 GCA_947474855.1 Aurantimonadaceae bacterium | reverse complement strand
TGGGTGCGGGCATCGACCTTTCGCGCGTCTGGACGGAACGCAGCAAGCTTCAAACGGCGGTGGACGGCGCCGCGCTCGCCGTCATGAAGAACGCGGCCTTCAAGCAGGCGGAAGCCGAGCGCCTCGCCGCCCGCATGCTGGCGACGAACTTCGGCAGCAACTACCAGGCCCTCGCCGTCACCTTCTCCGAGTTCGGCGCGACCGTCACCGCCCGGACGAAGGTCGACCTGACGCTCGCCAAGGTGCTCGGCTTCGAGAGTCTCGATGCCGGAGTGGCGGGCACGGCCGAGTATCCGCCGACGAAGTACGAGATCGCCCTCGTTCTGGACACCACCGGCTCCATGGCCGGATCCAAGCTCGCCGAGATGAAGAAGGCGGCCAAGAGCATGGTGAGGGAGCTGACCGAGACGGAGATCCTGCGTCGGCGGGTCAAGTTCTCGCTCGTGCCCTTCTCCTCCTTCGTGAACGTCGGCGCCGACAAGGCCAGCGCGGACTGGATCGACGGCGAGGGCGCCGTCGACGTGCCCTACAGCATCATCCCGGCCGGCGTGTCGCGCTTCGACGTCTTCCGCAATCTCGACCAGACCTGGAACGGCTGCGTCGAGACGCGGCTGGAAACGGGCGACAGCTCCTACGGCTCGGACGACACGCCGCCGGACGCCAAGGATCCCAACACCCTCTTCGTGCCCCTTCTCGTGCCGCCCGAGCCGGCGAGCACGCGCGGCGCGCGCTACAACAACAGCTATCTGACCAATCCGAGCCTTTCCGGCCTCGGTGTCGGCATCGACGATGACGTCACCCGCTACGTCCTGGCTCCGATCAAGACGCTTCTCACCGGTCCGTCCACCGCCAAGGGTCCCAATGCGGGCTGCGACGTTCGGCCGATCCGCGCGCTGACGCAGGACTATACCGCCATCACCCGCGACATCGACGCGCTGAAGGCCGCCGGCAACACTAACATCGCGGAAGGCGTCGCCTGGGGCAACCGCGTCCTGTCGCCGGGCGAGCCCTTCGCCGAGGGACAGTCCTTCGACGCCGACGTCGAGAAGATCATGATCGTCCTCACCGACGGCGACAACACGGTGGCGAGCGCCGACAATCCGAACCTCTCGGCCTACTCTTCCTTCGGCTACGTGGCGGACGGGCGCTGGAACGGGAGCGTCGCGACCACGAGCGAGCCGACCGGCTGCTACCTGTCCGATGACGTCGACGAACCTTCCAAGCCCGGCAAGAAGCCCAAGGTCAAGCACGACAAGCATGGCAAGAAGCACAAGGACCCTACCGACCCGACGCCCGTGAACTGCCTGCCGCGCCCGGCCGACGTGCCCAAGCCCAAGGACGCGCCGAAAGCTGCTACCGTTGCCGCCGCCATGGACGGCATGACGCAGCGCGCCTGCGACGCGGCCAAGGAGAAGGGCGTCGAGCTCTTCACCATCCGCCTTGAGGTCGACACGGCCACCAGTTCGGCGCTGTTGAAGGGCTGCGCCAGCGACGCGTCCCACTACTACGACGTCTCCGACGCGGCCCAGCTCCAGGCGATCTTCGACGACATCGCCAATCGCATCAAGACACTGAGAATCTCGTCCTAGAAACGCACCATGCCGGCCGGCGGATCTCGGTTTGCCGCCTACGACCCTTGAAGCCGCCGCGCTCACGTTCCGTCCGGCTCAGAGCCGGACGCTGCCTTCGCTCCTTCAGCGTACGCCGCAGGCCACCAGCATCCAGCTTCATGTCGGCAGCCACGATGCAGCGACCATTGTGGACCCGGAAGCCCACGTTGCGTACATCGGCGAGCATCGGGAGAAGCAGATGAAGCTGGTTTTCGGCGAAAAGGTCCAGTCGAAGCTGATCGAGAAGCGCAACGATGCCGACAATGCCTGGGGTCCGGCATGGCAGGCCTGGCGCCAGGGCGACGGCTTCGTGCTGGAATACGACAGCGGCGACGTCGGCGGCCACTACCGCCGTTTGGCGATCGACGCGGCGGAGTTCGACCAGCTCCATGCCGATGGCGGGACCTTTTCGTCGATCGTCCGCAACCATCGCGCTTGAGTGCGCGGCCAAATCCAGCCTCCACGACGATCGGCGCGGCAAGCTGTCGGGCACGCGGACTTCAAGTCGGCTGGTTCCCGATCGCGATCGTGGAGCAGGCCGTGCAACACCGCGATCGAAGGGATGCATTCGAGAATGCTTCGTCGCGACCGCGCCGGCTGACGAGCACGACGTCGCATTGCCGCACTCCGCGTGCGGTGCAGGCATCCCCGCGGCCCGGTAGCGGGCTCCGCGCGACCGATTCTCATCCCCCACCGGGCTCCGAAGTTGGGCGAGGACCGGATGGAGGCGTTGCGTGGCTCGTCCCGTCGGGCCGCTATCGTGCGAACTTTCCGGCGACCAGATCCGTCCCGTTGGTCAGGCGATCGCCCGGCTTCGGGGATCGGCGCTCATTTCTCCTGGGCCGAGATCACATCTCCTGGGCCGAGATCACAGGCTGCCTCTCGGCCAACATTGAAGCATCGCATGCGCCGCCGGCTCCTGGCGACCGGCTGCAACCATTTCGGTTGACGTACGTTCTGGTGCCACTCGCATGGAAGGGACATCCAAGGTGAGTGAACCATCATGAAGACAACGATCCTTTTCGCCTCTGTTGCCCTCGTCACCTTCGGGGCGCCCGCCCTGGCCCAGACCGGGACCACGCAGACCGTCACCACCCAGACCACGACCACGACAGTTCCGGCCGAGGTTCGCACCTATGTCACCGGCCAGGAGGTGACGTCGGTCACCGTCGACGGCGATATCGTGGTGGGCGAGGCCCTGCCGGAGACGGTCACCATCACGCCGATCCCCGACAATGCCGAGTACGGCTACGCGGTGGTCAACAACAAACGCGTCGTGATCAATCCCGAAACCCGCACCGTGATCGAGGTGGTGGAGTAATCCACCGGCCGATCCGGTCCGGCCTCATCCCCGCTGTCGCGGCCGCCCTGGCTGACGACGGGGGATCTGCTTCGGCGCCGGTACGGGTGTGATGATCGAGGCTGATCGGTCGGGAGCTGGGGAGTTCGTCCCGGCGCCCTTCCTCCGCTCGGCTCGCGGGAACCAGCCCGGCCGCGCCGCCCGTGCTTGCGCAGGCGTCGGAACAAGCTCGCAAACCCCTCAGGAAACCGGTCCGAGCGCAGGACGGGCGCATCCCGATCCTTCCCGGCCGAACGAAAGAGTCCAGCATGTCGGACACCTACAGCCGTGACACCCGTCCCGTGGACAAGACCGTCGTCGTCAACGGGGGAGGCAGCCGAGGCGGATCCGGCTGGTTCCTGGCCGGCATCCTCGTGGTCGCGCTGGTGATCGGCGCGCTCTACCTGTTCGGCGGCGGCCTCATGGGCGGCTCGGGCTCGGGCGCGGGATCGGCAGCGGGCGGCGGCGACACCAACATCACCGTCGACACGCCCGACATCAACATCCCGGACGTCAACGTCGAAGCCCCCGCGGCGCCCTCCGGCGGCGCGGCCGCGCCGGCGAACTGATCGGCGATGGGCTTGACCGCCCGGCGCGGGCGACCCGCGCCGGGAAAGGCCGATGGCGACAAGGCTGCGGCCGCCGCGGCCGGGCGACCGGCGATCGAGCGCCGAAACGCGAGGATGCGCGCCTCCGCTCACGATGCCGGCGTGCTGAACTGACCCCGATAGGCTGTCGGGCTCCCCCCCCCCCCCGCGCGCTTCCGGAAGTGATGTCGGAGCGTGTCGGCCGAGCCCAGGCCGACGGCCGCCGCGATCTCGTCGATGCCGAGGCAGCGCTCGACGAGCAGTCGCTTGGACGCCTCGATCCGCTCGGCGATCAGCCACTCGCCTGCCGGCGATCCCGTCGCCTCGGTGAAGCGCCGCGCGAAGGTGCGAAGGCTCATGCGGCACTCCGATGCCATGCGCGCCAGCGTCCAGGATGAGCCGAGGTCGGCCCGCATCCTGTCGAGGAGCGGGGCGACCTCCGATTGGTGGCGTGCGGGAACGGGGCGCTCGAGGAACTGCGCCTGTCCGCGCCCTTCCAGCCGGGGACGACGACGAAGTCGGCCGGATCGACGAGGTCGAGCCCATACTCGGGCGTCAGCAGGAAGCCGCCATGAGCGCGAAGCGGTCCTTCCTCGACCGCGCAGCTCGCGAACCTATACCAGCTCTCGCCCATCTCGGGCCGCGCCAGGCCGAAGACCTCGGCGACGATGCCGAACTCGAAGGTGCAGAGCCCGTCGTAGAGAAGCGCGACGACGAGGGGGCCGGACGTGTTTGGCATGATCTGCCCGTCGTCTGGCGTTCCTGCCGTTTGCAAGGGGCGGGCATGGGCGGCGAGATGACGGTGCGCTCATGACAGGAGTTCTCCATGCCGACCGCCGTCACCGCCGTTCCCGCCGCGCCGAGCGACCTCGCCCGCGAGCACTTCGCCGCCGAGTTCGCCTTCGAGACCGATTGCTGGGATGTCCATGAGGCGCTCTCGCGCGAGCCCGACTTCGTTCTCCTCGACGTCCGTGGTCCAGCCCTGTTCGCCAAAGGCCATGTGCCGGGCGCGATCAACCTGCCCCACGGCAGGATCGTCCGCTCCAGGCTCGATCACTGGCCGGCGCAGACCCTCTTCGTCACCTACTGCGCCGGCCCCCACTGCAACGGTGCGGCGCGCGGCGCCGTTCGGCTTGGCGAACTCGGCCGCCCGGTGAAGATCATGGCCGGCGGTGTTACGGGCTGGATTGACGAGGGCTTCGTGCTGGCACGGGACGAAGCCGCGTGAGCGCCGCGATCCGCCAGCCGGCGCTCCGCGACGTTCCGCGCCTGCACGCCCTGATCCGGCACCACGCGGCATTCGAGAAGAGCGACGCCTCCCTGACGACCGACGAGCTCGAATCGCTTCTCCTGGCTCGGCCTGGGCCGATCCGCTTCCTCGTCGCCGCGGAAGAGGGCAACGGCGATCTCCTGGGCTACGCCGCCCTCACCTTCGACTGGTCCGTCTGGCGAGCGCGCCGCTACGCCCACCTCGACTGCCTCTTCGTCGCCGAAGCGCACCGCGGAGGCGGGATCGGGAGCCGCCTTCTTGCCGCGGCGCGAGCGGCCGCGTCCGTCGAGGGCGCCGACCGGCTGGAGTGGCAGACACCGGCGTGGAACGAGGAGGCGCGCCGCTTCTACCTTCGCGAAGGCGCCGCCAGCGAAGCGAAGCTGCGGTTCCGGGTGACCCTGCCCTGACGAGCTTCCTCGGTCAGGCCGCGCGGACCCGCCGCCTCCCCGCGGACCGGGCGGTCGCCGGCCCGATCGGCTGCCGGCGCCGCCCTCACGCCGAAGCGTTTCTCCGCAGCTCGGTGATGGCCGGTCTTTCTCACGCCTTGAAGTCCGCGCAGGAACGCGTCATCACCGCGCGAGCACCGCGTGGTCGGCTTGCTTATGGGTTCGCATCGGCAACACCGCACGCCTCATTCCGGCCGGGACGAGGCGTTGCTTTGCATTTGCGTTTGGAACCCCTATAGCATCGCGCCGACACGCACCGCCCGCACTGGCAGGGGAAAATTCATTGTCTTCCACGTCCTCCACGTTCGACAAGGTCGCCGACATCATCGCTGAAACGAGCGAGATCGACCGCGGCCAGATCACGCCCGAGAGCCACGTGATCGACGATCTCGGCATCGATTCGCTCGACTTCCTCGA
>CANJKV010000306.1 GCA_947474855.1 Aurantimonadaceae bacterium | reverse complement strand
GGCGCGGTCGGTCGATCCGGACATGCGGAGCTATCCCCCTCCAGGCGAGGTTGCGGCAGGCGTCCCCAAGATTGCTGCCCGCCGCCTCAAGCCTTCTCTGATCCAGGCAGAGTCAACAGAACTGCGGCACGAAGATGACGACGCCAATGATACGCACCATATGCCAAGAAAAGCCTTAAGCAGTTGTTAAGCTAAACGAATCGCGAAGACTGCCCGAAGACCTGCCGGGCACGCCGAAGAACCCGGTCACCGCGCAGCCTCCCCCTTCCGTTTCCCGCAGGGAACTCGAAGGCTGAGCTGGCGCAGCGACATGGTTCGGCGAGCCGGAAGGCCTCGGCGCGGAGTTCAGGTCTCGATGCCATATTCGCGAAGCTTGCGATACAGCGTCGAGCGCCCGATCCCCAGACGCCGGGCGATCTCGCTCATCCGCCCGCCATATTGCTCGACGGCCATGCGGATCAAGTCGGCTTCAACATCTTCGAGACGGCGGATTTCTCCGGCGGCGTTTCGCCAGCCGGCGGTCGGGCGCTCGGCCTTTGCGCCCTCCTGCGCGGCGCGGGCCGCCGGCCGGGCCTCGGCGACGCCGCGATCGGCCGCTTCGGGCAGCTCGCCGTTCGGGATCAGGGCGTCGGCGATCTGGGGAAAATCGTCCGGCGTCAACGCTTCGCCGTCCGCCAGCACCACGGCGCGCCGCACGGCATTCTCCAGCTGGCGAATGTTGCCGGGCCACGAATAGGCGCGCAGCAGCGCCAACGCGTCGCTCGTGAACCGCTTCGCCGGAGAGCCGGGTTCGCTCCGGCGGAAGCGACCAAGGAAGCTCCGGGCGAGGTCGTCGATCTCCGCGCCTCGCTGGCGCAGCGGCGGCACGCGCACCGACAGGACGTTCAGCCGGTAGAAGAGGTCCTCGCGAAAGCGCCCCTCGCGAACGGCGGCGGCGAGGTCGCGGTTGGTGGCGGACACGAGGCGAACGTTGGTTCGCACCGGCGCCCGCCCGCCGACCGGGTCGACCTCGCCGTCCTGGAGGACGCGAAGAAGCTTGACCTGGACGTCCAGCGGGACCTCGCCGATCTCGTCCAGAAACAGTGTCCCGCCGTCCGCTTCGAGGAACTTGCCGGGATGCCGGTCGCCGGCATCGGTGAAGGCGCCCTTGGCATGGCCGAACAGGATGCTTTCAACGAGCTGGCCGGGCAGTGCCGCGCAGTTGACCGCGACGAAGGGCGCTCGCGCCCGCTTCGAGGCGGCATGCACGGCGCGCGCCAGCCATTCCTTTCCGACGCCCGTTTCGCCCTCGACGAGGAGCGGAATCGCCGAGTCGGCCGCCTTGAGCGCCTGCGCCAGAACGGGGCGCAGCGCCTCGCTCGCGCCGTAGGTTTCCGCCACCGCCGGCTCGGCGGCGGGGACGCGGCGGTTCTGCTCGCGTTCGACCTCGTTCGACTGCGCCACCCGGATCGCACCGGCCAGAGCCTTCTGCAGCTTTTCCGGGCTTGCGGGCTTCACCACGAAGTCGATGGCGCCGGCGCGCATCGCCTCCACGACCGCGTCTATCGAGCCTCGCGCCGTCTGGACCACGATCGGCCGTGCGAAGCCTGCGCGCCGCAGCTCGTTCATGACCTCGATGCCGTTCTTGTCGGGCATGGCGAGGTCGAGCACCACGGCATCGACCTCCTGCCCCGCGCGGCCCGTCAGGGCTTCGACCGCCGCCTGACCGCCATCGCAATTGAGCGTGCGAAATCCCATCTTCGACACTTGGGCATCCAAGAGCCGACGCTGTATAGGATCGTCGTCGACGATCATCACGAGCTGGGTCATTTCGAGTCTCCCGTCCCGACTTGTTACGGAACTGGCTCAATATGGCACCGATGATTGAAGCCAGACTGAAGAAGAACAGGTAACGGCCGGCCACTGCGGTCGCTCGAATTTCAATCAAATCGCACCGCCGCGGCGCCACCGAAGAGTAGTCCATGATCAACCAGACCGCCTCGCCCTCGACGGCCGCCGCTTCGAAGCTCGGCACCGCCGATGACCTTCCGACCTGGAACCTCGACGACCTTTATCCTTCGATGGACAGTCCCCGGATCGAAGAGGACCTCGCTGCAGCCGCCGCGCAGGCCGAAGCGTTCCAGTCGCGCTGGCGCGGAGCGCTGGCGAAGGCCGCCTCGCCGGAGGCGCCGGCCGGCCTGCGCCTCGCCGAAGCGGTCCAGGCCTACGAGTCGCTCGACGAGCGGCTCGGGCGCCTCGTATCCTTTGCCGGCCTCGTCTATGCCAGCGACACGGCCGACCCGATCCGGGCGAAGTTCTTCGGCGACATCCAGTCCCGCGTCACCGACATCGCCTCGCGCCTCATCTTCTTCACCCTGGAGCTGAACCGCATCGACGACGCGGCGATGGATGCCGCGCTCGCCGCCGACCCGGCGCTGTTCCACTACAAGCCCTGGCTCGTCGACCTGCGCCAGGACAAGCCCTACCAGCTCGAAGACCGCGTCGAGGAGCTGTTCCATGAGAAGTCCGTGACGGGCCACGGCGCGTGGAACCGCCTCTTCGACGAGACGATGACCTCGTTGCGCTTCCGCGTCGACGCCGACGAGCTGACGCTCGAGGAAACGCTGAACCTTCTGCAGGACCCCGACCGCGAGCGCCGGCGCGTGGCAGCCGAGGCGCTCGCCAAGGTCTTCGCCGAGAACCTGCGCATCTTCACGCTCGTCACCAACACGCTGGCCAAGGACAAGGAGATCTCCGACCGCTGGCGCGGCTTCGCCGACGTCGCGGATTCGCGCCACCTCGCCAACCGCGTCGAGCGCGAGGTCGTCGACGCGCTCGCGCAGGCGGTGTCCGAGGCCTATCCGAAGCTCTCGCACCGCTACTACGCGATGAAGGCGCGCTGGCTCGGGCTCGACGTTCTCGACCATTGGGACCGCAACGCGCCCCTGCCCCAGGCCGACAACCGCGACATCCCCTGGACGGAAGCGCGCCAGACCGTGCTGTCGGCCTATTCCGGCTTCGCGCCGGAAATGAGCGAGATCGCCGCCCGCTTCTTCGACAAGCGCTGGATCGACGCGGGCGTGCGGCCGGGCAAGTCGCCGGGCGCCTTCGCGCATCCGACGGTTCCGAGCGCGCACCCCTACGTGCTCCTCAACTACATGGGCAAGCCGCGGGACGTCATGACGCTTGCCCACGAGCTCGGGCACGGCGTCCACCAGGTGCTCGCCGCCCGGCAGGGCGCGCTGATGGCCTCGACGCCGCTGACGCTCGCGGAGACGGCCTCCGTGTTCGGCGAGATGCTGACCTTCCGCTCGCTGCTCGACGCGGCGGCGACGCCCGCCCAGCGCCGCTCGCTTCTCGCCTCCAAGGTCGAGGACATGCTGAACACGGTGGTGCGCCAGATCGCCTTCTACCAGTTCGAGCGGGAGATCCACACCGAGCGCCGCAACGGCGAGCTGACGGCGAGCCGCATCGGCGAGATCTGGATGGACGTGCAGGCAAAGGCCCTGGGACCCGCGATCCGCCTCGGCCCGGGCTACGAGACGTTCTGGACCTACATCCCCCATTTCATCCACTCGCCCTTCTATGTCTACGCCTACGCCTTCGGCGACTGCCTGGTGAACTCGCTCTACGCCGTCTACCAGAACGGCGATCCTGGCTTTCAGGCCAAGTATTTCGAGATGCTGAAGGCCGGCGGCACCAAGCACCACTCCGAGCTCCTCGCCCCCTTCGGCCTCGACGCCTCCGACCCCGCCTTCTGGCAGAAGGGCCTGTCGGTCATCGCCGGCTTCATCGACGAGCTGGAAGCGATGGAGGGCTGAGCCCGCATCCTGCGGCGCGGGGCAGACCCGCGCCGACGCCCCTTTCAAATGACAGCGAACTCGTCTAGCCCGCTGCGCAGACGGCCCGCCAGCGGGCGACTAGACAAGGAAGAGAACCGATGGCCAAAGAAGCGAAGCATCCGGTCCATGCCAAGATCACCGGTCCGATCGTGATGATCGGCTTCGGCTCGATCGGCAAGGGCACGCTGCCGCTGATCGAACGCCATTTCCAGTACGACAAGTCGCGCTTCACGGTGATCGACCCGAACCCGCGTGACAAGGCGCTGCTCGACGAGCGCGGCATCAAGTTCGTGCAGGAAGCCGTGACGCGAAAGAACTACGTCGACCTCCTGAAGCCGCTCCTCACGGACGGCACGGGCCAGGGCTTCTGCGTCAACCTCTCGGTCGACACGGGCTCGCTCGACCTCATCAAGCTCTGCCGCGAGCTCGGCGTGCTCTACATCGACACCGTCGTCGAGCCCTGGCTCGGCTTCTACTTCGACGAGTCGATGTCCAACGCCGACCGCACGAACTACGCGCTGCGCGAGACCGTGCGCAAGGAGAAGCGCAAGAACCCCGGCGGCACGACCGCCGTCTCCTGCTGCGGCGCCAATCCCGGCATGGTGTCCTGGTTCGTCAAGCAGGCGCTCGTCAACGTCGCCCGCGACACCGGCATGGAGTTCGAGGAGCCGACGCAGGACGACCGCGAGGGCTGGGCGAAGCTCATGAAGAAGGTCGGCGTCAAGGGCATCCACATCGCCGAGCGCGATACCCAGCGCGCCAAGAACCCCAAGCCCCTCAACGTGTTCTGGAACACCTGGTCTGTCGAGGGCTTCCTGTCGGAGGGCATGCAGCCGGCCGAGCTCGGCTGGGGCACGCACGAGACCTGGCGCCCGAAGAACGCCAAGGATCACGAGAAGGGCCATCAGGCCGCCATCTACCTGGAGCAGCCCGGCGCCAACACGCGCGTTCGCACCTGGTGCCCGACGCCGGGCCCGCAATACGGGTTCCTGGTGACGCACAACGAGTCGATCTCGATCGCGGACTACTTCACCCATCGCAACAAGCATGACGAGGTCACCTATCGGCCGACCTGCCACTACGCCTACCATCCCTGCAACGACGCCGTTCTGTCGCTGCACGAGCTGTTCGGCGCCGCGGGCAAGTTCCAGCCGGAGCACCACGTTCTCGACGAGAACGAGCTCATCGACGGCATCGACGAGCTCGGCGTCCTGCTCTACGGCCACGACAAGAACGCCTACTGGTACGGCTCGCAGCTCTCGCTCGAGGAGACGCGGCGCATCGCGCCCTATCAGAACGCCACGGGCCTCCAGGTGACCTCGGCGGTTCTCGCCGGCATGGTCTGGGCACTGGAGAACCCGGAAGCCGGCATCGTCGAGGCCGACGAAATGGACTACAAGCGCTGCCTCGAGGTGCAGTCGCCGTATCTCGGCCCGGTCAAGGGCTACTACACCGACTGGACGCCGCTCACCGACCGTCCCGGCCTCTTCCCGGAGGACCTCGACGAGAAGGATCCCTGGCAGTTCCGCAACATCCTGGTGCGTTGACAGGAAAAGCTCGACGACCCGGTCACTTGTGGGGGGCGGTGCCGCGCGGCACCGCCCTTTTTCGTTCGCCGGCGTAAGGACGCATGCTTCGCGACAGCTCCGCCTCGCAATGTTCGATCCGTGTTCCATATCAAGTGCATGGACAAACTTTCCGGACCGGCCCTTGAGCTGATGGCCGTAACTGCGACGAGACACCTTCGAGACCGCCCTGACGGAGGGAGAACGGAGGCGAGGATGATGTTCGAGACGATCAGCGACGCAGACCGGATGAGAGAGGTGGTGTCCGAAGTGATGGACGCCGTGATGTCGGGAAAGGGCACGGCCATCGCCGCGCACCTCGC
>CANJKV010000305.1 GCA_947474855.1 Aurantimonadaceae bacterium | reverse complement strand
TCGAACGCGCAGGGCTCGGCGACGCCGCCCTGGCTCGTCGACCGCTTGTTCCGCAACCTTCTCGTCGACGTCACCGGCAACACGCACCGTTCCGAGATCTGCATCGACAAGCTCTACTCGCCCGACGGCCCGACCGGCCGTCTCGGCCTCGTCGAATTCCGCGGCTTCGAGATGCCGCCGGACGCGCGCATGAGCCTCGCCCAGCAACTCCTGGTGCGCGCCCTCATCGCCAAGTTCTGGCGCGAGCCGCAGGAGGGCCGCTTCGCCCGCTGGGGCACGAGCCTTCACGACCGCTTCATGCTGCCCGAATTCGTCTGGGCCGACTTCCTCGACGTGCTCGCCGACCTCGGTCGCTCCGGCTATCCCATGCGCCCCGAATGGTTCGAGGCGCAGTGGGAGTTCCGCTTTCCCTTCTGCGGCAAGATCGTCCACGATGGCGTCGAGCTGGAGCTCCGGCAGGCGCTCGAGCCCTGGCACGTCATGGGCGAGACGGGCGCGATCGGCGGAACGGTGCGCTTCGTGGATTCCTCCGTCGAACGCCTCCAGGTCAAGCTGTCGAACTTCGACCCCGCCCGCCACCTCGTCACCTGCAACGGCCGTCCCGTGCCGCTGCAGCCGACCGGCCGGGCCAAGGAGGCGGTGGCCGGCGTGCGCTTCAAGGCCTGGCAGCCGGCCTCCGGTCTTCACCCGACGATCCCCGTCCACGCGCCGCTGACCTTCGACATCTTCGATCGCTGGTCGGGACGTTCGCTCGGCGGTTGCGTCTATCACGTCGCCCATCCCGGCGGGCGCAACTACGACACCTTCCCGATCAACTCCTACGAGGCCGAGGCCCGTCGCCTCGCCCGCTTCCAGGACATCGGCCACACGCCCGCCGCCCCGCACCCGCTCGCCGAGGTGCCCGATCCGAACTTCCCGATGACGCTCGACCTTCGCCGGCCGGCCTTCCTCGCGACCTGAGGAGCAGAAGCCGCCGATGTCGACCCCAGCCCCGACGCTGCCGCCCCCCGCTCATCCGGCGGGGGGCGGCGCCCGTCCGCCCGAGGCGCTGTTCGGCGGGTACCGGGCGATCTGCAGCGGCTACGACGAGATGCTCGGCCGCGACGGCACGGTGCAGCAGCACTACCGGCCGCTGATCTCCTGGCTGGAGGGGCTTCCCGTCGGGGAGCGCGACGCGCGCTTCCGCTCGGCCCGGCAGTACCTCAACGAGGCCGGCGTCTTCTACCGCGTCTACGGCGATCCCGAGCGCGCCGGCGAGTTGCGGGAATGGCCGCTCGCCCAGCCGCCGCTCGTGATCGCGCAGACGGAATGGGCGGCGCTGGAGCGCGGCCTCGTGCAGCGCGCGCGCCTCCTCGAAGCGGCGCTCTCGGACCTCTACGGCGAGCGGACGCTGATCGCCGACGGCACGCTGCCGGCCGCGCTTCTCGGCCGCAATCCCGAGTTCCTCCGCCCCCTCGCCTCGCAGGCACGATCGGGCGGGTCTCTCCTCCACTTCGTCGCCTTCGACCTCGGCCGCGGCCCGGACGGACGCTGGTGGGTGCTGGGGGACCGGACGCAGGCGCCATCGGGCGCCGGCTTTGCCCTGGAAAACCGCGTCGCTACGTCCCGCGCCTTCCCGGACCTCATCGGCGAGATGAGCATCCGGCGCATCGCCGGCTTCTTCTCGCGCTTCCGCGACGCGCTCTACGACCTCGCTGGATCGGCCGGACGCCGCATCGGCCTCCTCACGCCCGGGCCCCACAACGAGACCTATTTCGAGCACGCCTATCTCGCCCGCTATCTCGGCATGCTCCTCCTCGAAGGCGGCGACCTCGTGGTCCAGGGCGACCGGGCCGAGGTGCGCACCGTCGACGGCGTCCAGCCGATCCATATCCTGTGGCGCCGGCTCGACGCCGACTTCGCCGATCCGCTGGAGCTCTTCTCCGGCTCGCGCATCGGCACGCCCGGCCTCTTGCGCGCCGTGCGGGCCGGCAACCTCAAGATCGTCAACGCGCTCGGCTCCGGCCTCGTCGAAGCCAAGGCCCTGCTCCCCTTCGGTCAGGCGCTGGCCCGCCGCCTCCTCGGCGAGGACCTCGCCCTTCCCGTGATCGCCACATGGTGGTGCGGCGAGGAGAACGCGGCGGCCTTCGTGCGCCGGCATGCGGGCGAGCTCGCGCTCGGCTCCGCCTTTCCCCGCCCCGCCGGCTCTCCGCCCGCCCCGCCCGACGAGGCCGAGCGGCTTCTGGCGCTCGATGGGGCGCGCATCATCGGCCAGGAGATCGCCCGCCTGTCGACCGCCCCGGTCTTCGAGGGCGGCCGCCTCGTTCCCCGTCCCGTGACGCTGCGCGTCTTTCTCGCCCGCGACGCGGCCGGCTGGCACGTCATGCCCGGCGGCTTCGCGCGGGTCGCGGACCAGGGTCAGGGCGATCCGCGCAACGTGTCCATGCAGGCGGGCGGGCGCTCGATGGACGTGTGGATTCCGGGCGAGGCGCAGGAGCGCGCCGTCACCTTGATCGGCCGCCCGGACGAGCGGTTCCAGCGCCGCCTGCCCGGCGCCCTTCCGGCGCGGGCCGCCGACAATCTCTACTGGCTCGGCCGCTACGTCGAGCGCTGCGAGGTCGGCACACGTCTCCTGCGGCTCCACGCCGCCCGCCGGGCCGCGTCCGAGCGCTCCGGCCCGCTCGACGCACATCTCGCCCGCCTTCTGTCGGCGCTCGGCATCGACGTCTTCTCCGACACCCCCGCCGGCGGCCTCGCCGATCTCGCGACCGCGGCGGCGGCCACAGCCTCGCGCATCCGCGAGCGCTTTTCGCCGGACGGCTGGCGCGTCCTTGCCGAGCTCGTCGAAGTCACCGAGTCGCTGTCCGCCGACGCGCCGCCGGACGAGCTGATGAAGCTCACCAGCCGCTGCCTCACGCGCCTCACCGGCTTCACCGGCTTGGTCAACGAGAACATGTACCAGTTCGCCGGCTGGCGCTTCCTGTCTGCCGGGCGGCGCCTGGAGCGCGGCCAGATGACCGCGCGGATCACCGCCGCGCTCGGGGGAAGCGACGACCCGCCCGAGGGGGCCCTCGAGGCTCTCCTCGAATTTGCCGACAGCCGCGTCACCTATCGCCGCCGTTATTCCGTTTCGCTGTCGCGCCTGACCGTGCTCGACCTCGTGGGGCTCGATCCGCTGAACCCCCGCTCCATCGCCTATCAGGTGAACGGCCTCGGCGACCTCGTGTCCGAGCTGCCGGGCTCCGCGGAGGGCCAGTCGCTGGCGCCCCTGGCGCGCCGCATCGCCCGACTCGGCGTGCGGCTGCGCACGGCCGACGCTGCGGAAGCCGATGCCGCCTTCCTGGAGCGGATCGCGGCCGACCTCGCCGACGTCTCCGACCTCCTCACGGCGCAGTACCTCCTCGGCAGCCCGGGCCGGGAAGGCGCGCGCATCGACACGGAATGAAAGCCATCGCGATGCGCTACGACGTGACGCTGACGATCGAGTCTCATTTTCCCGCAGCCGTCTCCGACGCGCGCCAGATGCTCCACGTCCGCCCGCGCGAAGGCTTCGACCAGCGCGTCGAACGCGTGCGGCTTCGCCTGTCTCCCGAGCCGGTGGAAGTTGTCGAGGAGCACGACTTCTTCGGCAACCCCGCCGACCACCTCGCCTTTGCCGGGAGGCATCGGAGCCTTCGCATCGAGATGGAGGCCCGCATCGTCGTGGGCGAGCGGCCTTCGCGCCCGTCGGGCGGCCCGCTGCTTGCGGACGTCGCCCTTCAAGCGCGCTCCGATGACAGCCTCGCTCCCCTCGCCCCGGCTCACTTCCTCGGTCCCAGCCGCATGGTCGACGGCACCGAGACCGCTTTGGCCGCCCTCGGCGACGAACTCCTCGGTCACGGGCAGCAGGACGCCTTCGACGCCGTTCTCGGCCTCGCGGCCGGCATCAAGGCCGGCTTCCGCTACAGCCCCGGCACCACCGCCATCGACACGCCGCTCGCGGAGGTCGCGCGCACCCGCTCCGGCGTTTGTCAGGACTTCACCCACCTGTCGATCGCGCTCCTGCGCAATCGCGGCGTGCCGGCCGCCTATGCCAGCGGCTTCCTGCGCACCGACCCGCCGCCCGGCCAGCCGCGACGACCCCACGCCGACGCCATGCACGCCTGGTTCCTCGCCTGGCTCGGGAGGAATGCGGGCTGGATCGGCTTCGACCCGACCAACGGCAACGTCGCCGGGCCGGACCACATCCTCGTCGCGGTCGGCCGGGACTACGCCGACGTCGCGCCCGTTTCCGGCGTTCTCGTCACCGCCGGCCCGCAGAGCGCCGGGCACTTCGTCGACGTGGTGCCCGTCGAGGAGCCGCGAGCCGACATTCAGAAAGCGTTTACCAGCGGGCGGCTTTGACCTTCGCACTAAGGTGACGTTCGGATTCCGAGTGCTATGGGGATCTGCGAACAGGACAAGGGGGTCGAATGCGCCTCGACGTGCTCACGCTCTACTACCTGCTCGTCGGCACGTCCGTCCTGATGGTGGCGCTGACGTTGTGGGAGAGCCTATCGGCCGGCCGCCGCCATCTTGAACTGCGCCTCTGCGCAGCCGCCTACGTCCTGTTCGCCCTGGGCTCCTCGCTCCTTCCCGCGGTGTCCGAAACGCCGATCATGATCGGGCGCGGCCTCTCCCATCTCATGATCGCCAGCGGCTACGCCGTGCTGATCGCCGCGGTCGGCGCGCTCACGGGGCGGCGCGCCTGGCGCTGGCCGCTCTTCGGCTTCTGTGCCGCCTACGCCGCGGTGTGGCTGCCGCTCGCGCCCTTCCTGACGAACGTCACGTGGTTCTGGATCTCGTCCTTGACGATCGCAGGCATCAACCTCGTCGGCGCGGTGCTCGTCTGGCGCGGGCGCCGCATCGCCGATCTGCGCGCGCGCCCGCTCCTCGCCGCGACCTTTCTCGTGCATGCCGTCGTCTACCTGATCCGGCTCCCGATCCTGCTCGCCGCCGACAGCGCGGGGACCGTTCGGCACAGCCTCGCCGTCGCGACCGTCTTCGAGGGGGTCCTCTTCGCCGTCGCCGTGCCCGCTCTGTTCATCGCCGCGATCCGCGAGGAGCGCGAAAAGCAGCTCGTCGCCGCTTCGCGCACCGACTTCCTGACCGGTCTCGACAATCGTCGCGCCCTGTTCCAGGAGGCGCTCCGCCTACCCGCCGACGCACCCCATGCGCTGCTTCTCGCCGACCTCGACCACTTCAAGCGGGTCAACGACAGATACGGCCACGAGACGGGCGACCACGTGCTGAAGCTCTTCGCCCGCGTCGCCGCCGCGGAGCTGCCCCGGGGCGCGATCATCGCGCGGCTGGGCGGCGAGGAGTTCGCGGCGATCCTGCCGGGCACGCCCGAGGCGGTCGCCTCTACCGCCCGCCGCCTCGCCTCCCGCTTCACCGAGGCGACCCGGCGCTTCGAGGCGCTCGACGCGGAGATCACCGTCAGCATCGGGCTTGCCGCCCTGATCTCGGGCCCCGGATGTCTCGCCGAGGCGCTGCGCGCGGCCGACGCCGCTCTTTACCGGGCGAAGGCGGGCGGTCGCGACCGCGTCGAGATCGACGCGGCCACCCCGCTTCCCGATCGGCCGCTGCGGTTCAGCCGCGCGGCGGCGCGTCCGGCACGAACACCATGGTCGACAAAGGCGGCAGGCTGAGCTCCAGCGAATAGGGCCGGCCCTGGATCCAGCCCTCGTCCGCCTCGCGCTCGCCCATGTTGCCGACGTTGGAGCCGCCATAGATGT
>CANJKV010000304.1 GCA_947474855.1 Aurantimonadaceae bacterium | reverse complement strand
CGATCTCGAACCAGATGCGGAACTTGGTCTCCTGGGACCAGATGGCCGTCATCTCGGGGCGGGAGTAGCGGGGGATCATGGGCGGCTCGCGCGTCTGGACAGTGTTCTGCGCGCTCTAACAGAGCCGGGCCGCCGCCTCAAATCGGAAGCTCGCGCCAGGTGGAAAGCCGGTCGCCCGCCGCAGGCGTCGCCGCGAAGACGCCGCGCGCGATCGCGCGGGCCATGACGCTGGCCGCCGCGGCGGCGAGTTCGAGCCGGTCCACGCCGTCCGGGGCGATGCCGCTGGCACCGGTCGCGACGGCGAAGACGAGATCGCCGTCGAAGTCGGTGTGCGAGGGCCAGAGCGCGTGAACGAAGCCGTCATGCGCCGACACGGCGAGACGCTTGGCACCGCCCTTGTCGAGAACGGCGTCCGTCGCGACGATCGCGATGGTCGTGTTCTCGCGGGGCGAGCCGGTGAGTTTCGTGCGAGGCGCCGCAGCATCGGCAGGCCAGGGCGCCGGCAGGCCCAACCCGCCGAATTCTGCGCCGACTTCGAAGGGGGCGGCGCGGAAGTGGCGCGTGCGGCCGACGAGTGGCGAGCCGACGGCGTTCACGGCGACGAGGGCGCCGACCGTCACGCCCGAGGGAAGCACGGCGGAGGCCGAACCGAGACCACCCTTGACGACGGCGGTCGTCGCGCCGGTGCCCGCGCCGACGCTGCCGAGGGCGAAGTCGCCGCTCGCGGCCTGCGCGGCAGCGAGGCCGAGGTCGCGATAGGGGGCGTGCAGGCTCCAGTCCTTGTCGCCGCCATTGGCGAGATCGAACAGGATCGCGGCGGGAACGAGCGGCACGCGGAAGCCCGCCACCTCGAAGCCGCGGCCGGCGGCCCGAAGGTGCGACTGGACCCCGGACGCCGCGTCGAGGCCGAAGGCCGAGCCGCCGGACAGGACCAGCGCGTCGATTCCGCTCACCAGCTTGTCCGGCGCGAGCAGCTCGGTTTCCCGCGTGCCCGGGGCGCCGCCGAGGATCTCCACCGCCGCCGCGCAAGGGCGGTCGAGGAGGAGGGCGGTGACGCCGCTTTTCAGCCGCGCGTCCTGAGCGTTGCCGACGGACAGGCCGGCGACGTCGGTGACGAGATTGCGGGGACCGGGAGAAAGCCAGCTCATCGCGCCGCCTCCGCAGTATCGGTGGGCTGGAAGCGACCGTCCCGCCACTCGAAGAGACCGAAATGATCGAGGCTCGCGTCTCCCTTCCCGTCGAAGGAGACCGGCCCAAGGATCGTCGAGAAGTCGCCTGCTGCCAGGCCATCGCGCAGCTCGGCGGTGTCGCCCGCGTCGCGGAGCACCTGATTCGCGATCTCGACCGCCGCCGTTGAGATCCGGCGATAGCCGGCGGCGGTCGGATCGACGTCGGCCCCGGGCGCCGCGGGGTCGCCGAGCGGGTAGAAGCCGCGCTCGGCGACGGCGAGGGTGCCCGCCGGGAGATCCGGCGCTTCGCCGGCAGCCCTCTCGTCGAACAGGCTCTCGCTTCCGAGAAGCGCGAGAGGCGTCCCCGCGGCCGCGGCATCGCGCGCCAGCACCGCCGCGTCGCTCGGCCCCGCGGCGATCACGACGTTGCGGGCGCCGGATGCGGCGATGCGGCCGACGAGCAGCGACTGGTTCGCCGCTCCGGCCCGGAGCGTGACGGCGATCGCGGGAGCGCGGCCCTCGGCTTCCAGCGCGGCGCGCACCGCGTCGACGAGTGCCCGCGACTCCGTGCCGCCGTCGTCGACCAGGGCGAAGGATGCTGCGCCCCACCGCTCGCGGATCGCCCGTGCTAGCGCCTGCGCCTCGGCGCCGGAACGCGGGCCGAGGCGCCAGACGGGGGCCCCGGAGCGCGCGCGGTCGTCGGTGATCCGGTCGGCGCGCACGCCGACCGCGATCGTCGGAATGCCGGCCTCGCCGAGAATGGGAAGAGCCGCTTCCAACGCTTCGGCGCACAGGAAGCCGACGGCAATCCTCGCGCCCTGCGCCCGCAGCTGCCGCGCGGCCTCGGCACCGCCTTCGGCCTGGCAGCGGGTGTCGGCCGACAGGATCGGTGTTCCGCCCGATGCGGCCTGCGCGCCGGCGACGACCTGCCGTCCGAGCAGGGCGATAGGACCAGTCAATGGCGCGGCGACGCCGATCGGGGCCGGCGCCTGCGCGCGCGCCGGGATGGCGGCGAAGCCGATCGCCGGAACGAGGAGGAGGGGCGCGGCGAACGTGCGGAAGCGAACCGACATGGCTTCTGCTTTTAACCATCCGGCAGGGCCTTGGCGAGCCGGGCCGTGCCTTGCGCGAGGCTTGCTTGACCGATTGGTCAAGGACCGTCAAACATGACGCAGCGCTTGGTCTCAGGGAAGCCAAGCCGATTTTTCAGGGAGTTCTCGATGTCTTTCCGCTTGAAGACGGCGCTCGCGCTCGGCGCCGCCCTCATCGCCATGCCGGCGCTCGCCCAGGATGCGGCCGCCGTGAAGATCGGCTTCATCGGCGGCCTGACCGGCCCGATCGAGAGCTTGATGCCGCCGATCCAGAAGGGCGCGGAACTCGCCGTCGCGCAGGTGAACGGCGCCGGCGGCCTGTTCGGCGAGGGCGCGAAGGTCGAGATGATCGTGGCCGACGACGGCTGCGTGGACGCCGCCCGCGCGGCGGACGCGGGTGACCGCGTGGTCAACACCGAGCAGGCCGTCGGCATCGTCGGCGCCATGTGCTCGGGCGCGACCATCGCCGCCGCCAACGCCGCGGCGATCCCCGCGGGCGTCGTGATGGTCTCGCCGGCCTCGACCTCCCCGGCCCTGACCTCGCTCGACGACAAGGGCCTCGTCTTCCGCACCGTTCCGTCCGACGCCTATCAGGGCGAAGTGCTGGCCAAGGCGCTGGTCGACGACGGCATCACCAACGTCGCGGTCACCTACGTCAACAACGACTACGGCACGGCTTTCGCCGACGCCTTCGGCAAGGCCTTCGAGGCGGCCGGCGGCACGGTCGCCGTTTCGCAGCCGCACGAGGACAACCGCGCCGACTACCGTCCGGAGATCGGCTCGCTGGCGTCCAGCGGCGCCGAGACGCTCGTCGTCCTCGCCTATGTCGACGGCTCGGGCGGCACGATCATGCGCCAGGCGCTCGAGACGGGCGATTTCAACTCCTTCGCCGGCGGCGACGGCATGGTCGGCGCTTCGCTGGCGAGCGTCGCCGAGGGCGCCGACAAGCTGATCATGACCCGCCCGGGCGGCGGCACGGCGGCCGGCTACGCGCCGTTCGAGACCGCGGCCAAGGCCGACCAGCTCGATCCCACCGCGACCTATGCCGCGACGTCCTACGACGCCGCCTTCGCGCTGCTCCTCGCAGTGGAGAAGAACGGCTCGTCCCGCCAGGGTCTGGCCGACGCGCTGAAGGAAGTCGTGAACGCGCCGGGCGAAGTGATCCTGCCCGGTGAGTGGGAAAAGGCCAAGAAGCTCCTCGCGGCCGGCACCGACATCAACTACCAGGGCGCCTCGGGCGATCTCGAGTTCGACGAGAACGGCGACGTTCCCGGCACCTATGACGAGGTGACGGTTAAGGACGGGCAGATCGTCGTCGTCCAGTAAGGACGAACGACCTCCGAAGCTGCTCCCTTCTCCCGCTGGCGGGAGAAGGTGCCGGCAGGCGGATGAGGGTGGCTCATCGCAGACGGGGCGCTTGGCGAGGTTCTTCGCTGGCCGCTTCGCGGCCGACACCCTCACCCGGCGATTCGCGCCGCCCTCTCCCGCAAGCGGGCGAGGGTCGGGCCGCGCCTCTTCCTGGCAGGACATGCAGAAAAGGCCGGCGGATCATCTCCGCCGGCCTTCTTCGTTTCGCGCTTCGGCTCGCTCAGCCGTCCTTCAACGGGTCGTGGCCCCAGTTCATCAGCGAGTAGCGCCAATCCGTCTCGCTTACGTCGCCCTCTGGCCTTTGAGCGAGGTGGCGCTTGATGTAGCCGGTGGTCTTGTTCATCCAGGCCCACTGATCGTCGGTGAGGTCGGCCTTCTTCGTGTGCTTGATCTCGACGATGCGGCGGCCGGACTTGTGGCCGGTCGATTCGCCCTCGCCGCGAGTGTCGCCGACCGACTTCGACTCCTCGCTTTTCAGCCAGGTCTCGAGCTTCGCCGGGGTCATGTTGACCAGCTCCTGCCACTCGTTCCAGATCTCGTCGTGGTCTTTCGTCATGGCCGCTCGCGCTCCCGTGATGTTTGGGCGCGAACGGAAGAGCCGCGCCCGGTGTTCCGGACGCGGCTCGTCGCAGGTCATCGAGAAGCGGTCCCTCAGCCCCGGGCGATGCGCTCGGGCAGGACGCCGTGCGGCGCAAAGCGCAGGACGAGCGTGATCGTCAGGCCGATGACGAAGACGCGCATCTGAAGGGCGCGGCTTTGGAGATCGGCCGGCGGCACCCAGTCGAACCAGTCCCGCCCGAGATCGCTGGCGAGGCGGAAGAGGGCGGTGGCCGCCGGCTCCGACATCACCCAGACGATGTAGACGAAGACCGCGCCGAAGATCGCGCCGCGATTGTTGCCGGCGCCGCCCAGGATCACCATCACCCAGACCACGAAGGTGTGGTTCAAGTCGACGAAGCCGGCGGGGTCGAAGAGCTGGTTGAAGTGGACAAGCAACGCACCGCCGATCCCCATCAGGGCGCCGCCGAGCACGAAGATCTCCAGCCGCCGGCCGTTGACGTTCTTGCCCATCGACGCGGCGGCGGCCTCGTTGTCGCGGATCGCCCGCATCATCCGGCCCCAGGGCGCGTGGTAGGCGCGCTGGATGAGGAGGTAGACGACGAGGAGCAGCGCGGCGGACAGGGCGAGATAGTAGGACCGGCCCCAGAGAAAGCCGACGTCGAGCGGGGTCGGCACCGGCCAGGGCAGCGGCGACACGGTCAGCGTGCCGCGCGTCAGCCAGTCGGCATTGCGCAGGAAGGTCTTGATGATCTGCGCGATGCCGAGCGTCGCGATGGCGAGGTAGTCGGCGCGAAGCCCGAGGCAGATCTTGCCGATGACCCACGAGATGAGGCCGGCGACGAGTCCCGCCGCCGCCCAGCCGACCAGCGGATGCAGGCCGAGGCCGCCGATCCAGCCGGCTTGGCGCTCGACGGCGGTGGTCGGCGCGTCGAAGACGGACTGAATCACCATGAAGGCGATCGCGCCGGAAATGATGGTGAGCGCGGTCGACAGACCCTTCGGCACGCCCACCCGCCAGCTCTGCGAGATCAGGCCGACGATGACTACCGCGAGGATCAGCCACAGGAAGGCCATTCCGAGCTGCGGCGCCGCGTCGGAGGCCCAGAAGGCGGCGTTGACGGGGAAGGATACGAAGAGCGAGGCGAAGGATCCGGCGAGGATCAGCCCCATGATGCCGACGTTGAAGAGACCGGCGTATCCCCATTGAATGTTCAGGCCGATCGCGATCAGCGCGTATGCGAAGGCCTCCACCGTCATGCGCAGGGCGTAGGGGCTGCCCTGGACGAAGGCGACGAGGATGATCAGCCCGAAGAGACCGGCGAAGAGGGCCACGTCGCGGCCAAAGCCGCGCTGCTCGTGGTGGCGGCTGTCGGCGGAAAGTCCGGCCATGTCAGAACACCCTTCCCTTGAAGATACCGGTCGGCCGGTAGATCAGGACGATGATCAGGATCACGAAGGGAACGGCGAGGCGGTACTCGTTCGGCACCACGGACAGGTTCGCCGGCAGGTCGAAGGGCAGAACGCCGGCAAAGGGCCGCAGCAGCACCGACCAGTTGAACACCGCCAGCGT
>CANJKV010000303.1 GCA_947474855.1 Aurantimonadaceae bacterium | reverse complement strand
GGAGCCTGGAGCTCGTGAACGAGATCCAGATCGTCCAGAGCATCGTCCCGACATAGGCGAGAAGGACGATGAGGATGCTCGGGGTGAGCGCCACGACCGGTGCGGCCGAGCGCCGGATGCGGGTCGCCATGGGCGGCCTCCCTGCGCTGTCGGAGCCTGAAAGGGATGGGGCCGCCTCGATGCGGGCGGCCCCGGCGGGCGATCAGTCGGCCGCGCTCATCACGTCGGCGAAGTTCGCCGCAAAGTCCTCCGGCGTCGCCGAGGCGTCGTTGAAGTAGGAGGTGATCGTGTCCTGGAGGGCGCCGACCGTGTCGGCCGAGACCAGGAAGTTGACGGAGGGCACCTGGTTCGCCTCGTCCTTCACCAGCGCCGCGCCTTGCCTCGCGCAGGCGTCCATCGACGAGGTGTCGACGTCGGTGCGCACGGGGATCGAGCCCTTCACCTTGTTGAAGGCGATCTGGACCTCCGGGTCGAGCATGGTCTTGGCGAGCAGCGCCTGCGCTTCGGTGGGTGCTTCGCCGAGCTTGGGGAAGACGAAGACATCGCCGCCCATGACGTAGCCGTTGTCGCCGGGCACCAGAGCGCAGCCCGCCTGCTCTCCCGGCGTCATGCCGGCGGCGATGAAGTCGCCCTTGGCCCAGTCGCCCATGATCTGGACGCCGGCCTTGGCCGTGATCACCATGGCGGTGGCGTCGTTCCAGTTGCGGCCCGGCGCGCCGGCGTCGACGTAGTCGCGCATGCGGTGGAAGGTTTCGGCTACCTTCTTGAACTCGTCGGACTGGATGGCTTCCGCGTCCTTGTCGCGATAGACCTTGAAGAACAGCTCCTTGCCGCCCTGGCCGAGAAGGACGCTGTCGAAGACGAGGGCTTCCTGCCAGGGCTGGCCGCCCCAGGCGATCGGCGTGACGCCCGCCGCCTTCAGCTTGTCCATGGCGGCGAAGAACTCGTCGAAGGTCTTGGGCGCCGCCTCGATGCCGGCCTTCTTGAAGACCTCGGCGTTGAAGAACATCCAGTTCTGGCCGTGGATGTTGACGGGGACCGCGTAGAACTTGTCGTCGCGCGAGGCCGCCTCGACGATCGGGCCGGGGATCGCCTCCGCCCACTTGTTCTCCTGCGCCACGGCGTCGAGATCGATCAGGAGGCCCTGGCCGACGAGGTCGTCGAACTGGCGGCCGGTGTTGAACTGCGAGGATGTCGGGGGATTGCCGCCGACGATGCGGTTGATGGCGGCCGCGCGCAGGTTCTGGCCGCCGGCGACGGCACTGTCGACCCAGGTGCCGCCGGCCTTGGTGTAGGCGTCGGCGAAGACCTTGACCGCCGCGGCCTCGCCGCCGGAGGTCCACCAGTGCATGACTTCGGCCCGCAGCGGCTCCTGCGCGAGAGCACCGGAGGCATAGGCGCAAGTCATCGCGGCGCCGGCAAGGGCGCTCCGCATCAGCTTCAACATGTGATCTCCTCCCAGAGATGTCTCGATCGACTGATGTAATCGATTACAACGCCGATCCTAATCGACACTGAAATCGATTACAAGTATGGCTCTCGAGTTTTCGATCATGCGGAGCAGCACGGTTTTGGTTCGCGGCAAGCAGAACGGAGCGGCGCGCGGCGCCCGCATCGGCGACGTGGCGCGGGAGGCGGGGGTCTCCACCGCGACGGTCAGCCGCGCCCTCGCTCATCCCGCCCAGGTGAGCAAGGAACTGCGCGAGCGCGTCGGCGCGGCCGTCGCCAAGCTCGGCTACACGCCGAATGCGGCCGCGCGCCAGTTGCGGGTCAAGCGCAGCCGCACGGTTCTCGTGGTCACGCGCCGGCGCTGGAGCGCGCCCTTCTTCGCCGAGGTGCTGCGCGGTCTCGACGCCGAGTTGTCGGCGGCCGGCTACGCCATGGTTCTCGCCAATTTCGACGGCGACGGGGGAAACCGCAGCCGGCAGCTCGTCGACATGATGTTCTCCGGCACCATCGAGGGAGCGGTGATGCTGTCGGGCATCGTCGTGGCCGCGGAAGGGCGCACGATGCTCGATGCTGGGCTGCCGCTGGTTTCGCTCTGCGCGGCGGCGGAGGGAACGCACACCGTGCTCACGAACGAGGCCGAGTGCATCGTCGAGGGGGCGCGGCGGCTGGCCGTGCTCGGCCACACCGACTTCCTCTATCTCGCGGGACCGCCGAGCAACTACAACGAACGGGTTCGCTGGGCGGCGCTGTCCGCCTTCTTCGCGGACCCTCGCCAGGCCGGCCTGCGGCTGCGCCGGGCGGAAAGCGGCGACTTCTCGACGGATGGCGGGCTCTCAGCCGCGCAAGCCTTTCTCGGCCTGTCGCCGCGCCCGACGGCGGTGATCGCCTCCGCCGACGAGATCGCCATCGGCTTCATGAAGGCGGTGCGCGCGGCCGGGATCGGCGTGCCGTCCGACGTGTCGGTTCTCGGCTTCGACGGCATCGAGTTCGCCGACTTCTGCGAGCCGGTCCTGTCGACCATCCGCCAGCCGCGCGAGGCGCTCGGGCGGTTGGGCGCGCGCGTCCTGATCGAGGCGATCGAGGCCCCGAGCCTGCCCCCGCTCAGCCACCATGTCCTGCCGAGCCGGCTGGACTTTCGCGCCTCGACGGGGCCGGCTCCCCCCGGCGGCGCCTCGCGCGGGCGTGAGGCCGCGCCCGCGCCGAAGCGGAAGGGCGCGCGGGCGCCCGTTCCGGCTCCGGCGGAGGGACGCTGAGGCCGGAGGCTCAGCTCCGCGTCAGCGTGCGCCGCACGGCGTCCGACCAGAGGGTCAGGCGGCGGCCGCGCTCGACGGCCGGCATCGCCGGCTCGAAGCGGGACTCGCGCCGCCAGCTGCCGGCGAAGCCCTCCTGGTCCGGCCAGACGCCGGCCTTGTGCCCGGCGAGCCAGGCGGCGCCGAGCGCCGTGGTTTCCAGCACCACCGGCCGGTCGACCGGCGCGTCCAGGAGATCGGCGAGGCGCTGCATGGTCCAGTCGCTCGCCACCATGCCGCCGTCGACGCGCAGAACCGTCGGCTCGCCGCCGTCCCAGTCGCGGTTCATCGCCGACAGGAGGTCGTGGGTCTGGAAGCAGACGGCCTCGAGCGCGGCGCGGGCCATTTCCTTCGGACCGGTGCGGCGGGTGAGGCCGAAGATCGCGCCGCGCGCGTCCGGATCCCACCAGGGCGCGCCGAGGCCGGTGAAGGCGGGCACCATGACGACGTCCTGGGCCTCGTCGGCCTCGGCCGCGAGCGGCCCCGTCTCGTCGGCGCGCGACACGAGGCCGAGCCCGTCGCGCAGCCACTGCACCGCGGCGCCCGCGACGAAGATCGAGCCTTCCAGCGCGTAGGTGGTCTTGCCCGACAGGCGGTAGGCGAGGGTCGACAGGAGGCGCGAGCGCGAGGCGACGCGCGTTTCCCCCGTGTTGATGAGCGCGAAGCAGCCGGTCCCGTAGGTCGACTTCACCATGCCCGGTCGGAAGCAGGCCTGACCGATGACGGCGGCGTGCTGGTCGCCGGCGACGCCGAGGATCGGGATCGCCGCGCCGAAAAGGGACGGGTCGGTCGTGCCGAAGTCGGCGTCGCAGTCGCGCACCTCCGGCAGGACCGCCATGGGCACGTTGATAAGCCGGCACAGTTCATCGTCCCAGCCGCATGCGCCGATGTCGTAGAGCTGGGTGCGCGCCGCGTTCGTCGCGTCGCAGGCATGGACGCGCCCGCCGGTCAGGCGCCACAGAAGAAACGAGTCGATCGTGCCGAAGGCGAGGCGCCCCGCCTCGGCCCGGGCGCGCGCGCCCTCCACATGATCGAGGATCCAGGCGACCTTGGTGCCGGAGAAGTAGGGATCGATGAGGAGGCCGGTCTTCTCGATCAGGAGCGCCTCCAGCCCGTCGTCGAGGAGGCGGCGGCAGGTGTCGGCCGTGCGCCGGTCCTGCCAGACGATGGCGTTGTGGATCGGCTTGCCCGTGTCCCGGTCCCAGACGACTGCCGTTTCGCGCTGGTTGGTGATGCCGATCGCCGCGACGTCCGAGGCCGAGATCAGCGCCTCGGCGAGCGCGGTGCGCACCGTCTGGACCGTCGAGGTCCAGATCTCCTCGGGATCGTGCTCGACCCAGCCCGAGCGCGGGAAGTGCTGCTGGAACTCCTGCTGCCCGACGCCGCGCACGCGGTACGTCTCGTCGAAGACGATGGCCCGCGTCGAGGTCGTGCCCTGGTCGATCGCGACGATGAAGCCGGCCATGTCGATCTGTCTCCTCCCGCCGGCCACTCGACGCGCGGCCCGTCCCGAAACCATAGCCGCGCCCGGGCGCCAGCTTCCAGCGCCCGCCGTCGCGTCGAGGCCGCGCCTCCCCAGATGATTTCGCTTTTTTGCCGAAAAGGAAAGAGGCGAAAGAGAAGCGAAGGGCGGAAGGGTGTCAGGCCGCGCTTCGCGCCTCCCCGGCGGCCTCGCCCTTCGCCTCGATCAGGCGCACGCCGGCCTCGCGGCAGGCCTCGCGGATCGGCTCGGGCGCGCGATCGGTGACGAAGCTGTGGACCTGCGCGAGCCGGGCGATGCGCACCGGCGCCGAGCGGTCGAACTTGGAGGCGTCGGCGGCCAGCACCACGTGGCGGGCGTTCTCGACGATCGCCTGGGCGACGCGCACCTCTCGATAGTCGTAGTCGAGGAGCGAGCCGTCGGCGTCGATGGCCGAGGCGCCGATCACGGCGAAGTCGACCTTGAACTGGCGGATGAAGTCCACCGCCGCCTCGCCGACGATCCCGCCGTCCGCCCGGCGCACGACGCCGCCGGCGATCACCACCTCGATCTCCGGGTAAGGACGCAGCAGCGAGGCGACGTTGATGTTGTTGGTGATGACCATGAGGCCCGATCGGCGCAGGAGCGCCTGCGCGACGGCCTCGGTGGTCGTGCCGATGTTCACGAAAAGCGAGGCGCCGTCCGGGATGAGATCGGCGACCGCCCGGCCGATCGCGGCCTTGGCCTCCGCCGCGATGAGGCGGCGCGCGTCGTAGCCGACGTTCTCCGCGCCCGAGCCGAGAACCGCCCCCCCATGGGTGCGCGACAGGAGGCGCGCCGCGCACAGGTCGTTGAGGTCCTTGCGGATGGTCTGGAGCGAGACCCCGTGCTCCTCGGCAAGGTCCTCCACCGCCACGCGGCCGAGCCGCCGGGCGGTTTCGAGAATGACGCGCTGGCGCTCCGACAGCATGGTTCTGATGACTTCCCTCGCGGCTTCGCGCCTTAAGGGTGGCGAAGCCGGCGATGAAGGGCAAGGGCCGATCGGCCCGCGCCGCGCCTCGGTGCCGCATCCCGGAAAGATGGGATTGCCGGCGACGGTGTTCCGCCCGAAGGGATGGTTTGCCCCGCAAGGATCGACCGCATGCCCCGTCCCGCTCCCGCCCGCTTTCGCCGCCACGCCGCTTTCGGCCTCGCGCTCGCCCTTCTCCTGCCGCTCGCCGGCTGCGTGTCGGGCGGGATCGGAGGCGTCGGGGCGGCCGGCGAGGCGGAGGCGATCGCCCGCGTCAACGCCTTCCGCGCCGAGAACGGCCTGCCGCCGGTGCGCCGCAGCGCCGCCTTGAGCCGGGCCGCCGCCGATCATTCGCGCCGCATGGCCGCGGCCGGCACCGTCAGCCACACGCTGGGCGGCCCCCTGACGGCGCGCATCCGCTCGGCGGGGGTGACGCATTGGTGGGGCGCGGCGGAGAACCTCGCCATGGGGCAGCCGACCTATGGCGCGGCGGTGACGAGCTGGATGCGCTCGCCCGGCCACCGCCGCAACCTCCTCGATCCCGTGGTCACCGAGGCGGGCATGGC
>CANJKV010000302.1 GCA_947474855.1 Aurantimonadaceae bacterium | reverse complement strand
TACTCGACGCCCTCGACGAGCATCATCTCGGCCGTGGCGTAGCGCTCGCGGATGGCCTTGGCCTTCTGGTACTGCTCGCTCTCGTAGCAGGCGCGCGCCTGCTCCATGGAGTCGAACTCGATCACGACGTTGCGCGCGCGCATCTCGCCTTCCAGGCGGTGCGTCGCCCCACCGCGCGCCAGGAAGCGCGCCCCGTGCTCGCGGAAGGCGGGCGCGGCCGTCTCGACGTAGCCCTTGTAGCCTTCCGGGTCGTGCACATCGACCCGCGCGATCCAGTAAGCCTTCGGCATCTCGCCCCCCTCGCCATGCTTCGACGGGGGTTACCTATGCTCCGCGCGCGGCTCGGACAGGTGCGCGAGCCCCGGGATTTACGTTAACAAAGGATGACCGGTTTACTTCGGCGGCCGGCTGGACAATCGTCCGGCGCATTCCCGTCCCGGAGGCTTGTCCGATGATCGTCACCTTCACCGATTACGGCCGCGGCCTCGTCGAGCACTTGTCGCGGCTCAGCCCGAGCTTCAACCCGACCTTCTTCACCGAACGCGCCTCGCTGCCGGTCGGCGCCAAGCCCGGCTATTACGAGCAGATCACCGTGCATTCCGGTGGCGAGAACTTCCTGATCGACCTGCGCTTCACCATGGACAAGGACGGTCTGCGCTCGATCAACAGCATCGAAGTCTTCGACCACAGCTACGTCAAGGTCGCGACGGCCCTAGAGGTCGACGTGCCGGTGTCGGCGGGCTCGCTCCTCTACAAGGACGACGTCATGTACCTGACCGGCGCGGCGGACCGGATCTACGACGGCGGCGGCAACGACTACGTCGATCTCGGCGCGGGCAACGACCTTTATGCCTTCGGCGCCGGGCGCGACCGGATCGAGGGCGGGCGCGGGCTCGACGTGGTCACGCTCGACGTCGCGCGCGCCGACGTCCGCATCGCCCAGGCCGGCACGGCCTGGACGGTGACGACCGCGACGGGCAGCCTGAACCTGACCGGTGTCGAGCGCCTGCAGTTCCGAGACCAGACGGTCGCCATCGACGTCGCGGCGGGCGAGACGGCGGGCGCGGTCTACCGGATGTACGAGGCGGCGCTCGACCGGGTGCCGGACGCGGCGGGCCTGCGCTACTGGGTGGCGATGGTGGACCGCGGCGCGACCCTGAAGGACATCGCCGGCGGCTTTCTCAACTCGCCCGAGTTCAAGACGAACTTCGGCGCCGATCTCGCCAACGCCGCCTTCGTCGACGCGCTCTACCAGAACGTCCTCGATCGACCCGGCGAGCAGGCGGGGCTCGATTACTGGACGGGCCTCCTCGCCTCGGGCGCGGCGACCCGGTCGGACGTCTTGATCGGCTTCTCCGAAAGCCCGGAGAACGTGTCCCACCTCGCGCCCGTCTTCACGGACGGGCTCTGGCTCGTTTGAGCCTGCCCGGTCAGGCGACGGGCGCGATCTCGGCGAGGATGGCGCCGGCTGCCGCGCGGCGGTCGGGCGCGGCGACGATCGGTCGGCCCACGACGAGGTGGGTCGCCCCGGCGCGCAGCGCCGCGGCTGGCGTCATCACGCGCTTCTGGTCACCCGCCTCGCCGCCGGCGGGGCGGATGCCGGGGGTGACGAGCGCCATCCCGGCCGGCAGGACGGCGCGCACGCTCTCGGCCTCCTCGGCCGAGGACACGATGCCGCCGATGCCCGCTTCCGCGGCCTGGCGGGCGCGCTTCAGGACGAGGTCGGCCGGCGCGTGGTCGTAGCCCGCCTCGCGCACGTCGGCCGCGTCGAAGGAGGTCAGCACAGTGACGCCGAGAACCAGGAGGTCGGTGCCGGCCGCGGCCTTGGCGGCGGCCCGCATGGTCTGGGGATAGGCGTGGACGGTGGTCATGGCCGCGCCCAGCGAGACGATGCTCTCGACCCCCTTCTCCACCGTGTTGGCGATGTCGAGAAGCTTGAGGTCCAGGAAGACCTTCTTGCCCATGCGTGACAGCTCGGACACGAGCGGCAACCCGCCGGCGAAGCCCAGTTGATAACCGATCTTGTACCAGGAAACGGCATCGCCGAGTTCCGAAACGACGGCCTCCGCCTCCGCCCGGGAGGACAGGTCGAGGGCGACGATGAGCCGATCGGAAGCGGGCGCCGTCATTCGCCGGTCTCGCCTTCGCGCGGGATGTCGACGGTGACCGTCGTGCCGATCGTGTCGGAATTGACGTCGAGCCGGGCCTCCAGGCCCCGCACCAGCGACACGACGATGCGCCCGCCCAGGCCCTTGCCACCGCGCGCCTCGACCGCGGCCGGCGCGGTCAGGGCGTTCGGCGTCGGGTCGGCCGGCTGGCCCGGTCGGCGCAGGTGGAGCTGGCCCTGGCTGCCGCGGGTGATGGCGTCGGCCATCTGGCGCGCGACGTTGGCGTGGGCCTGCGTGCCCTCCGCCTCGTCGTGCCTCGCCTGGTTCTCGATCTCGCGCATGGTCTCGGCGTCGATCGGCTCGGGGTCGGTCGCGCCGGCGGAATAAGGCCATTCGACGCCGGGCTTCAGGCCGACGCCGTCGTCGGTGACGGTGAGGCGGATGACGCCCGAGGACAGCATCTTCAGCCGCGCCTCGACGAGACCCTCGTCGCGTCCGTCGAAGGCGTGCTTGAGCGCGTTGGTGAGAAGCTCGGAAAACAGGAGGCCGATCCGCGCCGCGCGGTCGACGTTCACGTCCACCGCGTCGCAGTCGACGTTGATGCGCACCGAGCGCCGCCCGTCGAGATGGCCGATGGTGGCGGCGATGCGGCTGACATAGGCGCCGAGCGGCACGTTGCGCGAGCGCGAATGGGCGACGCCCGCCTCCGTCATCTCCTGGTAGAGGAGCTGCAGGCTCTCGATGCGGCGCGCGAGGGCGTGGAAGCTTTCCTCGCTCGTCTTCATCCGCGCCTGCATGCGGATCATGCCGATGATCATGGCGAGGTGGTTCTTCACCCGGTGCTGGATCTCGCCCAGCAGCGTGTCGATCGAGATCGAGCTCGGGCCGCCGTCGCGGGCGGTCAGGGCGTCCATCGGCCCCTCGCCCATGTCGCGCTGCACGCCGAGAAAGCATTGCAGCTTGTTCTCGCCGTCGTAGAGTGGGGTGATCATCAGGCGGTTGAGGAACTTCGTCCCGTCCGCCCGATAATTGACGATGTCGAGCGAGATGTCGCGCTGGGTCTCAAGCGCCTCGCGGATGCGGCGCGGCGCGCCGGGATCCGTTTCGGGACCCTGGAGGAAGCGGCAGTTGCGCCCGATCGCGGCGGCCGGCGCGTAGCCGGTGATCCGGCCGAACGCCT
This sequence comes from Aurantimonadaceae bacterium, assembly GCA_947474855.1. Taxonomy (GTDB): domain Bacteria; phylum Pseudomonadota; class Alphaproteobacteria; order Rhizobiales; family Rhizobiaceae; genus Antarcticirhabdus. The sequence goes on along the minus strand of CANJKV010000302.1, from coordinate 2,505 downwards.
CGTTGACGTAGACGATCGGATTGTCTTGGATGTGCGGGTTCGTCAGGACGAGGGCGAGCGGCACCTTGGCGAGGGCGGCCGCACTGATGCCGTCCGGCATCGCTCCGGGCTGTTCACCCGCAGCAGGCCTCGGCTCCGACGGTCCGTTATTCTCGAGATCCATCGGTTCCCTTTCAGACTTCGCCGCCAGTCTTACCCGGTATCGGCCGCCAAGCGCCACCGCCCTGCGGCTGAAGGGCGCAGGCGATGCGGCCGCGTTACCCGTTCTGCGCGAATGATCTTCATCGATCGCCCGTCGCGCGGCAAGGCAACACATGGTCGGCGAAGTGGTTGCAGGCGAACGCGCTTTCCGCGTCAATGCGCCTCTTCCCAGTTGCCCGCGGCCTTGGCCTCCACGACGAGCGGAACGGCGAGGTCGAGGTCGGGGCCGGCGGCAGCCTCCATGACGGAGGCCACCAGCGCCTTGGTCTCCTCCACCTCGTGCTCATCCACCTCGAAGACCAGCTCGTCGTGGACCTGGAGGAGCATGCGCGCCGAGAGCTTCGCCCTTTCCAGCGCCGGCTCCATGCGGATCATGGCGCGGCGGATGATGTCGGCGGCGGTGCCCTGGATCGGCGCGTTGATCGCGGCGCGCTCGTTGAAGGCGCGCACCTGCGGGTTGGAGTGGCGGATGTCGGGATAGTGCGCCCGGCGCCCGAACAGCGTCGAGACGTAGCCGTTGGCCTTCGCGAAGGCCTTGGTCTCGTCCATGTAGTCGCGAATGCCGGGGAAGCGCTCGAAGTAGCGCTTGATGTAGAGGCCGGCCTCCTCGCGGGGGATGGCGAGCTGGGCGGCGAGGCCGAAGGCCGAGATGCCGTAGATGATGCCGAAGTTGATCGCCTTGGCGCGGCGGCGCACGTCCGCGGGCATCCCCTCGACGGGCACCCCGAACATCTCGGAGGCCGTCATCGCGTGGATGTCGGTGCCGGCCTGGAAGGCCTCCACGAGCTGGGGGATCCGCGCCATGTGGGCGAGGAGCCGCAGCTCGATCTGGCTGTAGTCGGCCGACAGGAGGACGCGTCCTTCCTCCGCGATGAAGGCGGAGCGGATGGCGCGTCCTTCCTCGGTGCGCACGGGTATGTTCTGGAGGTTCGGCTCGGTGGAGGACAGGCGGCCCGTCGTCGTCGAGGCCATGGAGAAGGAGGTGTGGATGCGCCCCGCCTCGTCCATGTGGGTGACGAGCGCGTCGGTATAGGTGTTCTTGAGCTTGGTGAGCTGGCGCCAGTCGACGATGCGGCGGGGCAGCTCGTGGCCGTCCGCCGCCAGCTCCTCCAGGACCTTCACGTCGGTCGACCATTGCCCGGTCTTGGTCTTCTTGCCGCCGGGAAGCCCGAGCTTGCCGAACAGCATGTCGCCGAGCTGCTTGGGGCTACCGGGATTGAAGCCTTCGCCGGTGATCGCCTGGATGTCGGCCTCGATCGCCCCGAGCTTCTGGGCGAAGCGGCCGGACAGGCGCGACAGGATCTGCCGGTCGACCTTGATGCCGCGCTCCTCCATGCGCGCGAGCACGGGAACGAGCGGGCGCTCCAGGCGCTCGTAGACGTGGGCGAGGCCGTCGGCGGGCAGGCGGGGCTTGAGGACGCGCCAGAGGCGGAGCGTCACGTCGGCGTCCTCGGCGGCGTATTCCGTCACCTTGTCGATGGGGACAGCCGCGATGGAGCGCATCGACTTGCCCGAGCCGCAGAGCTCCTTGAACGAGATCGGCCTGTGGCCGAGGAAGCGCTCGGAGAGTTCGTCCATGCCGTGCCCTTCGAGCGAGGACGAGGCGTCGAGGGCGTAGGAGATCAGCATCGTGTCGTCGAGCGGGGACACGGCGATGCCATGCCGGAGCATCACGAGATAATCGTACTTGGCGTTCTGCGCGATCTTGAGGACGGAGGGGTCCTCCAGCACCGGCTTGAGGATGGCGAGGGCCTCTTCCATCGGGATCTGCGGGCCGACCGCCTTCTCCGCCGCGCCCGGCTCGGCGAGGAGGTCGGCCGCCTCAGGGGGAGCCACGTGCCCGAGCGGCACGTAGGCGGCCCGGCCGGGCGCCAGCGCGAAGGACACGCCGACGAGCGCGCCGTTCATCGCCGAGAGCGAGGCGGTTTCGGTGTCGAAGGCCATGATGCCGGCGTCCACCGCTTCCGCCATCCAGCGCTTCAGCGTTTCGGCGTCTCGGATCGTCTCGTAGGCCGAGCGGTCGATCGCCTCCGCGGCCGCCGCCTCGCGCCGGCCGGCGGCGAGCGCCTCCGGCGTGAAGGGCAGCGCGCTGTCGCCGGAGGCCGCGGGCAGGGGAGCCGGCGCCTGCGGGTCGAGGTCGGGACCGCGGGCGGAGCGGTCGACGGACAGCTTGGCCGTGCCGACTTCGGCGACGTCCGTGCCGAGCTTGGCCGCCACGCGCTTCGTCAGCGTCGTGAACTCCATCGCCTTCAGGAAGGCGACGAGCTTCTCCCCGTCCGGCTCGTGGATGAAGAGGTCGTCGAG
>CANJKV010000301.1 GCA_947474855.1 Aurantimonadaceae bacterium | reverse complement strand
TGTCGATCCTGATCCTGATGGTGGCGCTGTGGATCCAGAAGCCGCTGGAGTTCTCGGCCTTCCCGACCGTTCTCCTGCTCGCCACCATGCTGCGACTGGCGCTGAACGTGGCCACCACCCGCGTCATCCTGTCCCACGGCGACGATGGCGTGCACGCGGCCGGCTACGTCATCGGTGGCTTCGCCGAGCTGGTCATGAGCGGCGACTTCGTCATCGGCGTCATCGTGTTCACGATCCTCATCATCGTGAATTTCATGGTCATCACAAAAGGCGCGACGCGCATCGCGGAGGTCGGCGCCCGCTTCACCCTCGACGCCATCCCCGGCAAGCAGATGGCGATCGACGCCGACCTGTCGGCCGGCCTGATCGACGAGAAGGAGGCCCAGCTGCGCCGGCGCGAGCTGGAAGAGGAGAGCTCCTTCTTCGGTGCGATGGACGGCGCCTCGAAGTTCGTGCGCGGCGACGCCATCGCCGCCCTGATCATCACCGCGGTCAACGTCTTCGGCGGCATCATCATCGGCATCACCCGCCACGGCATGGAGCCCGCCCACGCGGCCGACGTCTTCGTCAAGCTGTCGGTCGGCGACGGCATCGTCTCGCAGATCCCCGCGCTCATCATCTCGCTCGCCGCCGGCCTCCTCGTCTCGAAGGGCGGCACGCGCGGCGAGGCGCAGACCGCGGTTCTCGGCCAGCTCGGCCATTATCCCCGCGCCATGGGCGTTTCGGCCGGCCTGATGGGCCTCCTCGCGATCCTTCCGGGCCTGCCCTTCCTGCCCTTCGCTCTGCTCGGCGGCGCGCTCGCCGGCATCGCCTACGTCGTCCCGAAGCGTCGGCAGGAAGAAGCTGTGAAGGTCGCGGAGAAGGAGGCGGCCGAGGTCCAGCGCGTCCAGGAGGCCGAGCGCGTCTCGGTGAAGGAGTCCCTGCGCATCGTGGAGATCGAGCTGGTTCTAGGCAAGCAGCTCTCCGCCCACCTCATGCTCCAGCGCGACGAACTCGCCAACCGTGTCGGCAAGATGCGCCGCCGCTTCGCCTCGCGCTACGGCTTCGTCGTGCCGGAGATCAAGCTCTCGGACGATCTCGCGATCGATCCGAAGTCCTACGAGATCAAGATCCACGGGACGACCATCGCCAGCCAGCGCATCCGCCTCGGCGAGCTCCTGATCGTGCTCGGCGAAGGCAACGTGCCGGACGTGCCGCACGACATCACCAAGGAGCCGGCCTTCGGCATGCGCGCCGCCTGGATCTCCGAGACCTTCTCCTCGGAAGTGCGGCGCCTCGGCTTCGAGCCCATCGATACGCTGTCGGTGGTGCTCACCCATCTCTCCGAGACGATCCGCAACAACCTTTCGCAGCTCCTGTCCTACAAGGACATGCGCGCGCTGATCGACCGCCTGGAGGGCGACTACAAGCGCCTGATCGAGGAGATCATCCCCTCCCACATGAGTTATTCCGGCCTCCAGGCGGTGCTCAAGCTCCTGCTCGCCGAGCGCGTCTCGATCCGCAACCTCAACCTGATCCTCGAGGCCATCGCCGAGATCGCGCCCCACGTGCGGCGCTCCGAGCAGATCGTCGAGCACGTGCGGGTGCGCATGGCGCAGCAGATCTGCGGCGACCTCATCCACCAGGGGCAGCTCGGCGTCCTGCGCCTCGGCAACCGCTGGGACCTCGCCTTCCACCAGGCGCTCAAGCGCGACGCCAAGGGCGACGTCATCGAGTTCGACATCGACCCGCGGCTCGTCGAGCAGTTCGCGACGGAAGCGACCAAGGTCATCCGCGCCAAGATGGACGCGGGCGAGAGCTTCGTTCTCGTCGCCGCGCCCGATGCCCGCCCCTACGTGCGCATGATGATCGAGCGCATCTTCGTGAACCTTCCCGTTCTCAGCCACGTCGAAATCGCGCGCGGCACCGACATCAAGTCGCTGGGCACCATCTCGTGAGCGAGAGCGCCTCGGTTCAGGTCCTCTGCCTGTTCCTGGTGTTCTGCCGGGTGGGCAGCTGCCTGATGATCATGCCGGGCTTTTCCTCGGCGCGCCTGCCCGCGCAGATCCGGCTTTTCCTCGCGCTCGCCGTGTCCTTCGCGCTTTCGCCGGCGCTGATCGACAGCCTGCGCCCGCTGGTGGAAGGGGCGAGCGATGCCGAGCGCATCGCGCTCATCGTGACGGAGGTCCTGAACGGGGCGATGATCGGCCTTCTCGGCCGCACCTTCCTGCTCGCGCTCCAGTTCGCCGGGCACGTCGTCGCCAACGCCATCGGCATGGGGCAGGCGCTGGGCACCGCGATCGAAGACAACGAGCCGGGCGCGGCGATCGTGTCGCTGATCACGCTGACGGCGACGACGTTGATCTTCGTCCTCAACCTCCATGCCGAGATCGCCAGGGCGCTCGTCGATTCCTACTCGGCGATCCCGCCCGTGGACGGCTTCGCGGCGCGCCGCGCGCTCGCCAACTTCACCGACAATCTCGACGAGGCCTTCCTCCTGTGCCTCCGGATCTCAAGTCCCTTCATTCTCTACGCCGTCATCGTCAACTTCGCGATCGGCCTCGCCAACAAGATGACGCCGACGATCCCCGTCTACTTCATCTCGTTGCCCTTCGTGCTCGCCGGCGGGCTCATCCTGTTCGGCTACGCCATGACCGATTTCTTCGTCCTGTTCATGCAAGACTTCACCGGCTGGGTGGTGAACGGGTGAGCGCGCGCGGCGAAGGGCAGGCCAAGCGGCTCGCGCGGCTGCTCAAGGTCCAGAACCAGAAGCGTTCGGTGGAGGAGTGGCGGCTCGCCCATCTCAAGGACGAGCACGCCAGGATCGACGCGCAGGACGTCGCGATCATCGACGCGCTCAACCACGAGGGCGCGCTGCACGGCCTGTTCCTCGAGGGCAAGGTCAACGCGCTGAAGCGCAACGACGTCGAGCGCAAGAAGAACGTCGCAGAGCAGACCAGGGTCGCGCAGCTGCTCGTCGAGGCGCGGCGCCTGGAAAAGGGCGTCGAGAAGGCGCGCGACAAGGCCAAGCTCGCCGAGCGCGAAACCCACGCCAAGCGCGACCTTGACGAGACCGTCGACCGCGTGGCGAGCGCCGGCTTCCAGGCCGAGATCCGCGCCCGCTTCAAGCCCTCAAGCCTCGAATAAGCCGCTCCGGTTTAAGTCGTTCAGGGCGGCCGGCCGCACCGGCCGCTTCCTTATCCATGAAAGGCGCCCTCCGGTGATCGTCGACCGCCTGTCCGCCAAGCCTGCCGCGCCCCCTGCGGTCGAGACCGTCCATGCCGGCCGGGCCGCGACCGCCGCCAGCGCCCCATCCGCGGCCGGACGGGACGTCGAGGCCGGCGCCGACAGCTTCTCGGCCCGGCTTTCCAGCGTCGCCGCCCCGGAGATCGGCCGGGCGCCGGGCCTCGTGCGCCACGAGGCGCGCAAGGTCTCGCCGGAAGAGAAGTTCGAGGGGTTCGTCCTGCGAACCTTTGTCGAGGAGATGCTGCCCTCGGAAGAGGGCGGGTTCTTCGGCACGGGCATGGCGGGCAATGTGTGGCGCTCGATGCTGGCCGAGCAGATCGGCGACGAGCTCGCGGCCTCCGGCGGTGTCGGCATCGCCGAGCTGCTGGCGAAGCGCGACGCCCCGGCCGCCGGCGACCTGCCGTTCGGACCCGACCCGACGAGCCTCGCGACCGCCCTCGGCACCGGCCCCGCCGCCGCCCTGTCCGACGATCCCGAGTCCTGATTCTTCAAGAAAGACAGCGGAAACCGCGATGGAAAACGTCCTGCTCCAGGCCATCGAACGCCTCGAGACCGTGCTTCTCACCGAAACGCGAGCGCTCAAGAGCGGCGCCGCGCTGGACCTCGCTCAGATGGCCGGCCGGAAGAACCAGAGCCTTCTGGAAATGTCGCGCCTGTCCCGCTCCATCACCCGCGAGCAGCTGAGCCCCCCTGCGCGCGCGCGGCTCGACGGGTTGAAAGCCAATCTCAGCGAAAACCAACGCGTCCTGTCGCTCCACGTCGCGGCGAGCCGCGACCTGTCCGAGCTGATCTCCGAGTCGATCCGCCAGGCCGAATCGGACGGAACCTATGACTCGTCGCGTCCGCGCGAAGGCCGGAGCGCATGATCAAGATCATCGCCATCGGCGCATGGGTCTGCGCCGTCTCGCTCGGATCCAGCTTTTTGGTCGCCTCCATGCAGAGCGGTCCGACTCCGGCCGAAGCCGCGGCTGAGCCGACTTATTTCCAAGGCCTCGACTACCGCAAGACGAGCGACATCACCGTGCCGATGATCTCGGACAAAGGGCTGGAAGGCTATATCCTGGCGCGCTTCGTCTACACCATCGACGGCAAGACGGTGTCGGAACTGAAGGTCCCGCCCGACCCCTTCATCATCGACTCGGCCTTCCGCCGGGTCTACTCGCTCGACGGCTTCGACTTCGACCAGCCCCAGCGCTTCGATTTGAAGGCGCTGACCACGCAGATCCGTGACGACGTCAACGCGGTCTACAAGACCGGGCTCGTCGAGGAGGTCCTCGTCGACAAGTTCGACTACATCCGCCGCAATGAGGTGCGCGGCGCCGAGGAACAAGCCGCCGCCTTGCAGCAGAAGTAGGCGACGGAGCCTGCTCGGGGCCTGACGCCCCCTCCTGGTCGTGCCGGCAAAGCTTGGCTTCGTCTGAACGGCTCGACGCATCGACGCGGGCGTTGATTCAAGTCCCGGAATACACTAGGTGCCCTTATTAATTGGTGCGGGGCCCATCGTACGACGAGACCGGGTACCTGGTCGCGCTGCTGTCCGGGCACCGGTGCAGAAGCGCGTCGGGGCGATGTCTCGGCGTCGGAGCGTCCCGGAAGGGGCGGGGCCGTCGCCGTGGCCGAAGGCGTGCCGCGCCAGGAGCCAGGAGCGCCGGTCCTTCGGGAAGATGAATATTGCGATGAATGACGAGCTTCTGGTCGAAGCGGAACCTGCGGTGGGTCGGGACACCATGGGAGCCGCCTTCGATGCGGATGAGCTCTGGAAATTGGCGAACCTGCCGGACCTCACCGCCCGGCTGACCGAGGCAAGTCGAGCCGGCGGCTTCGAAGGCGTCGCGCTCGTCGTCGCGTCCCCCGATGCGGAGGGCGCCTTTCTGCGCCTCGTCGAGGAGGGGCGGCGCCTCGCTTCGACCGAGCTTGCTCCCGATACCCTCGGCGCGTTCATCGTCGGACTGCCGGAACGATCCTCGCTTCCGTTCCGATGGACCGGCCACGGCGAGGCGAACGAGCATCTCCCCATCTTCGAAGCGGGCGTGCTGCGCGACCGCGGCCCGCTTCCAGTCGCTTTGTCGGGGATCTGCGTGCCGGTACGAGCCGGGCTTCGGCGTGTCGGCGGGGTGCTGTTTCTCGGCCGGGGCCGGCCGGAGCTGCGCTCCCTCGACATCCTGGCGCTGCGCATCTTCTCGACGAGCTGGTTCGCCCGCTATTGCCAGCTCGAGGCCGTGATCGGCGAGCGCGGCCACGTCACCCCGCGCGAGCGCGAATGCCTGCAGCTCGCCTCGAACGGGCTGACGAGCGAGGCCATCGCGCGCCGCCTCGCTCTGTCCAAGCACACGGTGGACCACCATCTCGTCTCGGCGACGGTGAAGCTGAAAGCCGCCAACCGGGCACATGCCATCGCCGAATCGCTGCGCCTCGGGATCGTGACCTGAGAAGCCGCGCGAACGAGGCCGGCCTTTCCCCAGGCTGGACGGCGACGGCTTCTTAACCTCGATCGGTGACCATGATGACGGGCCGGACGCCAGCCGCGCGGCCCGCATGGGTTTCCTGTTTCGAGTATGCCATGTCCGAGTT
>CANJKV010000300.1 GCA_947474855.1 Aurantimonadaceae bacterium | reverse complement strand
TAGTTCTCGATCACCGTGTTGGCGAGGAGCTTCTCGCACATCTGCGACAGGCGCTCCTTGGCGCCCGCCTTGTCGTCGCCGTCGAGGACGACGTCGAAGACCTTGCCCTGGCGCACGCCTCCGACCCCGGAAAAGCCGAGGTTGGAGAGCGCGCCTTCGATGGCCTTGCCCTGCGGGTCGAGGACGCCGTTCTTCAGCGTCACGACGATGCGTGCCTTGATCACGAGATACGCCTGTCCCTGGAATAAACGAGCTTCAATGCCGGTGCCGGCTGCTTGACGGGCCGACGCCGCCTTACTTGACCAGCACCGGCCCCGAAGGGCGGGGCGGCTCGTTCTCGTTCATGATGCCGAGGCGGCGCGCCACTTCCTGGTAGGCCTCGACGAGGCCGCCCATGTCGCGGCGGAACCGGTCCTTGTCGAGCTTGTCCTGCGTCTGGACGTCCCAGAGGCGGCACGAGTCGGGCGAGATCTCGTCTGCGACGATGATGCGCATCATGTCGCCCTCGAAAAGACGGCCGGTCTCGATCTTGAAGTCGACGAGCTGGATGCCGACGCCGAGGAACAGGCCGGACAGGAAGTCGTTGACACGGATGGCGAGCGCCATGATGTCGTCGATCTCCTGGGGCGAAGCCCAGCCGAAGGCGGTGATGTGCTCTTCCGACACCATCGGATCGTCGAGCGCGTCGGCCTTGTAGTAGAACTCGATGATCGAACGCGGCAGGACCGTGCCTTCCTCGATGCCGAGGCGCTTGGCGAGCGAGCCCGCAGCGATGTTGCGCACCACGATCTCGAGCGGGATGATCTCGACTTCCTTGATCAGCTGCTCGCGCATGTTCAGCCGACGAATGAAGTGCGTCGGAATGCCCATCTTGTTGAGGTGCGAGAAGATGTATTCCGAGATCCGGTTGTTGAGAACGCCCTTGCCGTCGACGATCTCGTGCTTCTTCTTGTTGAAGGCGGTGGCGTCGTCCTTGAAGAACTGGACCAGCGTGCCCGGCTCGGGGCCCTCGTAGAGGATCTTTCCCTTGCCTTCGTAGATCCGGCGGCGACGTGTCATCATAGAGCTCGATCGTGAATGGGCGCGGCGCGCCTTGTGGAGCGCGCGGAATCTCGGGTCGGTCGTGCGGGTGAATAGACCATACGCGACCTTATAACAATCGCGGCTCACCAAGTCGTGCCGCGGTGCGGAAAATGCAAGGTCATGGTTTCCAGGCGTGCCGGCGCCTTCAAATGGCCGATCCGGGCCCTATTGATACCCAGCGAACGGTCTCACCAGAACGGGAAAGGAAGGTCATGTCGTTCAACGATCGCGAGCGCGACTTCGAGAGCCGCTTCGCTCACGACGAGGAGCTGCGCTTTCGCGTCACCGCCCGCCGCAACAAGCTGCTCGGGCTCTGGGCCGCGGAGAAGCTCGGCCTTTCCGGCCAAGATGCGGAAGCCTATGCGCAGGACGTCGTGAAGGCGGACTTCCAGCGCGAGGGCGAGGAGGACGTGTTCGAGAAGATCCGCAAGGACTTCGACGCCGGGAAGGTCGAACAGTCCGACCACCAGATCCGCCGCCACATGGCGGACTTCCTGATCGAGGCCGAGCAGCAGATCCGCTCCGCCTGAGTCGCGCCGACGACCCCCTCGCCGCCGGCCTCAGACGTGGGTCGGCAGCTTTGCGATGAACTTTCCGAAGGTCAGAAGGCCCTCCGGCCAGGGCCCGTGACCGCTCTCGGCGTTCAGGTGTCCCGACTCGCCGGCGTCGACGAACACCGAGCCCCAGGCCGCCGCGACGTCCTCCGCCGTCTCGAAGGCCGAGAACGGGTCGTTCCGGCTGGCGACGACCATGCTCGGAAATGGCAGCGGATCGCGCGGATAGGGGCCGAAGGTCATGAGGTGCTTGGGCCGGATCGCCTCGTTGGCGACGTCCGGAGGCGCCACGAAGAAGGCTCCGGCCACGGGTTTGTGGAAGAGGTGCAGGGCCTGCACCACCGCCGCGACGCCCAGCGAATGGGCGACGATGACAACGGGCCGCGTCGATTCGTTCACCGCGGCCGCCACGGCGCGCGTCCAATCCTCGCGCACCGGCTTCGTCCACTCGGCCTGCTCCACGCGCCGGGCCGTCGAGAGCTTGCGCTCCCACCGGGTCTGCCAGTGGTTGTCGGGGGAGCCCTTGTATCCGGGCACGATGAGGATGTCGGCTTGGCTGACGCGCATGGTGCGGCGAATTGGAGAGGAGGGCGGCGCCTGTCAAGCGACTCGATCATCGATCACGTTCGGGACGGACGCGTTCCGACGACCTGGATCGGTCTGACGAGGTAACCATCCGGATCGGCGACCACGAACTGCTGCTGGCCGACCTCGTCGGCGGCTCGCCGGTACCAGCGCTCCTCCAACGGAAGAACGAGCGGCAGGCCGGCCGCGAGAACACGGGCATGCACCGCCGCTACGTCCGGCACCGATAGTTGGAGGTTCAAGCCGGCCCCGAGCGGGCGGCGCAGGCGCTCACTCTCGTGGAAGTCTCGACCAAGGTCGACCTGATCGATCATAAGTTTCGCGCTGCCCAGTTCCAGGTAGGCGAAGCCCTCGTCCTCGCGGGCGTAGCGGATCGAGAAGCCGATCAGATCGCAGTAGAAGGCAAGGCTCCCGCGCCAGTCGAAGACCGCGAGTTCCGGGACGAGGGCGCTGGTCGTCCGGCTCTTTGCGGTCATAGCAGCGGGCTGATCAGGCGCATGATGTTCTCGCCGAGCTGGGGGAAGAAGCCGCGGCGCTCCCATTCGGCGGCGACGAGGCGGTGGCTCTTCTGCATGTAGTCGCGCTCGATGCGGCGCAGCTGCGCGACGAGCTCGCCGTCATAGGCGATCAGCGTCACCTCGGAGTTCAGCTCGAAGGAGCGCCGGTCCATGTTGGCCGACCCGACGACAGCGATGTCGTCGTCGATCGACAGGTGCTTGGCATGGAGGAAGCGCTCCCGGTAGAGCATGACCTCGACGCCCGAAGCGAGCAGCTCGTCGTAGTAGGAGCGCTGGGCGAGGTCGATGTAGAGGCTGTTCGTCGTCGAGGTGACGAAGAGCGTGACGGCGACGCCCTTGTCGACGGCGGTGCGCAGCGCCCGCAGCAGCGGCTCGTTCGGGATGAAGTAGGGCGTGGCGAGGACCACCCGCTCCCGGGCATTGTGGATGAGGTCGGCGAAGAGGATGTCGACGCCCGAATCCGGATAATCCGGTCCCGTCGGCATGATCTGCGCCATCGCCGTGCCGGGATAATCGTTCGGGTCGTACGGCGGCATGAGGGTCGGGGACGCGATGTCCTCCTCGGTCTCCAGGAACCAGTCGCCGATGAAGATCGCCTGGAGCTCCAGGACCGCGGGTCCGAGAACGCGGGCCATGACCTCGCGGTAGAAGGTCTTCGGCTCGTATTCGATGCGGTGCATGTTCTGCGACCCGACCCAGCCGATCAGGCCGTCGATGACGACGATCTTGCGATGGTTGCGCAGATCGAAGCGCGTCGCCCGGTTCCAGAAGCGCAGGGGCAGGATCACGCGGAGGTCGACGCCCGTGCCCTCCAGTCGCTCGGCGATGGCGCGCCGGTCCGAGGAGGAGCCGACGGCGTCGATCAGGAGCCGGCAGGTCACGCCGCGGGCCGCCGCCCGTTCGAGCGCCCGCAGCACCTTGTTGCCCGCCTCGTCGTTCTGAAGGATGTAGAACATGACATGCGCGTGGTCGGTCGCGCGGTCGATGTCGGCCGCGATCGCGTCGACGACGCGGTTGTAATCCGCGTCGAGGCGGATGGCGTTGCCCGGCACCGCCGGCATGCGGCCGAGCTTCTGGACGAGATTGGCCGAGCGCCGGTGATCGTCGGGCAGCTCGTGGGCGCGGTTCATCTCGTCGAGCGAGAGTTCCTGGACGGCCTCGCGGATGATCGCTGGCAGGCGCTTGAGCCGCTCCTTGCGCCAGCGCGGGTGCTCCGCATGGCCGAAGACGGCGTAGAGCAGCAGCGCGATGAAGGGCATGAAGAAGAAGAGGATCATCCACGCCTGCGCCGCCGCCGGCGAGCGGCGGAAGGGGATGTAGACGAGCGCCCCGAAGATGATGATCCAGTTGGCGGCCGACAGCGCCGCTGTCCAGATCCACCCGTCGAAGAAGCCCGAATCCAAGAAACAACTCCGCCGTGAACGCGAGCCGCCGGCGCGCAACCGCTGGACCATCGCGATGCAAGATGGGGCGCACCGCGACGATTCGTGTCCCCCCGGCCCGCATCATTACCAAAGCTTCAGGTCGGCGGCGCGCTTTTGCCTCGATCGCGACGCGTGGCTGCCCTACAACGCCGACGAGGCCTCGCAGCCGGAGAGGTAAGAGAGTGACGCTTCGGATCGTCTACGCCAATCTGGGCTATTCGCGCGACATCAACGGCTCGATCGTGCATCACGTGAGCCGCCTGCACCACCACATCTACACGCCCGTGGCGGCGCAGATGCGCAGCCTGGGCTTCGTGAAGGACACGCTGCGCGGCCTCAAGCCCGACCTGTCCTGCTTCGTGGAGGTGGACCAGGGGTCGCTCACCAACGGCTTCCTCGACCAGCTGCCGCACCTCACCGAGGAGCATCACACGCACGTCCAGGTCGATTCGAAATACGCCCGGGAAAAGCGCTTTGGGCGGATGTCGATTTCGCGCGGCAAGTCGAACGCCTTCCTCGCGACGAAGCCGATCACCTTCGAGTCGCGCTATCTCGATCACGGCCGCAAGCGGCTGGTCTACGACATCGACATCGAGGGCACGCGGGTGATGATCGCCCACTGCTCGTTGAGCCACCGCACGCGCATCCAGCAGTTCGAACAGCTCGCCTCGTGGATCGATGAGCGGGAAGGACCGACGGTGCTGATGGGCGACTTCAACATCTTCCACGGCGTGTCGGAGCTGCGGCCGCTTCTGCGCTCGGGCATGCTGTTCCACCTCAACCGCGCGATGGGGCCGACCTTCCGCTTCGGTCCCTATCGGGCGAGCCTCGACACCTGCCTCGTGTCGATGGATATCGCCTCGCGCTGCGAGCTGCAGATCATCGAGCAGCCGGTCTCCGACCACCACATGCTCCGCCTCGACATCCGCCCGGCCGAGATCGCGGCGGGTTCGGCCGAGGCGGCCTGATCGAGGCGACGGTCAGTTCGCCGTGGCGGGCGCCGGTGCCGCCGGAGCGGGTGCCGTGCTGCCTCCGACAGTGGCCGCGGGACTTCCCGTCGGCGGCAGGGTTCCGGTCAGGGTGCCGTCTTCCGGACGCCCGGTGAAGAACAGGAAGTAGATCACCACCGCCGCGGCGATCGCCACGAGCGCGAACCAGGCGGCGCCGTGGCGCTGCCGGGGCCGGTTCTCGGCGGGGGTGAAGGTCGGGCGCGTGTCGCTCATGAGGCCTTCCTCGCTGAACGCGGCCCGACGGATTCGGGCCGTCTCGCGGGAAGAAGCCCTCCGGACGGCTTATCGTTCCGCGTGCATGCCCCGACTCAACCGGCCGTGGGCGCGTCGGCGGTTCCGAAGACCCGGGTGAAGATCGTGTCGGCGTGCTTGGTGTGGTAGCCGAGGTCGAACTTCTCGCGGATCGTTTCGGGGCTGAGAGCGGCGGTGACCTCCGGATCCTTGAGGAGCTCCTCGAGGAAGTCGACGTCCGCCGAGCCGCTCGTCTGATAGCTGTTCCAGACCTTCATCGCGTTGCGCTGGACGAGGCGGTAGGAATCCTCGCGCGACAGGCCCGCCTGGGTGAGCGCGAGCAGGATGCGCTGCGAATGGACGAGGCCGCCCAGCCGGTCCATGTTGCCGCTCATCCGCTC
>CANJKV010000299.1 GCA_947474855.1 Aurantimonadaceae bacterium | reverse complement strand
CGCCGGGCCTCGGCGTGCCGGTGGTGCGCGCGCTCAACACGATCAACATCGGCAACGGCTTCGAGGCGGGGCTCGCCATCGTGCTTCTCGCCATCATCCTCGACCGCTTCTTCCACATCGAAGACAGGCACGCCCGGTGAGCGAGACCCAGTGCCCCATCGTCTCCTTCCGGAACGTGTCCGTCGTCTTCGGCCGCAACCCGGCCCGCGCCCTGCCGCTGATCGACCGCGGCGCCGACCGCGGCGCGATCCGCAAGGAGACCGGCCTGATGCTCGGCGTCGCCGATGCCACGCTCGACGTCCATCCCGGCGAGATCGCCGTGCTGATGGGCCTGTCGGGCTCCGGCAAGTCGACGCTGCTGCGCACCGTCAACGGTCTCGCGCCGGTTGTGCGCGGCGCGGTCTCGATCGACACCGGCGGCGGGGCGGTCGATCCTGCCGCCTGCGGTGCCTCGCGGCTTCGCGAGCTTCGCCGGCGCGAGGTCGCCATGGTGTTCCAGCAGTTCGCGCTCCTGCCCTGGCGAAGCGTCGCCGACAATGTCGGCTTCGGTCTGGAGGTTTCCGGCGTGCCTGCCGCGGAGCGCCGCGAGCGCGTCGCGGCGCAGCTCGCCCTCGTCGGCCTCGCCGACTGGGCGAATTCGCGCGTCGGCGAGCTCTCCGGCGGCATGCAGCAGCGCGTCGGCCTCGCCCGCGCCTTCGCCACCGACGCGCCGATCCTTTTGATGGACGAGCCCTTCTCGGCCCTCGACCCGCTGATCCGCACGCGGCTTCAGGACGAGCTGCTGGAGTTCCAGAACCGACTGAAGAAGACCATCGTCTTCGTCAGCCACGATCTCGACGAGGCCTTCAAGCTCGGCAACACCATCGCGATCATGGAGGGCGGGCGCATCGTCCAGGCCGGCCGCCCGAAGAACATCGTTCTCGCCCCCGCCAACGACTACGTCGCCGACTTCGTCGCCCACATGAACCCGCTCTCGGTCCTGACCGCCGGCGACGTGATGCGCCCGATCGAGCGCGACGACGGCGCGGGCGCGACGATCGCCGGCATGGCCGAGCCCGAGGCGCCGCTGCGCCGGGTCATCGAAACGCTCGGCGCGAGCGAGGGCGAGGTCGCCGTTTCGGACAAGGGGCGCCTCCTCGGCCGGATCGGCCCGCGCGACGTCATGGCGGCGCTGGGACGGCGGGCGCGGCCGGGCGGGTGATCGTCAAAGCGGCGCTCATGCGCGGGCCAGACAACGGCCGCCGCCGAACGAACACCTTCCCTCTCCGCTTCGTCGCGGCTACCCTCTCCACTTCGTCATCCCGGCCTTGAGCCGGGATCCATTCCAAACCATCGAACGCTGACGGCACGGTCGACCGGCAAGCGCTTCCCATCGCCGGGCCCTGCGCGACAGGCGCAGAGGCATGGATCCCGGCTCGAGGCCGGGATGACGATGGTTATAGGCCGAGGGAGAGTACAGAGGCGGAGGATCAAGCGATGAACGCGGAATTCCTGTCGGCCAACGCCCTGCCCATCGCCGGCGTGATCTTCGGTCTCGCGAACCTCGTGATTTTCTGGATCGCCGGGCGCCGTTTCGACAAGAAGTACGGGACGCCCGACGACCGGAGGCGCTGAGGCCTCACGCCCGCGCCATCACCCGCTTGCGGATCGTCTCGACGTCGGCCCGCGGCGTCGCGGCGAAGAGGGTGCGGGTGTAAGGGTGCTGCGGGTCTGCGAAGATCTCGGCCTTGGAGCGGTGCTCCACCGCCTCGCCGAAATACATCACCATCACCTCGTCCGCGATGAAGCGCACGACCGAGAGGTCGTGGCTGATGAAGACGTAGGTGAGGCCGAACTCGTCCCGCAGGTCCGCGAGGAGGTTCAGGATCTGCGCCTGGACCGAGAGGTCGAGCGCCGAGACCGGCTCATCGAGGACGAGGATCGAGGGGTTCAGCATCAGCGCGCGGGCGATGGCGATGCGCTGGCGCTGGCCGCCCGAGAACATGTGGGGATAGCGGTTGTAGTGCTCCGGGCCGAGCCCGACCTTGGTGAGCATCGCCATGGCGAGGTCGCGCCGCTCGGCCGGGCTCTTATCGGTGTTGAGCTGGAGCGGTTCGGTGAGGACGCTGCCGATCTTCTGGCGCGGGTTGAGCGAGCCGTAGGGGTTCTGGAAGACGATCTGGACCTTGGCCCGCAGCTCCCGCGAGGGGCGGCCCGAGGCGATCTCGACCTTGTTGCCGTCGATGATGAGGTCGCCGCTCGTCTGCGGGTCGATCAGCGTCAGGATGCGGGCGAGCGTCGACTTCCCGCAGCCGGACTCGCCGACGATGGCGAGCGTGCGGCCCTTCTCGACGGTGAAGGACACGCCCTTCACGGCGTGGACGATCTTCGGCTTGGCGAAGAGGCCGCGATTGACGACGTAGTCGCGCTTGATGTCGCGCGCTTCGAGAACGATGGGCGCGCTCATGCCGGGGCTCCCGCGCCGTCGGCGCTCATCAGTTCGGAGACCGTCGGCAGGCGGTTGCCCTTGGCGTTCTCCGGCAGGGCGGAGAGCAGCGCGCGGGTGTAGGGGTTCTGCGCGTGGGTGAAGAGCGTCAGGACGTCGGACTCCTCCATCTTGCGCCCCTTGTACTGGACGACGACGCGGTCGGCGGTCTCGGCGACGACGCCCATGTCGTGGGTGATCATGATGAGCCCCATGCGGTGCTCGGCCTGGAGCTTCATCAGGAGGTCGAGGATCTGCTTCTGGATGGTGACGTCGAGCGCCGTCGTCGGCTCGTCGGCGATGAGGAGCTTCGGGTTGCAGGCGATGGCCATGGCGATCATCACGCGCTGGCACTGGCCGCCCGACATCTGGTGCGGATAGCTCGACAGGCGCTCGGCCGGGTCGGGAATGCCGACCGACTTGAACAGCTCGACCGCCTTTTCGCGCCGCTCGCGCCGCCCGAGCTTGAGGTGCTTCCGCAGAAGCTCCTCGATCTGGTAGCCGACGGTGAAGCAGGGATTCAGGCTGGCGTTCGGCTCCTGGAAGATCATCGCGATGTCGCGCCCGATGATCTGCCGGCGCTCCTTTTCGGACATCCCCTTCAGGTCGCGGCCGTCGAAGCGGATCTCGTCGGCGGTGACGGTCGCGGTCTTGGGAAGGAGGCCCATGACGGCAAGCATGCCGACCGACTTGCCGGAGCCGGATTCGCCGACGATCGCCAGCACCTCGCCGGCATCCACCGAATAGTCGATCCCGTCCACGGCCTTGAACGGGCCGGTCGAGGTGTCGAAGGTGACCGACAGGTTCTTCACGGAGAGGAGTGGCATGGGCTCAGCTCCTTTTCAGCTTGGGATCGAGCGCGTCGCGCAGCCCGTCGCCGACGAGGTTGATCGCGAGGACGGTGATGAGGATCGCGAGGCCGGGATAGGTGACGATCCAGGGGGCCGACGAGATGAACTCGCGCGCGCCCGCGAGCATCGTGCCCCATTCCGGCCTCGGCGGCTGCGCGCCCATGCCGAGGAAGCCGAGGGCCGCCGCGTCGAGAATGGCGTTGGAGAAGGACAAGGTCGCCTGGACGATGAGGGGGCCGAGGCAGTTCGGCAGGATGGTGACGACCATCAGCCGCAGCGGCCCCGCACCGACGACGCGCGCGGCGGTGACGTAGTCGCGCTCCTTCTCGGCCAGAACGGCGGCGCGGGTCAGACGCACGAAATGCGGCTGGAGGGTCAGCGCGATGGCGATCATCACGTTGACGAGGCTGGGGCCGAGAATCGCGACGAGCGCGAGCGCGAGCAGCAGCGACGGGACCGCGAGGATCACGTCCATGACGCGCATGATGACGGTGTCGAGCCAGCCGCGCACGTAGCCTGCGATCAGCCCGAGCGTGATGCCGACCGAGACGGAGAGCGTGACCACGACGAGGCCGATGAACAGCGAGTAGCGCGCGCCGTAGATCAGGCGTGAAAGGATGTCGCGGCCGATGTCGTCGGTGCCGAGCAGGAAGGACGGGTTTCCGCGCTCCCACCAGGCCGGCGGCAGCTGGATCGGGCCGGCGGGCGCCAGCGGATTGTGGGGCGCGATCAGCGGCGCGAGGAGCGCGACGAGGACCACGGCGAGAAAGACGAAGAGACCGAGGACGGCGCCCTTGTTGCGCGAGAAGTAGTACCAGAACTCGCGCAGCATCTGGGCGCGCGGGTTCCCTGCGGGAATGCGCGAGGGGATGTCGGCGCCGACGCCGCTCTCGGCTTCCTGGGCGGAGATATGGCTCATGGGGTCCTCCTCAGCGCGCCCGGACGCGGGGATTGATGAGGCCGTAGAGGAGATCCACGACGAGGTTCACGGCCATGACGACCATGGCGATGAGCAGGATGCCGCCCTGCACCGAGGGGTAGTCGCGCCGCCCGACGGCGTCGATCAGCCACTTGCCGATGCCCGGCCAGGAGAAGATCGTCTCGGTGAGGATCGCGCCGGTCAGCAGCACGCCGACCTGGAGACCGATGGTGGTGACGACGGGGATCAGCGCGTTGCGAAGGGCGTGGACGCCGACGACCCGGCGGGGACCGAGGCCCTTGGCGCGCGCCGTGCGCACGTAGTCCTCGCCGAGCACCTCCAGCATGGCCGAGCGCGTCTGGCGCGCGATGACGGCGAGCGGGATGGTGGCGAGCACGATGGCCGGCAGGATCAGGTGGCTCAGCGCCGAGCGGAAGGCACCCGCCTGCCCCGACAGGAGGCTGTCGACCAGCATGAAGCCCGTGACCGGCGGAAAGAAGTACATCAGCGAGATGCGCCCCGACACGGGCGTCCACTGGAGGTAGCCGGAGAAGAAGATGATGAGGAGAACCGCCCACCAGAAGATCGGCATGGAATAGCCGACGAGGGCGGTGCCCATGATGCCCTGGTCGATCCAGGTGCCGCGCTTGAGCGCCGCGAAGATGCCGGCCGGGATGCCGATCGCGACAGCGAGGAGGATCGCGACGACTGACAGCTCGATCGTCGCGGGGAAGAGCGTCAGGAACTCCTGCAGCACCGGACGGTAGGTGCTGGTCGAGACCCCGAAGTCGCCGCGCAGCACGGAAAAGACGTAGTCGCCGAACTGGACGATGTAGGGCCGGTCGAGGCCGAGCGCGGCTTCCAGCGCCGCGCGGCGCTCGGGGCTGACGCCGCGCTCACCGCCGATGATCGTGATGGTGTCGCCGGGCAGGAGCCGGACGAAGGCGAAGGCGATCAGCGCGACGCCCAGAAACGTCGGCACGAGGACCGCGACGCGGGACAGAAAGAAACGGAGCATGGCGGCGTGTCGCCCGAAACGGGGCCCGATGCAAGTGGCCCTGATGAAAAAGAGCGGCCGGCATCAAGGACTTGCCGGAAACGGAAAACGGCGGGGCGGCGCTCGTCGCGCCGTCCCGCCGCATGTCGGAAGCCTGGAGGAGGCTTATTCCGTGATGTCGACGCCGTCGAAGGTGTAGTCGCCGAGCGGGCTCTGGACGAAGCCGGTGACGTTCTTGCGCATCGGAACGTAGACCACCGAATGGGCGATCGTCGCCCAGGGCGCCTGCTCCTTGAAGATCACCTGGGCCTGCTCGTAGAGCTCGGCGCGCTGCTCCTGGCTCGGCAGGGACTTGGCGTCCTGGATCAGCTTGTCGAAGCTCTCGTCGCACCACTGGGCGCGGTTGTTGTTGCCGACGCCGTCGCAGCCCAGCAGCACGGCCAGGAAGTTGTCCGGATCGCCGTTGTCGCCGGTCCAGCCGAGCAGCACCGCGCCGTCGCGGTCCTCGGCCTTCGAGCGCTCGAGGTACTCGGCCCACTCGTAGGTGACGATCTCGGCGTTGACGCCGACCTTGGCGAAGTCCGCCTGGATCAGCTCGGCCATGCGGCGGGCGTTCGG
>CANJKV010000298.1 GCA_947474855.1 Aurantimonadaceae bacterium | reverse complement strand
TCGTCGCGATCAACATGCTCCTGAGGCGCGAAGGCGTCGCGGTTGCCGACGGCTTTCCGAACCGCTTCGCCAAGATCAGCTCCGGCTTCTTCGTCGGCGGCGTGTCCGCCATGATGGGCATCGGCGGCGGAACGTTGAGCGTGCCGATCCTGACGACCTACGGCTTCGACATCCGCCGCGCGGTCGGCACCGCCGCCGCCATCGGCTTCGTGATCGCCATCCCGGGCACGCTCGGCTATATCGTGACGGGCCTGGGCGCCGAGGGGCGCCCGCCCTTCTCGCTGGGATACTTCAACGCCGCCGCCGCCCTCGCCCTCGTGCCCCTCACCATGCTCATGGCGCCGGTCGGCGCGCGCCTCGCCCATTCCATTCCCCGCCGCGCGCTGCAGTTTTGCTTTGCCGGCTTCCTGCTCCTGACCTCCGCCCGCATGTTCTACGATCTCTACCAGAGCCTATGAGCGCCGCGACCGACGACACCGAGGCCCTTCTCGCGGCGCTGCGCGGCGCCGTGGAATCGGGGGACGGCGCGCTCGTCGTCGACGGGCGCCTCGCGCCCGAGCGGCGCCTGATGGAGGTCTTCGGCGTCGGCCGACGCTCGGTGAGGATCGTGCTGGAACAGCTCGAAGCGGAAGGGTTGGTCTTCCGCCGCCAGGGCCAGGGCACCTTCATCAAGCCCGTGCCCGCTCCCGCCATGCGCACGAGCGGGCTCTCGCTCCACACCAGCCCGGTCGAGATCATGGAGGTGCGCCGCGAGATCGAGCCGGCCCTCGCCAAGCTCGCGGCGCTACGCGCGACCCCGGCCGACATCGAGGCCATGCGCCGACTCGCCGAAAAGGGCTCGCAGGCCCAGACCGGGGCCCAGTACGAGCGCTGGGACAGCGCCTTTCATGCAAAAATCGCCGGCAGCGTGCGCAACAGCCTGTTCGAGGGCCTCTTCGCCATGATCGGCGCGGTGCGCGTCGAGCAGAACTGGAAGGTCATGCGCGAGAAGTCCTTCACGCCGACCGTGCGCGATGCGCTCGTCGCGCAGCACCTGACCATCGTCGAAGCCATCGCCGCCCGCGAGCCCGAACAGGCCGAAGCCGCCATGCGCGCCCATCTCAGCCGCGTCGGCGACCTCGTGGGAACGTCGGGATAGGCGCCCAGGGTCGCGGGAAGCGCAACCATAGGATGCTTCCGGTTGCAGCTCGGGAGCACGATTCCCGTGGGCGGTCACGGCGCTCTTCGGGCCCGAGGGGATCACGCGGACCAAGACCGAGTGATCCATCGAGGCGCTGCGGCATGCCGCCGGCGAAATCATGCGGTGCTTCCCGCCCGCCGAATGCGGCAAGGGCTTCAGAGCTGCCGGCTTCGAGCTGAAGCGAAAGAAACGTGCTCCAAAGCCCGTCCCAGCCCGGCCCGACCTTCTGAGAAGCCATGTCGGAGCCGATACCATGGGCTCGCGGATCATCGGCTGCACGACAGACGCCGAGAAGCGACGATTGCCTCCTCGACGTCGCGCAACCTGATCGGCGCCAGCCTCGATCTCGCGCACTGCATCCGACCGACGGGAGCTGCCCTCTTCAAGGCACAGACGAACCGAGACGAATGACGGCACGATCATCAATCGCACGATGACACCAGATGATCTCGTCGACGCCGCAAGGTTCGAACCAAGGATCAAAGAGGCTAGCGCCGCCCACATTGTCGTTGGCGGGGAGCCATGACTTGCGCACTGAGATGCTCTTCGCGATTTCGCGTAGCCAGCGCGACAGCATGCCGGACCTCGACCCTTGAGCCTGATCCGATTGTTCAACGAGCTTCGGATGGGGGACGCAACGCTATCTTGCTTGGGCAGGCATAGGTGGCCGGACCGCGAAGAGCCGCCCGCCGGCGAGGATCGAGCGAGGCCGGGCAGATCGTGCGCGACCGGACGGCGCACCTGGCTGAGACCCGTTGACGCAGGGTCCGACCTGCTTCGTCTGGTGAAAATGCACTCCGAAAGATCGAATGCGGGCTTTCCGTCCAAGCGGAAGGATGGCGAGAAACAGTCGGTCCGGCACCGTGAACTCCGCCCGTACGGCGGGCCTGCCGCCGAAGCGTCCGCAGCCGCGGTGACGGCGTTCCGAACGGGGAAACCCATGCTCCGCGGGTATGAGACGGACTTGGAGCTTGGCGATCGAACGACCTGGACAATCGATGCGACTTCTTCGCCGCATGCCGAAGAAAGGCCGATTCTGCGCCGTCAGTCCCTGCGGGCGAGAGCGTCGAGGAGGCCCAGCATGTGGCGTCGAACCTCGGGATTGTCGATCTGCTCGAGCGAGACCCAGCGGCCAGCCTCGTCGGCGCTCGGAACCCGCGAACCAATGGCCGCGTTCGTGGGCAGGTCTTTGAAGAAGTCGTTTATCTCGACATCCAGGGTCTGGGACAGACGATAAAGCGTGGCGGCGCTGATGCGGTTGTGTCCGGCCTCGTAGTTACGCACCTGCTGATAGGATGTGCCGATCGCGCGTCCCAGTTCTGCCAGACTCAGCCGGCGGGTTTCACGAAGCCCTCTCAGTCGTTCGCCGAGCGCTGCA
Organism: Aurantimonadaceae bacterium; assembly: GCA_947474855.1. Lineage (GTDB taxonomy): Bacteria > Pseudomonadota > Alphaproteobacteria > Rhizobiales > Rhizobiaceae > Antarcticirhabdus. The sequence goes on along the minus strand of CANJKV010000298.1, from coordinate 3,333 downwards.
TCGATGGGGCTTTTTCCAACGGTCGATTCATCCATGATGACGAACAATCATCCCAGCTTCATTAATCAGGCGGTTAATGATTATTTTAGATCAATATATCATCCGCTCAAAGACAATTGCACTTGAATATTTCGTTGCGCTCAACAGTTCCAATCAGAGGGTGTAGGGATCGTCACGTCTAGGTCGACGGAGATAGTTTTTGGGAAGTCAGTCTTGGCGGCCAGACCGCGTGCCCGAATACAAGCCGCTTGGCTTCTGGAGCGTGGACGTCTCGACGCTGCGCTCGAAACTCGATCCGTCGATGAGCGGCCTGTTCGGTTTCGATGCCGCCGAAGGCGCCGCAGGGCTGGAGCAGGATCGTCTCGTCCCGTATATCCATCCGGACGACCGGGCCAGAGCCTCCCGCTGCCTGGACGAGGCGATCAAGCATCGGGGTCCCTACAGCTATCGCTACCGCCTGAAAACGGAGGACGGCGGCTTCCGCTGGGTCCAAGCGACCGGGCGGGCCTTCATGGACGAAGCGGGCCGGGTCACCCACCTCTCGGGCATTCTGACCGACATCGTGCACCCCCCTGTGCCCGCCGATATCGCGGTGGTCGACAAACTCTTGGAAGCCCACAAGTTCGCTCAGCTGACGTCCGATCCCATGCTTGGCTTTCTCATCGAGGCCGTGCTTCTTCATGCAGGACGCGCGATTGCCAAGAACATGGATCCGTTCGCCTTGGACTGAACGACGACGGGTCCCGCCGCTGCGGGCGGGCTCGCTTCCGATGGCTCGATGATGCGCAGGCTACCGGAGGCGCTGCAAGCGCCCATCCAGAGCCGCGGACATCTGCGCGAGAATCGCCGTCACGTTTGCTTGTTCGCTCGCCCCCGCGAGGGCCGATGCCAGTTCGGCATCCGTTTGTTCCCAGATCCTGCGGACCTCGGTTTGAACCTCCAGGCCGAGCGGGGTCAGCCGCAGCCGGGTGCGCCTGCCGTCCTCGTCATCGACCTCGCGCAGCACCCAACCCTGAGCGACCAGCCTGTCGGCCATTTTCGAGGTCGTCGACGGACGCACGTTGAGCCTCTGCGCCAGGAGGCTGACAGGGATGCCCCGTTCGACCGTCAGAAGGTCGAGGAACTGGTCCTGCCCGACCATGACGTCGACCTCGACGAGCTTTATCTGCATTAACTGCCGGCATGATCGCGACAGCGACAGGAGCACAGCAACAAGAGCCGGCTCCTCTTGTTGCATCGTTTGCAGGCGAGATTTGGAAGGGATCGGCATGGATGCCTCCGAAGCAGCCGCTGATCTTTCCAGGATGGAAGCGGCGCGGCCGATCACAGGCAATTGGTAGCTATTCACCAAACGTCGAGCTATGATTTGTTACAGAACGCGTAGCTGGACCCCACGAGAACGACGGGCCCAGGCTTGGTGAGGATCTCTTCCGGACGCGGGTCGTCCCCGGCATTCCCCGGGATCCTCTGACCCGCGAACGCCGACTCCAGCGAGAACCGCCTGTCGGCGAGGCCACGCCGCTCAGGAACAGGTGGTCGATCGAGGGCGCCGATCATCGAGAGCGGGAACGATGCCGACTCATGCCGCGGATCAGGGCGAGCGGGATGCAGACGCCGAGGAGAACGAGGAGGAGCGGCGTCCCGGTCATGCCGGCTCCGGTCGGGATTTGAGGTAGGTGCCTATGAAGTTCGCGAGGGCTGAACGACCATGCCCTTCGATGAGCGCTCCATATCGACGGTTTCGCCAGACGGAGCCGCGTCCATGTCCTCTTCGAAGTCTGCCGACACGCTGGACCTGGCGCACGCGAAAGGGGAGCTGGCGGGCTCCGACCTGCGCCAATCGGCCCGCGACTGTCCCTACCTGCATGACCAGCGTGAACTGCGGGGCGCGTGGCTGGACGGATTCAGCCGGGGACGCGTCGACATGGGCAAGCCGACCCTCGCCGACGGTCATGGCTGACGGCGCTCGCTTCGCCGCGGTCACGAGCGTCAGATCGAAGGAGGCCGATTGTTCATGAAACGTCGGATCGCGATCGTCGCCGCCGCCGTGCTCATCCTGGGGCTGGGCTACTTCTGGTGGTCGAGGGCGCCGGACGAGCCCGTCGACGAGGCCCAAAAGCTTGCCACCGACTGCCAGAACGCCATCGAGGAATGGCGGCGGATCCGTGCCGAGCCCGAGAACGCCCGGAGCCGCGTCGCGCACGACGCCTTGGAAGCCGCCGAGCGCTGCCAGTACGAAGCCTCACCCGACGATGTCGACTTCGCGGCGCCCTGACGGCGGTGCGATCGTCGTCGAAGCCGGTCGGGCGACGCATCGCTCGGATACGATGCGCCCCCGATCGCCGCGCGTGCCACGGCGATCGAGAGCCCGGCATCGAAGCTCATGCCGTTCGGCGCGGCGACTATTCCCCGTCGCGCGGCCGGGCGATCTCGCCCAGGTCCGCGTCGTCATCCTCGTCGATCGCCAGGATCCGGCCGTCGTCCCCGTCATCGTCGTCGTCGCTCGCCTCGTCGTCCCCGTCGCCGTCGACGTCGTCGCGCGGCAGCTTGGTCGCGTCGTTCTCGTCGTCCTCGATGTTCGTCAGCGAGATTTCTTCGTCTTCCGTGCCATCCTCATCGGTCTCGACCGCTTCAACGGCCTGTTCCTCGCGATGGGTGTACTGGGGCGCCGCTCGACGCGAAGGCGCGCCCGCCGGAGGATCGAAGAAGGACGGGGCGTAAGCGGTTCCCGTGTAGGGCGACACGATGGGGTTCTTGCCGAGATCGTAGAACTTGCGCCCGTTCTCCGGATCGACGCGCTTGGTGCCGAGTTCAGGTCTGGCCATGGGATGGCTCCGTGTTGGCGGCTCGTCGCCGCTGATGAAGGATGGCCTGGACGCGCGACCAGCCGAGCGGCTGATGCCCGAACAGCTTCCAGGCCGTTTGCGACAGGCGATCCGTTTCGCCGTAGCGGCTTCTCAGGAGGACCTGGAGCGTTTCCGCCGGAAGCTGGTGAACCATGGTCTGGCCGGCGAGCGTGTTCGCCCCGTCGCCGTTCCACTGGCCGGCGTCGCGGATGATCGCCTGCGTTCTCAGCGAAACCAGGCCGGCGGATGCCAGGGATCAGTTGAGCGCGCTGTCCTCGTCCCAGGTGACGGGCTCGACCGCGTGCGCGAGCCAGGTCCCGTCGGGATGGCGGGCGACGACGGAGAACGCCATCTCCGGATCGTCCGTTTCGTCGCCGTCCAGATCGAACAGCTCGACGATCTCGCAGAGCGTGCCGTCCGACAGCTTCAGATGCAGGACCGGCGGCCATGCGGGATCATCGGTCATGACGGCCAACCCCGTTGAGGC
>CANJKV010000297.1 GCA_947474855.1 Aurantimonadaceae bacterium | reverse complement strand
TGCGGCAGCCGGAAGCGTGATGAGGGAGCGGGCAGCGCGCAGAGTGTCAGCCTCCCGCGCCGCCCCGCCCGCTTCATTGCGCCGGGAGCCGCCGCAATGGCAACACGGGACATCCGAGAGCGAAGCGGGGGAGACGGGATGAGCGGGCCGACACCGGAGGAAGCGGAGATCCTCGACTTCCAGGCGCGCTGCGACGCCTTTTATCCGCCCGACGCGGTGTCCGCTTCCGTCGAGCACCAGCGGCGCTGGTACGACGCGCTGTGCGCCGCGTTCGATCCCGGCCGGCCCGAAGGCATCGCGGCCGAGGACCGGCCCCTCGGCGCCATCCCCGCGCGGTTCTATCGTCCGGCGCATGTCTCGGCGGACGCGACGATCCTTTATCTCCACGGCGGCGGCTTCGTGGTCGGGTCGCTCGACAGCCACGACGCGGTCTGCGCGGAGCTGGCGCAGGGGACAGGCGCCGAGCTCGTCGCGATCGACTACCGGCTCGCGCCCGAGCACCGCTGGCCGGCCGCCTTCGACGACGGCTGGGCGGCGCTCTCGGCGCTTCTCGCGCAGGGGCGTCGCGTGGTGCTGGCCGGCGACAGCGCCGGAGGCAACCTCGCGGCGGGCCTTGCCGTGCGGGCGCGCAACGAGGGCGTCCCCGGCATCGTCGGCCTCGCGCTGATCTATCCAGGCCTCGGCGGCGATCTCCTGTCCGGCTCCTATGCCGAGATGGCCGAGGCGCCGGGCCTGTCCACCGCCGACGTGCGCTACTACCGCGAGCTCTACGCCGCGCCCGAGACCGATCCCGTCGCCCATCCCCTCCGGGCGGAGAGCCTGGCCGGCCTGCCCCCGGCCTTCGTTTCGGCCGCCCGCTTCGACCCCCTGCGCGACGATGCGCGGGCCTTCGCCGGCCGCCTCGCGGCGGCCGGCGTGACCGTATCCTTCCGCGAGGAGCCGCAGATGATCCATGCCTGGCTGCGGGCCCGGCACATGAGCCCCGGAGCCCGGGCCGGCTTCGCCGCCCTCGTCACCGAACTGGGGCGGCTCGCCCGGCTCACATGAGGTCGCGCGGGATCGTCCGTTCCCAGTCGCGCGCGAAGATCTCCTCGTCGCCTTCGCTGGCAGTGACCCGGGCCGAGACCAGCCAGTCCGTCGCGGTCGCGGCGATGCGGGCGGTCGCGACGGTGCGGATCGCCCAGTCGCCGCGCCGCAACTCCGTCGTCCAGTGCGCTTCGCCGCGCATGGAGAGCGGGTCGTCGGAGCGGATCGACCAGTTCTCGTTGCGGGTCTCGCGCGTCGCGAGGCCTGTCCCCGGCCGCTCCGTCAGCCCCGTGTCCTCGAAGATGACATAGCGCGCGGTTCCTGTTTGGAGATCGCGCTCGACGCGCCGCTGTGTCGAGCCCGGCGCGTGCTGGACGTAGCGCGGCAGCGGGTCCGGGTTCTCCGGCTCCGGAACGTGAACGGTCTCCGCCGCCCCGAGAAGCGGCAGGTCGAGGCGGATCGAGCCGGTCTCGACGAGAAGGCCGCCCGCATGGGGCGAGGGCAGGATCGTCGGCCAGTAGGCCGTCGAGAGCGACAGGCGCAGGCGATGGCCTGGGGGCAGCCGGTAGCCGCAGGCGTCGAGCTGCAGCCGCAGCTCGACCGTTTCGCCCGGCACGGCGGGCGCCGGCGCTGCGTTGCCGCCGCGATGGGCGAGGTTGAGGACGCCGTAGCTGATGCGCGTCGCGGCGCCGTCGGCATGGACGTCGACGAGCCGCGCCACGAGGTTGGAGACCGGCGCGTCGGGCACGACGGCGAGAACCAGCTCGGGGAAGCCGAGAAGCTCGAGCGGCGCGTCCAGCGATTCCGTCTCGAAGACCAGCGAGCCGGCATCGTCCAGGCGCTGGTCGCCCGCCATCTCGGCGTCGGGCTTCAGCGTGAACCATTCGCCGGACATGATGCCGGTGTCCTGCGGCGACAGGAGGCGCAACCGCTCGCCCGGCCCCTGGCTCTCGCCCGGCCGCAGCCGCAAGTCCGCCCCGACTCCGAAGCGGGCGCGCTCCGGCACGCGCCAGCGGTCCAGCGCCACCCAGCGGCCGGGATCGGCGTCGCGGCGAAGCAGCGGCCGCGGTCCGTCGAGCACGTAGGCGCGCATCTGCGGCAGGTCCTCGGCGCCGTTCGCGGTCCCCTTCAGCCAGCGGTCCCACCAGCGGATCGCCTCGGCGTGGAAGTCCACCCGGGGCTTGGGCCAGGCGAAGTGCGGGTACTTGTGGATCCAGGGACCGACAATGGCCTTGGCCGTCGGCCCCAGCCCCTCCACCGCCTTGAAGGGCGTGTTGCGGTAGCCGTCTGCCCAGCCGGCGATGACCAGGGCGGGCACGTCGAAGCCGGCGAAGTCCTCGCTGATCGAGCCGTGGCGCCAGAACCCGTCGCGGCGCTGATGCTGCAGCCATTCCTCCAGGAAGAAGGGCTCGTTCTCCAGCCGCTCCAGCCATTGGGTCCGCCAGCGCTCGCCCACCAGCGCGGGATCGGGCGCGCGGCTCTGATACGCCAGCATGGTCGCGGCCCAGGACAGGTTGGCCGAGAGATGGGCGCCGTTCTTGAAATGGATGTCGTCGTTGTAGCGGTCGACCGTGGAGGCGATGGAGATCACGGCCTTCAGCGCCGGGGGCTTCAGCGCCGCGACCTGCAGCGAATTGAAGCCGCCCCAGGAAATGCCCATCATGCCGACCGCGCCCGTGCACCAGGGCTGGGCGGCGATCCAGGCGATCACCTCGCAGGCGTCGGACAGCTCCAGCGGCGTGTATTCGCCGTCGATGACCCCTTCCGACTCGCCCGAGCCCCGAAGGTCGACGCGCACGCCGGCATAGCCGGCCGCGGCGAAGACGGGATAGGTCGAGTCGTCGCGAGCGCAGGTCCCGTCGTTCTTGCGATAGGGCAGGATCTCCAGGATCGCCGGCACCGGGTCGGCCATCGCGCCGTCGGGCATCCAGATCCGTGCGGCGAGCCGGGTACCGTCCTTGAGACGGATCCACTCGTTTTCCGACACTTCGAAGCCGCGCGACGTCATGATTCCCGGCACTCCAATCGATTGTATCGGTTCCCTATACAGGGAGCTGCCGATATTGCACGTCTGAGAAGGTTGGACTTTAGGTCGCATCAACCAGGAATGGTGGAGACGCCATCGATGTCGGCAGCGGAACGCCAAGGCGTTGCAGGATGCTCGGTGCCAGCTGCAGCTGCGACAGGAGCGCGTCCGGGGGCGGACCGTCCGCCGCCCCGAAGTAATGAAGGGCGACGTCGCGCATGTCGGGATCCGTTCCGCCATGATGGCCGGTCGCGCCCTGACCGTGGTCGCTCGTCACGATCACCTCCCAACCCGCCGCGCGCCAGCGCCGGATGAAGGGCGCGAGCTGCGCGTCGAGGCGGAACAGCGCCGCCTCCATCTCCGGCCCGTCCGGCCCGTACATGTGGCCGAGGGAGTCGGGCGTGCAGGTGTGGAGGAGGACGTAGTCCGCCTCGTTTCGCTCCATCAGCCGCGTCGCGAGTGCCAGAAGGTCGGCATCCGACGGGATCATGTAGTTGTGCCGGTTGTAGCCGGCCATGGTGTAGAAGCGCCCGTGCCGGATCGGCACGCCGGGCTCGTCCAGTTCGAGGTCGCGGACGGGGTCGAAGGGAGCCCGGACGAACAGCTCGGAAAAGAAGGAATGGGCCACGGCCGCCGTGACGAGGCCCGCCCCGCTCGCTTCGGAGAAGATGTCAGGCACGTCGAGCCGGCGCACCGCCTCGTTGCCGGAGACGCCGTGGCGCTGCGGGAGCGTTCCGGTGTGGAGCGAGGCGTAGCAGGAGGCGGAGGTCGAGGGCAGCACCGAGCGCATGCGCCAAACCCGCGCCTCGCCGCTCTCCACCCAGCCTTCGAGGTTGCCCATCAGGCGGCGGGCGTTGCGCCAGGGCAGGCCGTCGAGGACGACGAGAGCGAGCCGGGCGCCCATCTCCTAGTTGCCGGCCGCGGCCATGCGGCGGGCGTCGCGCACCTCTTCCAGCCAGCCGATGCGCATTTCCGGCACCGATTTCAGGAGAAGGTCGGTGTAGTCGTCGAAGGGCGGCGAGAGCACCTGATCCTTCGGCCCGAAGCGCACGAGCCGGCCCCTGTGCATCACCGCCACGGAATCGGCGATGGCGCGCACGGTGGCGATGTCGTGGGTGATGAAGAGGTAGGAGACGTGGGTCTCCTCCTGGAGGCGCTGGAGGAGCTTCAGGATGCCGTCGGCCACCAGCGGGTCGAGCGCCGAGGTCGGCTCGTCGCACAGGATCACCTCCGGCTCGGCGGCGAGCGCACGGGCGATCGCCACGCGCTGCTTCTGCCCGCCCGAGAGCTCCGCGGGATAGCGAGAGGCGAAGTGCTCGGGCAGCTCGATTGCGCCGAGAAGCTCTTTCACCCGCGTCGCCTTCTTCGCGCCGCGCAGCCCGAAATAGAAGGTCAGCGGCCGGCCGAGGATGTCGCCGATCGTGTGGCGCGGGTTCATGGCCGTGTCGGCCATCTGGTAGATCATCTGGATCTGGCGCAACTGCTCCTTGGAGCGCGCGTCGAGCCGGGCCGGCAGCTCGCGGCCCTTGAAGGTGATCCGCCCGTGACGCGGCGGAAGCAGGCCGGTGATGACGCGGGCGAGCGTCGACTTGCCCGAGCCCGACTCGCCGACGACGGCCAGCGTCTGGCCCTTGGGCAGGTGCAGCGACACGCCGTCGAGCACCTTCACCGCGGAATAGCCGGCCTCGACGTGGTCGACGGTGAGGAGCCGGTCGCTCTGGTCGGGAGCCTGCGGCTTCTCGCGGTGGCGCATGGAGACGAGGCGGCGGGTGTAGTCCTCGCGCGGGCTTTCCATCACCTGCGCGACCGGCCCGTATTCCACCGTCTTGCCGTGCCGCAGCACCATGATGTCGTCGGCGACCTGGGCAACGACCGCGAGGTCGTGGGTGACGTAGATCGCCGCCGTGTGCGTGTCCTCGATCGCGCGCTTGATGGCGACGAGGACGTCGATCTGGGTGGTGACGTCGAGCGCGGTGGTCGGCTCGTCGAAGACGATGAGGTCGGGGGAGGGCAGGAGGGCCATGACGGTCATGGCGCGCTGAAGCTGGCCCCCCGAGACCTGATGCGGATAGCGCCGGCCGAAGCTCTCGGGATCGGGCAGGCCGAGGGTGCGGAACAGGCCGGCGGCGCGCTCGTGGGCCTGCGCGCGCGTCAGGATGCCGTGCTTGAGGGCCGCCTCGACGATCTGGTCGCCGAGCCGGAAGGCGGGGTTGAAGGCGGCGGCTGCGGACTGGGCGACGTAGCAGACCTTGGCGCCGCGAAGGCGCCGGAGGCCGCGCTGCGATAGGCCGACGAGCTGCGTGCCGCCGAGCGTCACCTCGCCCCCGGTGATGCGCACCGAGCCGCGGCCGTAGCCGAGCGCCGAAAGGCCGATGGTCGACTTGCCGGCGCCGGACTCGCCGATGAGGCCGAGGACGCGGCCCTTGGGCAGATCGAAGGACACGCCCTCGACGATGGTGAGCATGCGCGCCGTCTCGCCGGGCGTGTGCATCTCGGCCTCGATCTTGAGGTCGCGGACGCGAAGCAGGTCCTCGGCCATCAGGCGCGCCCTCCCTTGAGGCTGGCGGTGCGGTTGAGCAGCCAGTCGACGACGAGGTTCACGCAGACCGCGAGGAAGGCGATCGCGGTGCCGGGGATGAGTGCCGCCGAGACGCCGAAGATGATGCCGTCCTTGTTGTCCTTGACCATGCCGCCCCAGTCGGCCGCCGGCGGCTGGATGCCGAGGCCGAGGAAGGACAGCGTCGACAGGAACAGGATCGCGAAGGCGAAGCGCAGGCCGAACTCGGCCAGAAGCGGCGACAGGGCGTTGGGCAGGATCTCGCGGAAGATGATCCAGGAGGTCCGCTCGCCGCG
>CANJKV010000296.1 GCA_947474855.1 Aurantimonadaceae bacterium | reverse complement strand
CGACGCCCTGGTGGGCGCTGCCGGCTCGCAGACAGGAGGGCCAGTCCTCATGAGCCTCGCCGCCAAGATCCTGCTCGTTCTCGGCTCCTGCGCCTTCATGGAGTTCTTCGCCTGGTTCGTGCACAAGTATGTCATGCACGGCTGGGGCTGGAACTGGCACCGCTCGCACCACGAGCCGCACGACGACGCGCTCGAAAAGAACGACCTCTATGCCGCGGTCTTCGCAGTCATCGTCGTCGGACTGTTCTGGATCGGAGCGGCGTACTGGGAGCCGCTCTGGTGGATGGCGCTCGGCGTCACGCTCTACGGGCTTCTCTATTTCATCGTCCATGACGGGCTGGTCCATCAGCGCTGGCCGTTCCGCGCCACGCCCCGCAAGGGTTACGCCAAGCGCCTCGTCCAGGCGCACAAGCTCCACCATGCGACGCACGGGAAGGACGGCGCCGTATCGTTCGGTTTTCTGTGGGCCGAGGAGCCGCGCAAGCTCAAGTCGCGGCTGAAGCGGATGCACGGCCGGACGATCGAGGAGCCGGCGGAATAGGCCGGCACCGCGTCTCCGCGATGGTCCGGCAGGGCCGAGAGCCCGCCTAGAAGAGCTTCAGGCCCTTAAGGCTCGCATGTCCGTCGCGGCCGATGATGATGTGGTCGTGGACGGTGATGCCGAGGGGTTTGGCGGAGTCGGCGATCAGCCTCGTCATCTCGATGTCGGCGCGCGAGGGCGTCGGGTCGCCGGAGGGATGGTTGTGGACGAGAACCACGGCCGTCGCCGAAAGCTCCAGCGCGCGGCGGACGACCTCGCGGGGATAGACCGGCGTGTGGTCGACGGTGCCGGTCTGCTGCACCTCGTCGGCGATCAGGGCGTTCTTCTTGTCGAGAAACAGGATGCGGAACTGCTCGCGCGGCTCGTAGGCCATCGCGGCGCGGATGTAGTCCATGACCGCCGCCCAGGACGAGAGCACCTCGCGCTTGCGCACCGCGGCGCGCATGGCGCGCTGGTTCAGCGCAGCCGTCACGGCGAGGTCCAGCGCCACGGCATCCTTGACGCCTGCCACCTCGGCGAGGCGCTCGGGCGGGGCGTTCAGCACCTCGGCGAGCGAGCCGAAGCGCGCGATGAGCGCCTTGGCGATCGGCTTCACGTCCCGACGCGGGATCGAGCGGAACAGGTGAAGCTCGAGAAGCTCGTAGTCGGCCAGCGCCGCCGGGCCGGCGCGGCGGAAGCGCTCGCGCAGGCGTTCACGGTGACCGCTGACGTGGTCGTCGGCGGCATAGGCTTCGTCGAGGCCGGAAGGGAGCCGCTCGCTCATGATGGCCGCGAACCGCGGCGCGTCAGGCGGCTGCGCCGGCGAGGAAGGCCGGGTCGATCACGATGCCCGGCGTGTCGAGGCCGCCGGGCGAGAAGGTGAAGACCTCGACGCCGGTCTCGGTGACGCCGACCGTGTGCTCGTACTGGGCCGAGAGCGAGCGGTCGCGCGTCACCGCCGTCCAGCCGTCGTTCAGCACCTTCACGTGGGGGCGCCCGAGATTGATCATCGGCTCGATGGTGAAGATCATGCCGGGCTTCAGCTCCGGTCCTTCGCCGCGCCGGCCGTAGTGGAGGATGTTCGGCGCGTCGTGGAAGAGGCGGCCGACGCCGTGGCCGCAGAAGTCGCGCACGACGGAGCAGCGCTCGCCCTCGGCGTAGTCCTGGATCGCGGCGCCGATGTCGCCGACGTGGCCGCCCGGCTTCACGGTGCGGATGCCGAGCAGCAGCGACTGGTAGGTGACCTCGCAGAGTCGCTCGGCGGCGCGCTTGATCTGGCCGACGGGATACATGCGCGAGGAGTCGCCGTGCCATCCGTCGACGATGAAGGTGACGTCGATGTTGACGATGTCGCCTTCGCGCAGGGGCTTGTCGTTCGGCATGCCGTGGCACACGACGTGGTTGATCGAGGTGCAGACGCTGGCGGGATAGCCGCGATAGTTCAACGTCGCCGAAACGGTGTCGTGCGCCTTGGCGAAGGCGACGACGTGGTCGTCGATGGCACGGGTGGTGATGCCGGGTTTCACGATCTCGGCCAGGCTGTCGAGGCAGCGCGCCGTCAGCTGGCAGGCGCGGCGCATCGCTTCGAACCCGGCCTCGTCGTACAGGCGGATGGCGCCGGTGTTGCGCGTCGGGGCGTCGGTAGCGTCGACGTAGGTCGTCATGGCGGCGGCGATCGTCCGGTCTCGGCGAGGGGATCGAGGGTGCAGGACACACTCGGCCGCAAGCGCTCGTTCAAAAGCTTGCCCGTGATGTCGCATCGAACCGCCCGCGCTTCAAGTGCGGGGCGGTTCGGCCTCCGGCTTCACGACTTGCGGCGGACGTAGGACCCCGGCGCTTCCTCGATGGCGTTGAGCCGGCCGCCGCCGGGCTCGCGCGAGGGCACCTGCTCGCCCGACTGAGTCGACACCCAGCCGTGCCAGTGCGGCCACCAGGATCCCGCCGTCTCCTCCGCCTGGAGCAGCCAGTCCTCGTAGGGCGCTTCCGCGTCGGGCGCCGGACCGGTCCAGAACTGGTACTTCTTCTTGTCCGGCGGGTTCACGACGCCGGCGATATGGCCGGAGCCGGTGAGAACGAACGTGACCGGCGCGCCGAGGGCGAGGCTGCCCTCATAGACGCTGCGCGGCGGGGCGATGTGATCTTCCTTGGTCGCGAGGTTGTAGATCGGGATCGTCACCTTCGACAGGTCGATGCGCTGGCCGTCGATCTCCATGACCCCGCGCGACAGCCGGTTCTCCAGGTAGCAGTTGCGAAGATAGAACATGTGGTTCGTCTTCGGCATGCGCGTCGCGTCGGCGTTCCAGTACAGGAGGTCGAAGGGCAGGGGCTCCTTGCCCTTCAGGTAGTTGTTGACGAAGTAGGGCCAGATCAGCTCGCCCGAGCGCAGGAGGTTGAAGGCGGCCGACATCTGCGTGCCGTCGAGGTAGCCCTTGGCCTCCATGACCTTGTCGAGAAGGGCGAGCTGCGCCTCGTCGACGAAGACCTTCAGGTCGCCCGCATGGGTGAAGTCGATCTGCGTCGTCAGGAAGGTGCAGGAGCGGATGCGCTCGTCGCCGCGCTCCTTGAGATAGGACAGGCTGGCGGCCAGCAGCGTGCCGCCGACGCAGTAGCCGATGAGGTTCGCCTCGCGCTCGCCGGTCGAGCGCTCCACCGTGTCGAGGCCGAAGGCAATGCCGTCGCGGATGTAGTCGCCCCAGCCGAGCTTCGCCTGCCGTTGATCCGGATTGACCCAGGACACGACGAACACCGTGTGGCCTTCTCCGACGGCCCAGCGGATGAAGCTCTTCTGCGGGTTGAGGTCGAGGATGTAGAACTTGTTGATCCAGGGCGGCACGATGAGGAGCGGGCGCTTGAACACCGTCTCGGTTGTCGGCGTGTATTGGATGATCTGGCAGACGTCGTTCTGGGCGATGACCTTGCCGGGCGTCACCGCCATGTCGCGGCCGACCTCGAAGCGGCTCGCATCGGACTGGCGAAGCTTCAGCGTGCCGCGCCCGGCAGCGATGTCCTCGGCCAGCATCTTCATGCCGCGCACGAGATTCTGCCCGTTGGCGGCGACCGTTTCGCGATAAAGCTCGGGATTGGTCGCGACGAAGTTGGAAGGGGCGAGGGCGTTGCCGATCTGCTTGACGTAGAAGGCGGCCTTGTGCCGGGTATGCGGGTCGAGCCCGTCGGCGCGCGCGACGAGATCGTCGGCCCAGCGGGTGGTGAGAACGTAGACCTGCTTCAGCGTGTCGAAGAAGAGGTTCTCGTTCCAGTCCTTGTCGGCGAAGCGCTTGTCGCCGCGGGTCGGCTCCACCGGATCGACGGGGGCCTCGCCGGCGAGGCGGCGGATCGAATTGTTCCACACGTTGAGGTAGCCGGAGAACAGGGAGGTCTGCGCTTCGAGAACCCGGCTCGGATCGCTGATCCAGTACTCCGTGACCTTGGCGAGCGTTTGGGCGACCTCCACCGCCGAGAGCGGCGAGGGGTCGATGTGCTCGCCCCGCTCGCGCGGCTCGACCCAGGCCGAGGCGGCCTTGCCCATGTGCTCGATCATCTTGGCCATGTTGAGTGCGAAGGCTTCCGGATCCTTCACGACATAGGCGTCGGGACCCGGTTCCGACCCGCGAGCATCGCCCGTTCCGTCCGCAGCGGCCATGTCAGTCCTCCCGATCCCAACGCTCGTTCCGCGTCCGGTCCGCCTGGCGGCTGTTATCGGACGGGATCATGCTATAATGGCGCTGATCGATCGCATTGACGAGGCGTGCCGACAACGACCCGGACGAGAAATCCGAACGCCAAGGTTCGGACCGTCCTCGGGGCGTAGACAGCACGACCCCGAACCGGAGCGGACCGAATGGCCCAGCGCGCCACGCCCATCCTGCTTGTTCTCGCCGGCGCCTCGTCGCTCGTCCTCGGCGGCTGCCAGGGCTTTCCCGGCGAAGAGCCGAATCAGGCGCTCGCGAGCTACAACGCGCGGCTGGCGCGTCCGGCCTCGACGCAGCGGCTCGACGAGAACGGCTTTCCTCTGCTGGGCGCCTATCCCACGGCCGCCGCGCCGCAGCTCGACAACGCGACGGTCGCCAACGAGACCGCGCGCCTGTCGCGCCGTTCCGTCGGGAACACGAGCGGCAGCCAGCGGGCGCGCTACGACGCCGCGATCCGCAACGCCGCCGCCGTGCGCCAGCAGCAGCGCCTCGCCATGGACCGAGCTCTATCCGGCACCGGGGCCGCTCAGGCAGGGGCGCCCCGCACGCCGGCGAACTGACTGCGCGCAAGAGCCATGGAAGCGAGCCCCACAAGCGGGCGTTGAAGCGGGCGCCTCGGTGCGTCCCGGGATTTGATTCGATGACGGAAGAGTTTCACAAGGTCCGCCGACTGCCTCCCTACGTGTTCGAGGAGGTGAACAAGAAAAAGGCCGCGGCCCGAGCCAAGGGCGTCGACATCGTCGACCTCGGCATGGGCAATCCGGACCTGCCGACGCCGAGCTTCGTCGTGGACAAGCTCTGCGAGGCGATTCGCGATCCGCGCACGCACCGCTACTCCGCCTCCAAGGGCATTGCCGGCCTTCGCCGCGCCCAGGCCGCCTATTATGCCCGCCGCTTCGGCGTGAAGCTGAACCCGGACACGCAGGTCGTCGCGACGCTGGGCTCGAAGGAAGGCTTCGCCAACATGGCGCAGGCCATCACCGCGCCGGGCGACGTCGTGCTCTGCCCGAACCCGACCTATCCGATCCACGCCTTCGGCTTCCTGATGACCGGGGGCACGATCCGCTCGATCCCCGCCAAGCCGGACGAGGACTTCCTGCGGGCGATCGACCGGGCGGTGCGCCACTCGATCCCGAAGCCCATCGCGATCATCCTGAACTATCCTTCGAACCCGACCGCCTACGAGGCCGACCTCGACTTCTACGCGGAGGTGGTGAAGTTCGCGCGCGAGAACGAGATCATCATCCTCTCGGACCTCGCTTATTCCGAGATCTTCTTCGACGGCGCGCCGCCGCCCTCCGTGCTCCAGGTGCCGGGGGCGATGGACGTGGCCGTGGAGTTCACCTCCATGTCGAAGACCTTCTCGATGCCCGGCTGGCGCGTTGGCTTCGCGGTCGGCAACGAGCGGCTGATCGCGGCGCTCGCCCGCGTGAAGTCCTATCTGGACTACGGCGCCTTCACGCCCATCCAGGTCGCCGCGACGGCGGCGCTGAACGCCGGCGACGAGGCGATCGAGGAGGTGCGCTCGGTCTATCGCCACCGCCGCAACGTTCTCGTCGACGCCTTCGGACGCGCCGGCTTCGAGGTGCCGCCGCCCTCGTCCACCATGTTCGCCTGGGCGCAGATCCCCGAGCGCTACCGGCATCTCGGCAGCCTGGAATTCTCCAAGCTCCTGATCGAGAAGGCGGAAGTTGCGGTCGCACCGGGCATCGGCTTCGG
>CANJKV010000295.1 GCA_947474855.1 Aurantimonadaceae bacterium | reverse complement strand
GCGCCGCGATAGGTCGGCCGCGGCGCCGAACGGGAGGATGTCGGCACCGCGACACGCAACGCAGGAGCCGCCATGGTTCGTCACCTGCCTCGCCGCGACGTCCTCAAGGCCGCAGCCGCCCTGGCCGGACTTGCCCTTTCGCCGCCCCCCGCTTCGGCCCTCGCCCGCTCGGACCGGATCGAAGCGCTGATCGCCGCGATGACGCCGGCCGAGAAGGCGGGCCAGCTATCCTGCTTCTCCGACCAGATCCGGCCGAGCGGGATCGCCTTCAACCCGAACCTGCCCGAGGGCGGCGCGCGCGAGCAGCTCGCCCGCATCCGCCGCGGCGAGATCGGCATGCTGTTCAACGGCGTCGGCGTCGCCGGCGCGCGCGAGGCGCAGCGAGCCGCCGTGGAGGGTTCGCGCCTGAAGATCCCTTTGATCTTCGCGGCCGACGTGATCCACGGGCTGAAGACGATCTTTCCCCTTCCCGTCGCCGAGGCCTGCGCCTTCGATCCCGATCTCGCGGAGCGCACGGCCCGCGCGGCGGCGACGGAGGCGAGCGCGCTCGGGATCCACTGGACCTTCGCACCGATGGTGGACGTCGCCCGCGACCAGCGCTGGGGCCGCGTCGCGGAAGGCTCGGGCGAGGACGTGCATCTCGGCTCGATCCTCGCGGCGGCCCGCGTTCGCGGCTTCCAGGGCCGCTCGCTTCGGGACCCGGCGAGCCTCGCCGCCTGCGCCAAGCATTTCGCCGCCTACGGCGCGGTGTCGGGCGGCATGGACTACAACACCGTCGACATTTCCGAGGAAACCTTGCGCGAAACGCACCTGCCGCCCTTCCAGGCGGCGATCGGGGCGGGGGTCGCGACGATCATGTCGGCCTTCAACGACGTCGAGGGCGTACCGGCCTCGGGGAGCCGGCGGCTTCTCACGGGGATCTTGCGCGAGGAATGGGGTTTCTCCGGCCTCGTGGTCGGCGACTATTCGGCCGACGAGGAGCTGGTCGCCCACGGCTATGCCGAGAACGGCCGGGACGCGGCGAAGAAGGCCTTTCTCGCCGGCATGGACATGTCCATGCAGTCCGACCTCTACAATCGCTGGCTTCCCGACCTCGTGGCGAGCGGCGAGGTGCCGCTCGCCCGGCTCGACGAGGCCGTGCGGCGCGTCCTACGGCTCAAGGAGGCGGTCGGCCTCTTCGACGATCCCTTCCGCTCGCTGGACGAGGCGGCGGAGACGAGCCGCGTCGCGACGCCCGCCCTCCAGGCGCTCTCGCGCGAGGCCGGAGCGCGGTCGATCGTTCTCCTGCGCAACGAGGGCGACCTCCTGCCGCTGAAGGCCGATCCCGGGCGGATCGCGCTGATCGGCCCCTTCGGCGACGACCGCGACAACGTCGTGGGAACCTGGGCCTTCATGGCCGACCCCTCGCTCAACGTGTCGATCGCCGACGGCCTGCGCGCGCGCGGGCTCGCCGTCGACGTCGTGCGCGGATCGGGCGTCGAGGCGCCGATCCCGGGCGGCGTCGAGGCGGCCGTCGAGGCGGCGAAGGCGGCAGACGTCGTCCTCCTCGCGCTCGGCGAGGCACAGTGGATGTCGGGCGAGGCGCAGTCGCGCACGGAGATCGTCCTGCCCGAGCCGCAGCAGGCGCTCGCCGACGCCGTCGCCGCCACGGGCAAGCCGGTGGTCGTCCTTCTGCGGCACGGTCGCGCGCTCGCGCTGAAAGGCGCCGTGCGCGACGCGCCGGCGATGCTCGCCACGTGGTTCCTCGGGTCGCAGGCGGGCAACGCCATCGCCGACGTCCTGTTCGGCGCCGTGAACCCGTCCGCCAAGCTCGTCGTCAGCTTCCCCCGCGAGAGCGGCCAGCAGCCCTTCTTCTACGACCACAAGCCGACCGGGCGTCCCGCCTCCGCCGACGGCGTCCAGGACTACCGCGCGCGCTACCGCGAAACGCGCAACGAGGCGCTGTTTCCGTTCGGCCACGGCCTCAGCTACACGCGCTTCGCCCTCAGCGACATCGTGGTGCCGCCGCGCCTGACCGACCGCATCGAGATCAGCGCGCGGCTCACCAACACGGGCACGCGCGCCGGCGCCGAGGTCGTCCAGCTCTATGTCCGCGATCCCGTGGCGAGCCGCACACGGCCCGTGCGCTCGCTGAAGGGCTTCCGGCGCGTCGCGCTCGATCCTGGCGAATCGGCGCCGATCCGCTTCGAGCTGACGCTCGCGGACTTCGCCTTCCACGACGGGGAGCGCTGGGTGACGGAGCCAGGCGAGGTCGTGGTGATGCTCGAAACCAATGCCGAGATCGAGCACAAGCCCGTCAGCCTGACCAACTGAACTGACGGGCGGGGCGGCGGGACGGGCGCCCCGCCGCGGCGTCGAGGCACGTCAGACGCGGCGCTCGACCATCATCTTCTTGATCTCGGCGATGGCCTTCGCCGGGTTCAGACCCTTCGGGCAGGTCTGCGTGCAGTTCATGATGGTGTGGCAGCGATAAAGCTTGAAGGGATCCTCCAGCCCGTCCAGCCGGTCGCCCGTCGCTTCGTCGCGCGAATCGATGATCCAGCGATAGGCCTGGAGCAGCACCGCCGGCCCGAGATAGCGCTCGCCGTTCCACCAATAGGAGGGGCAGGAGGTCTGGCAGCAGAAGCACAGGATGCATTCGTAGAGGCCGTCGAGCTTCTCGCGGTCCTCGTGGCTCTGGCGCCACTCCTTCTCCGGCTCGGGCGTCTCGGTCTTCAGCCAGGGCTCGATCGAGCGCAGCTGCGCGTAGGGCAGCGTGAGGTCCGGCACGAGGTCCTTGATGACCGGCATGTGCGGCAGCGGGTAGACCTTCACCGCCCCCTTGATCTCGTCCATGCCCATCGTGCAGGCGAGCGTGTTCGAGCCGTCGATGTTCATCGCGCAGGAGCCGCAGATGCCTTCGCGGCAGGAGCGGCGCAGGGTGAGCGTCGAGTCGACGTTGTTCTTGATCCAGAGCAGGGCGTCGAGCACCATCGGCCCGCAATCGTCGAGGTCGACAAAGAAGGTGTCGACGCGCGGGTTCTCGCCGTCGTCCGGCGACCAGCGATAGATGCCGAACTCGCGCACGTTCTTGGCGCCGTCCGGCTTCGGCCACACCTTGCCTTTGGTGACCCTCGAATTCTTCGGCAGGGTGAGCTCGACCATGCTTTTGCGTCCCGGTGCCCAGATGACCAGATGATCGGGGCGCGTCGGCACGGCCGCTGGCGGCCTTCCAACACGCTCCTTGTTTGGAATCGTTCGGAACATAATGGTGCGGCGCGCAAACGCCAACCGCCAAGAATGCCGCGCCGCCGCCTCGAATCGTTTGAAAGAACGATCGCTCCGAATTTGTCGCGGGACCTCGGCCGGTCAGCGGCTCGGACCAGCCTTCGCCTCGTCGGCCGCGGCCATCGCGACGCCCGCGTCCCGCCCGGCCGGCACCTCCGCGCGGGCCGCCATGGCACGGCGCACGCGCTCGGCCGATCCCGCCGCGACGAGGCCGAGGGCCTCGGCGCAATCGGCGGCGCTCGACAGCGTCGCGCCGAGCGTCGCCGGGATGCCGAGCGCGTCGATCCGCGCGAGATGCTCCTCGACGTCGCGATCGGCACCGACGGGGCGCACCTCGTGGATGTGGACGGCGCGGATGCGATCGGGGTGCTCGGCGGCGAGGCGGGCATAGATCTCCGCGTCGCGCTGGCCGCTGTCGCCGATCAGAACGAAGGGCATGTCGGGATAGGCGGCGAGAAGATCGCGGATCGCCGGCTCCTTGTGGCCGGAATGGCGGCGGCGCAGCCAGTCGACCCAGTCGCGCGACAGGTTGCGCAGAAAGATCGGCCCCTTCGGAATGCCCTTGAAGTGGAGGAAGCCCTCCACGAGGTCGTAAAGGTTCCAGGGGCTGGAGGAAACGTAGAAGATCGGGTTGGCGTCGTGCACCCCGTCCGGCCCGTCCGCCAGCGCCCGGTAGAATTCGGGCACGCCGGGAAAGGCCACGCGGGTCTGCGGCGAGTTGGAGATGACGATGCGCCAGTTGCGCAGCATCTCTTCGGCCCCGGTGTGCATGATCGTGTCGTCGATGTCCGAGACGACCACGAAGCGCGCCGCGGGGCCGGGCACCCGCACCCGCGCGACGGCCCGCACCGGCTCCGCCGGCAGGCGGTAGCCGGGCGCGTCGAGAAGCGTCAGCTCGATCGACATCCAGCCCTCGCGCGCGGTCGACAGGTCCGGGTTCGGCAGGCGCAGCTGGAAGTAGCCGTCATCGGCCACGGTGAAGCTGCCGCTCGCCCCCGCCCCCTCGTAGGCGACGCGGGCGCCGGCGATCTCGTCCGTCTCGTAGCGCAGAAAGGTGCGCCAGAGCTCGGCGGCGGTGGAGCGCGGCGGCGGCGCGCCGACGACGCCCTCGTCCTCCAGGACCCGCCCTTTTAGCCACAGCATCTGCGCCGTGGCATGGCCGGTGAAGGGCAGGATCATCGGCTCGCCGAGCAGCCGCAGCCGCCGCTTCATCCCGAACCAGCCCCGCCGCCAGCCGCCCCGTCCCGTCGCGGCCAGCCGGCCGATCGCGCGTTTCACCATGGGCGGACGGGGCGGATCATCGGGGCGGCGGCCGGTTCGTCAGTTGCCGGCCGGCGGCGCGGGGGGTGCCGACGGCGCGGCGGGCGTGGGCGTGGGCGTGGGCGTGGGTGCCGTGGGGGCGACGAAGATGCCGCTGGCGCAGGCGTCGGACGTCTTGTCCAGGAAGGTGAAGATGATCTCCTGGTCGCCGCGGCCGACGCGGCCGTCCGCCAGCATGCGGTCGGCGACGGGGGGCGAGACGGCGGTGGCGACGAGATAATCACGCTGGGGCGCGGACAGGTCGGTCATCGCCCGGCCGGCGAGGCATTTGCAGGCGAGCGGGCTCATGCTCTTCATCTGCACCCCGCACAGGCCGGCGATCATGCCGGCCTCGTCGCCCTTGCCGGCGGCGACGGGCGGGGCGGCCGGACCGGACGAGGCGGACGGAGCGGGAGACTGGGCGAGCGCGGGCACGGCGGCGAGGCCGAGCACGAGGGCGACGGGCAGAACGAGACGGCTAAACGCGACGGTCAACTGTTATCCTCCGGAGCGGAGGCCGCGTCGGGGTGCCCAGCCGGGCGCGGCTTCTCCAATCCCGAAGTCCTAGCCCGTCGCGAGCACGATGGCGAGCACCGATGAAGCTCCGGTTGCATCGGCGCGCCCGAACCCTCAGGGACGCGCCGCTTGCAACCGGGCGTTGGCCGCGGCGATCGCGGCGTTTGCGCGCTCGGCAGCGTCGTGGAGCGCCTGCGCCGGCGTCTTGCGGCCCGCCAGCAGCGCCT
Source organism: Aurantimonadaceae bacterium (assembly GCA_947474855.1). Taxonomy (GTDB): domain Bacteria; phylum Pseudomonadota; class Alphaproteobacteria; order Rhizobiales; family Rhizobiaceae; genus Antarcticirhabdus. The sequence continues at coordinate 643 of CANJKV010000295.1, read as the reverse complement.
CGATCTCCTCGCTCTCGATCTCGCGGACCTCGGGAAGGTTGGGCAGGCGCACGCCGCGCGAGTTCGCGGTCGGTTCGCGGCGCATCATCTGCATGATGGCGATTCGCCGGCCCGGGTTGTCCTCGTAGAAGCCCGATTCCATCGACGTCTCGTAGGCCGCCATCGTCACCGGCAGGTAGCCCGATTCCTGGTGGAGGCGCGCCTGCGTCTCGGTCGAGGACAGGTATTGGAAGAACTCGGCGACGCCCTTGTACTCCGCGTCCGGCCGGCCGTTCAGCACCCAGAGGCTCGCCCCGCCGGGAAAGGTGTTCTGCGGCGCGCCCTCGGCCGTTTCGTCGTAGGGCAGCTGGCCGATGCCGTACTCGACCTTGGACTGCGCGATCTCGCCGAGGCCGCCGGACGATTCCGTCAGCATGGCGCATTCGCCGGTCGTGAAAAGCTTCAGCGCCTCGGCGTTGCGCCCGCCGTAGCGAAAGGCGCCGTCGGCGGCGAGCGCGGCCAGTTCTTCGAAGTGCCGCACGAAGATCGGCGCGTCGATCTGGAGGCTCACGTCGGTTCCGGCCAGCCCGTTCTCGCGCGTGCCGTAGGGCACGTCGTTCCAGGCCGCGAAGTTCTCCAGGTGGATCCAGGCCGGCCAGGTCGT
>CANJKV010000294.1 GCA_947474855.1 Aurantimonadaceae bacterium | reverse complement strand
TCGCCATATTGTGCTATCCTCGCAGATAGAAGCGCCTCGTTGGGGAGGCGTGTCCCGACGCGGTGGCTAATGCCTCGCGCCGCTGCGGTCAAGCGACAAAATCTTGGGATGCGCGCGGGAGAGCGACATCGCCCGTCCCGTGCGCGACGCGGCAAGCACCTAGAACAGCGAGTAGCGCAGACCCGCCTGGACAGTGTGGAGCTTGAAGCCGTCGTCTTCGGTGTTCAGCCCCATGTTGACGCCGTCGAGCAAGGGCGAGCCGATCCGATAGGCACCACCGCCATCGACATCAAGGAAGCGATAACCGACGTCGAGCTTCAAGGCGCTGGAAACGTCATAGCTGACGCCGGCCATGAGAGAGTAGGCGAAACGCCAATCCTTCTCCCCTTCGGCGTTGATCGAAGCACACCCCACGCCGTGACCGAAGAGCTGGTTGTCACAGTAGTTGATCGTGGCATTCTCGTAGTCGACCTGCACCGCTCCGGCGCCGGCTCCGACATAAGGGGTAAACCCGGAGATGGTGCCGAGGTCGACATAAGCGTTTGCCATGACCTCCCATCTCGTCATCTCCGCGTCGTCGGATGCGTCGCAGGGCTCGGCCCAGACGCAGTAGGCGAGGTTCTGAAGCTCGCCGCCGACATCAGCCTTGGCATAGCGGCCGGTCACGTCGCCGCGAAGGAAGTCGGTGAACTGGTAGCCGGCGCCAACAGAGAAGCCGTATCCGTCGTCGATGGTGATGTCGTTGCCGTCGTATTCCTGGCTGGTGAGAGGCAGGTTGATGCTGTGGTTGCGTCTCGTCTCGCTTTCGAAGTCGTAGCCGACGTCGCCGCGCAGGTACCAGCCGTTGCCGACCTCGACGGGAACCAGCTCGGGCGCCTCGGAATAGATCGGCGGCATGTCGACCGGCAGGATGTCGGCGGCCCGCGCCGTGCCGACGCCGGCAGCGAGGATCAGCGCGCCAGCGAGAAGGGTTGTGTTCAGCGTCGTCATGGATGGCCGGTCCCGTTTGGCGGCGCGCTGTCGCGGCGCCCTATGCCTCTGCCCCAAACTTGGCCCGCCAACCGTTAACGCCTCATTAACCGCGTTTCTTCACCGAGCGGAAACCATCGGCGACGTCGAAGCTCGGCAGGTCTGGCGCAAGCTCCCGGCGGGCCCCGGACGGATCTCCCGCCGAAGCGGAATGCGAAGCGCCGCGCAGCTCCGGGAAAGGAGCTGCGCGGCGCGTCAGGTTCGTTTCGGGTTCAGGTCTCCGGCGCGCGCCGGAGGGGGATCACTTGTAAACGGGCGCGGGCTCGAACGGCGCCGGCTCGAAAGCGGCGGGCTCGAAGGCGGCCTGCTCGACCGGGCCCTTGCCCTTGCCGAAGCCAAGGCCGCCACCACCGAACTCGTAGCGCAGACCGGCGCGGACCGTGTGGATGTCGAAGCCGTGGTCGCGGCCCTGGACGCCCGAGGCGCCGTACTTCATGTCCTCGCTGTCGTAGCCGAAGGCGTCGCCGTCCTCGATGCGGGTGTAGCGATAGCCCGCGTCGAAGATCAGGTTGTCGGTGATGTCGACGCTGGCGCCGGCCATCAGCGAGGCGGCGAAGCGCCAGGACGACTCGCCCTTGTGGTAGCCGACATAGGTCTCGCGGCCGAAGCAGCCGGGCTGGTCGCCGCAGGAGATCTCGTTGCGCATGTCGCCGTACTTGACGTGCGCGAAGCCGGCGCCCGCGCCGACATAGGGGCGCACGACACCGAAGCGGCCGATGTCGGCGTAGACGTTGGCCATCGTCGTCCAGATCTTGGCGTCCGCGTCGTCGTTGAACTTGCAGCCGCCCTTCACCGGGCTGAGATTGTAGCCGATCTCGACCGGGTAGGCGCAGTCGGTCGTGCCCTTCACGTCGTGCTTCATGTAGTCGACGGTGACGTCGGCGCGCAGGGTGTCGTTGAAGCGATAGCCCGCACCGAGGCCGAAGGTGCCCGCGCCGCGAAGCTTGATCTCGTCGTAGTGGAAGATGCCGTCGACGCCGCGGTCGATCTCGCCGGAGCCGTAGTTGTAGGAACCGTCCTTGTTCGGCTTGCCGTCGTGGCCCCAGTTCCAGAACTTGTAGTCGCCGGACGTCTTGCTCTTGAAGGCGTAGCCGACGTCGCCGCGGATGTAGAAGCCGCCGCTCTCGACGTAGACCGGGGGCGGCTCGACGAAGACGGGCGGCTCCTCGATGATGTCGGCAGCCTGCGCGGCTCCGATGGCCGAGACGAGCGCCAGGACGGCCGCTCCCGCTGAAAGAATCGAACGCATGCCAGCCTGCTCCGTGTCCGCGGGCGCCGATAGGACGCCGTGCAACTTCTGACGAACACGGTAAACGGCGATGGTTAACGCACGGTTAGCGAGCTATGCGCAGCCCCTCATGCAGCAGCCTTGCGCAGGGCGTCGACGATGTCGTCGACCACAGTCGAGACGAGATCGGCGTCGTCCCCTTCCGCCATGACGCGGATCAAAGGTTCCGTGCCGGACGGGCGGATCACCAGGCGACCGGTGTTGCCAAGGCGCAGGCGCGCCTCCTCGATCGCGTCCTGGACGCGCGGCGCGTCGAGCGGCTCGCCGGAGGAGAAGCGGACGTTCTTGAGGATCTGGGGCACCGGCGTGAAGCGGCGGCAGACCTCGGACACGGTGCCGCCGCTCGCCTTCACCGTCGCCAGCACCTGCAGCGCCGAAACGAGGCCGTCGCCGGTGGTCCCGAAATCGGACAGGACGATGTGGCCGGACTGCTCGCCGCCGACGTTGTAGCCGTGCTCGCGCATGTGCTCGACGACGTAGCGGTCGCCGACCTTGGTGCGGGCGAGCTGGAGCTGGCGCTCCTGGAGGAAGCGCTCGAGGCCGAGGTTCGACATGATCGTCGCGACGATGCCGCCGGCTGCCAGCCGCCCGTCGGCGGCCCAGGCCTCCGCGATCACGGCCATGATCTGGTCGCCGTCGACGATCGTGCCGCGTTCGTCGACGATGAGGACGCGGTCGGCGTCGCCGTCGAGCGCGATGCCGATGTCGGCGCGCACCTCGCGCACCTTCTCGCAGAGCGCCTGAGGCGCGGTCGAGCCGCAGTTCAGGTTGATGTTGGTGCCGTTCGGCTCGACGCCGATCTTCACGACCTCGGCGCCGAGCTCCCACAACGCCTCGGGGGCCACGCGGTAGGCCGCGCCGTTGGCGCAGTCGATCGCGACGCGCAGGCCTTCGAGGCTCATCTCGCGCGGCAGCGTCCGCTTGGCGAACTCGATGTAGCGGTCGCGGCCGCCGTCGTCGTAGCGCCGGGCGCGACCGAGCTTGTCGCCGGTGGCGAGGCGCGAGGCGAGGTCCTCGTCGAGCAGCGCCTCGATTTCGGCCTCGACCTCGTCGGACAGCTTGTAGCCGTCCGGGCCGAAGAGCTTGATGCCGTTGTCCTCGAAGGGGTTGTGCGAGGCTGAGATCATGACCCCGATGTCGGCGCGCATGGAGCGGGTCAGCATGGCGACGGCCGGGGTCGGCATCGGGCCGAGCATCAGCACGTCCATGCCGGCGGCGGTGAAGCCCGCGCAGAGCGCGGGCTCCAGCATGTAGCCGGACAGGCGCGTGTCCTTGCCGATCACCACGCGGTGGCGGTACTCGCCGCGGCGGAAGGCGATGCCGGCGGCCATGCCGACCTTCATCGCGACCTCCGGTGTCATGGGAAAGCGGTTGGCCTTGCCGCGGATTCCGTCCGTGCCGAAGTAGCGTCGCGCCATGGATGAGGGGTCCTCGCCCGATTCTGTCTGATGGATTTGGGGAGTCGCGCCCCGCCTCGGCTTCCTGCCGCCATCCCTGACCCGGAATGGTGGCCGAACCGTTTCTCGCCGTGTCAAGCCGAGACATGGGTACGAAAAAGGCGGCCCGTGGGCCGCCTTCGCAAGTTTGTCCCGATTGCGATGCTGCCGTTGCGTCGGCGCAACGCCCGTTCAGGTCGAGGGCTGGGGTTCCAGCCCGTCGCCGGGGTCGCGCTGACCGGAAGGACGTGCCGAACCGCCGGCCTTGGGCACCGCCGAGCCGCGCGAAGGCGGCGTGTCGTCGCCCATGTCGCGGGCCAGCGGCTTGCCGGCCAGGAGGTCGCGAACCTCGTCACCCGAGAGCGTCTCGTATTCGAGCAAGCCTCTGGCGATGACGTGAAGGTCGTCGATGTGCTCGTTGAGCACCTTGCGCGCGATGTTTTCGGCTTCCTCGATGATCCGGCGGACCTCCGAGTCGATGAGGCGCGCGGTGTCCTCGGACATGTTCTGCTGCTGCGAGACGGAGTGGCCGAGGAAGACCTCTTCCTGGTTCTGCCGATAGCGCAGGCGGCCGAGCTTGTCGCTCATGCCGTATTCCATGACCATCGCCCGGGCCATGTTGGTGGCCTGCTGGATGTCGTTGGAAGCGCCGGTCGTGACGTTCTCGTGGCCGTAGATGATCTCCTCGGCCGCGCGACCGCCGAAGATCATCGCGAGGCGCGCTTCCATCTCGTTCTTGCGCATTCCGTAGCGGTCGCGCTCGGGCAGGTTCATCGTCACGCCCAAGGCACGGCCGCGCGGGATGATCGTCACCTTGTGCAGCGGGTCGTTGCCCGGAACGCAGAGGCCGACCAGGGCGTGACCCGCCTCGTGATAGGCGGTGAGCTTCTTCTCGTCCTCGGTCATGGCCATCGACCGGCGCTCGGCGCCCATCATGACCTTGTCCTTGGCGTCCTCGAACTCGAGCATGGTGACGAGGCGCTTGGAGCGGCGCGCCGCCATCAGGGCCGCCTCGTTGACGAGGTTGGCGAGGTCGGCGCCCGAGAAGCCGGGCGTGCCACGGGCGATGGTCTTGAGGTCGACGTTGGGCGCGAGCGGGACGTTGCGCACGTGGACCTTGAGGATCTTCTCGCGACCGCCGACGTCCGGGTTCGGCACCATGACCTGTCGGTCGAAGCGGCCGGGGCGCAGCAGCGCCGGGTCGAGGACGTCCGGACGGTTGGTCGCGGCGATGAGGATGATGCCCTCGTTCGCCTCGAAGCCGTCCATCTCGACGAGGAGCTGGTTCAGCGTCTGCTCGCGCTCGTCGTTGCCGCCGCCGAGGCCCGCGCCGCGGTGTCGGCCGACGGCGTCGATCTCGTCGATGAAGATGATGCAGGGCGCGTTCTTCTTCGCCTGCTCGAACATGTCGCGCACGCGGCTCGCACCGACGCCGACGAACATCTCGACGAAGTCGGAGCCCGAGATCGTGAAGAAGGGCACATTGGCCTCGCCGGCGACGGCGCGGGCGGTGAGCGTCTTACCCGTGCCCGGAGGGCCGACGAGGAGGACGCCGCGCGGGATCTTGCCACCCAAACGCTGGAACTTCTGCGGCTCGCGCAGGAACTCGACGATCTCCTCGAGGTCCGCCTTGGCCTCGTCGACGCCCGCGACGTCCGCGAAGGTGACGCGGCCGTGCGCCTCCGTCAGGAGCTTCGCCTTGGACTTGCCGAAGCCCATGGCCTTGCCGCCGGCGCCGCCCTGCATCTGGCGCATCAGGAAGATCCAAACGCCCAGGATGAGCAGAATCGGGCCGAACGACAGCAGCATCGACCAGATGGGATTGCTGTTGTCGGAAGGAGCCGCGGCCTTGATTTCGATGTTGCGCGCTTCCAGGCGGCTCACGAGGTTCGGATCCTCGGGCGCGTAGGTCTGGAAGGGGCTGCTCTGGTCGGTGTAGCTGCCGCTGACCCTCGGCCCCTGGATCGTCACCGAGCGCACCCGACCCGAGTCCACGTCGGCGAGGAACTGGGAATAGGGTATCTCGCGCGCCCCGGCCGTCTGCGAGCTGTTGGAAAACAGCTGGAAGAGAGCAATCAAGAGCAGCGCGATGATCGCCCAGAGTGCGAAGTTGCGGAAGTTCTGGTTCATCACTCGTCCTGGGAAGGCACGCGGGCTCTTCGCCAGCGGCACGGATCGAAGATAGGTGGGCGGTTCAGCCTTGCCAACAGGCTCACCGGCTTTTGCGGCGAAATGGCGTCGTCATCTTTAACCGGAAGGAAGC
>CANJKV010000293.1 GCA_947474855.1 Aurantimonadaceae bacterium | reverse complement strand
GACGAGCCGGCGGCGGGGGTGAACCCGGCGCTTCTCGACTTCATCATCGAGCGCATCGCCGAGATCAACGCGCGCGGCATCGCCGTCCTCCTGATCGAGCACAACATGGACATGATCCGCCGGCTCTGCCCGAGCGTCCTCGTCATGGCCTCGGGCCGGCCTCTCGCCTCCGGCACGCCGGACGCGGTCATGTCGGACCCGCGCGTCGTCGAGGCCTATCTCGGCGGGAGCGTCCATTGAGCGTCACGCAGCGTCCAGTGACCGCCGCCGCCCCGCCCATCCTGGAGGTGCGCGGCCTCGTCTCGGGCTACGAGGAAAGCCTGCCGATCGTGCGCGGGATCGACCTCGACGTGTCGCCCGGCGAGATCGTCGCGGTGCTGGGACCCAACGGTGCGGGCAAGTCCACCTTCGTGAAGGCGGTCGCCGGGGTCGTACCGACCTTCGGGGGGCGTGTCTCGCTTCGCGGGCGCGACGTCACGGCCCGGCCCGCGCACCTGCGCGTCACCGACGGCCTCGCCTTCGTGCCGCAGACGGAGAACATCTTCGCCTCGCTCACGATTCTCGAGAACCTTCGCCTGTGCGCCGGCATCCTGCCGGCCGCCTTGCGCCAGCCGCGCATCGACGCCGCCTTCGCCATGTTCCCCGATCTCGGAAGCCGCCCGAACCTCGTTGCGGGCGCCCTGTCGGGCGGGCAGCGCCAGATGCTGGCGACGGCGCGCGCGCTCATCGTCGACCCCGCCGTCCTGATCCTCGACGAGCCCTCGGCCGGCCTCTCGCCCAAGCTCGTCCACGACGTCTTCGAGACGCTGGAGCGGGTGCGGGAAACGGGCGTCGCGATCCTTCTCGTCGAGCAGAACGTGCGCGCCGCCCTCTCGGTCGCCGACCGCGGCGTGGTGCTCGCCGAAGGGCGCTTGCGCCACGCCGCGCCCGCCGTCGAGATGCGCGCCGACCCGAACCTCGGCGCCTTGTTCCTCGGCAGCTACGACCACGCGGAGGCGACCCCATGAACCCGCAATTCGTCGTCGACGGCCTCGTCGCGGGGGCCATGATCGGCCTCGGCGCGATCGGGGTGACGCTGACCTATTCGATCCTGCGTTTCGCCAACTTCGCCCACGGCGAGTTCATCACCGCCGGCGCCTACGCGGCCCTCGCGCTGTCCGGCCTTCTCGGCCTCGTCGTCGGCTCGGCGCCGGTCGGCGACTTCTCCTTCGGCTGGAACGTCCTTCTCGCCGTGCCGCTCGCGATCCTCGTCACCGGCGGGCTCGCCATCCTTCTCGACGCGATCCTGTTCGGCGTCCTGCGCGCCAAGGCCTCGGCGGTGATCATCCTCGTCATCGCCAGCTTCGGCGCCTCCATGGCGCTGCGCAGCCTCCTCGAATTCGTCTTCACCTCGCAGCCCGCCTACTTCACCAACGAGCTTCAGATCGCGATCCGCTCTAGCTGGGGCCTGCGGGCGACGCCGGACCAGATGCTGATGCTCGGCGCGACGCTCGTTCTCATCCTCGCCGTCCACCTCCTGATGACGAAGACGCAGGTCGGTCGGCGGATGCGGGCGGTGTCGGAGAACCCGGCCCTCGCCCGCCTCTCCGGCATCGACGTGCGCTCCGTCGTTCGCACCGCCTGGTTCCTCGGCGGCGGCCTGGCCGCGGCCGCCGGCATCATGGCCGGGCTCCTCGTCCAGATCCGCCCCTATATGGGCTTCGACCTCCTTTTGCCGCTCTTCGCCGCCGCGATCCTCGGGGGCATCGGCTCGGTGCCGGGCGCGGTGCTGGGCGGGATCGTCGTCGGGCTCTGCGAAGCGCTCGCTGTCCAGACGGTCGGCGCGGAATGGCGGGCCGCGGTCGCCTTCCTGATCCTCACCCTCGTCCTCCTTCTTCGCCCGCAGGGGCTTCTCGGGCGGGCACGCTCATGATCGAGATTCTCGGCTACGCCGCCTTCTTCCTGACGATTGCCTTGAGCTACGCGGTGATCGCGCTCGGCCTCAACGTCCAGTGGGGCCAGACCGGCCTCTTCAACGTCGGCGTCGCCGGCTTCGTGGGCATCGGCGCCTATGCCTCGGCGATCCTCACCGCTCCGGACGCGGCGGACCGCATCGGCGGCTTCGCCCTGCCGATCCCCTTCGGGTGGGTCGCCGCCTTCCTGGCTGCCGCGCTCGCCTCGCTGGCGCTCGGCTGGCTGACGATCCGCCTTCGCGCCGACTACCTGGCGATCGCCACCTTCGGCTTCGCCGTCACCGTCCAGCTCGCCGCGCTCAACCTCGAGCCGCTGACCGGCGGCCCCTTCGGCCTGGGCTTCATTCCGCGGCCCTTCAACGGCTTCGCGGCTGACCCGCTGGTCTTCGGGCTTCTCAACCTCGGCCTCGTCGCCCTCGTTCTCGCCTCCGTCTGGTGGGTGCTGGAGCGGCTCGTGCGCTCGCCCTGGGGGCGCGTCCTGAAGGCCGTCCGAGAGGACGAGGAGGCGGCGCGGGCGCTCGGCAAGCCGGTGACGCGCTTCCGCCTCCAGGCCTTCGCCATCGGCGGCGGCATCATGGGGCTCGGCGGCGCGCTCCAGGCCCACTTCATCGGCTTCATCGCGCCGGAGAACTACCTGCCGACGCTGACCTTCCAGGTCTGGACGATGCTCGTCGTCGGCGGCGCCGGCAACAATCTCGGCGCGGTGGTCGGCTCGGTCGTCGTCTGGGGGCTCTGGTCGGGCTCCTCCTTCCTGATCGGCGCGGCGGTCGACCCCGCCGATCAGGCGCGGGCCGCGGCGCTCCAGATCGTCCTCATCGGCGTCGCGCTCTGCCTGATCCTGGTGCTGCGCCCCAAGGGCCTCCTCGCCGAGGTGCTGACGCATCACCGCCGCCCGGCGGGCGCGAAGGCGCAGGACCGGCCGGCGACGCGCTAGCGCCCCGGCAGGCCCGCCGCCTTCGCCGCGGCGGCGAGGCGGTGGCTCGCCTTGATCTCGCGCGTCGCGACGAAGGTGCGGGTGCGCTGGACGCCGGGCATGCGCGCCAGCTCCTCGCGCAAGGTCCGGTCGAGGCCCGCGATGTCCTTGGCGACGAGGTGGACGAGGTAGTCGCCGTCGCCGGTCGTCGCGTGGCAGCGCCGCACGAAGGGGTGGCGGATCACCGCCGCCTCGAAGGCCGGCGCCTCCTCCGGCTCGAGCACGATCTGCACGAAGGCCTCGACGCCGAGGCCAAGCGCGCCGGGCGAGAGCGAGGCATGGTAGCCGGTCAGCACCCCCGCCTCCTCCAGCGCCTTCACCCGCTTCCAGCAAGGGGTCTTGCTCATGTTGAGGCCGGCGGCGAGGTCCGCGAAGGACAAGCGCGCATCCGCCTCCAGAGCCTCGGCGATCTCCAGGTCGATCTGATCCATTCGTCCTCCGAAACAACGGCAATTCTCGCCGGACGTTCTCACGAAACGCCGTTCGGGGAAATCGAGGGAACAATGTTCGGGCGGTTTCGTGAGACGCTCCGCGTCGAACTCCGACACGAGCCGACGAACGGGAGCCGCCCCATGGACCGCGCCGCCTACCACGCCCTCATCGAGACGCCGAAGATGCTCGACTACGGCGTCTACCTCGACGTCGGGACGCTGCTCTCCTGCCAGAAGCCCCTGGCGGAGATGGTGAACGGGGACGAGCTGCAGTTCCAGGTCGTCCACCAGGTCGAGGAGCTCTGGATGAAGCTCATCGCCTATACGCTGGTCGACGTGATGGACTTCATGCGCGCGGGCGACACGCACCGCGTCGTGACGCTGATGGGCCGCGTCCACCGCACCATGCGGCTGATGACGGCGCAGCTCGAACTCCTGGAGACCATGTCGCCGCGCGAATACCAGGAGGTGAGGAAGCAGCTCGGCAACGGCTCGGGCCAGGAATCGCCCGGCTTCCAGGTGCTCCTGCGCATGCCCTTCGATCTGTGGGAGGCTTATCGCGCCACCTATCTCGACGGGCGGAACAAGACCGTCGAGCAGGTCTACGACAGCGCCTATGCCCACGACGATTCATATGTCGTCGCCGAGGCGCTGGTGGAGTACGACGAGCTGTTCCAGAAGTTCCGGGCGCACCACGTCTACCTCATCCACCGCTCCATCGGCCTCGGCTCGAAGTCGCTGAAGGGCCGGCCGGTGGACATCCTCCAGGCCGGCGCCCGTCATCGCTTCTTCCCCGAGCTCTGGGACGTGCGCTGCGACATGACCGACGCCTGGGGCGCGAGCTACGGCGTGGTGCGCGACTCGATCTCCAAGCCGCGCGACGAGGCCGAGGCCGCGGAGTAGGCGCCGCCGGCGGCGCGGTTCCGCACCGCGCCGGGACCGAGGCTCAGGACGCGCTGGCCAGCCGGGCCGGGGCGCTCGGGCGCTCGGAGCCGGCGATGGTCTCGCCGAAGGGGCCGGTGTTCACCGTCGCGTCGCGCGAGGGGATCGGGTGGTCGAGCGGCAGGCGCGGCAGGACGAGCTCGCCGAAGCGATAGGCTTCTTCCAGGTGCGGGTAGCCCGACAGGATGAAGGTGTCGATGCCGAGCGAGCGGTACGCGTCGATGCGCGCCGCGACCGTGTCCGGGTCGCCGACGAGCGCCGTGCCCGCGCCCCCGCGCACCAGGCCGACGCCGGCCCAGAGGTTGGGCGCGATCTCCAGCTTGGAGCGGTCGCCGCCGTGAAGGGCGCTCATCCGGCTCTGGCCGACCGAATCCATCCGCGCGAAGACCGCCTGCGCCTTCTCGATCGTCTCGTCGTCGAGGCGCGAGATCAGGCTGTCGGCCGCGGCCCAGGCCTCCGCCTCGCTCTCGCGCACGATGACGTGGAGGCGGATGCCGAAGCTCACCTCGCGCCCGGCCTTGGCCGCCGCCTCGCGCACCACGGCGATCTTCTCGGCGACCTGCGCCGGCGGCTCGCCCCATGTGAGGTACTTGTCGACCGTTTCGGCCGCGACCCTGATGCCGGCCTCCGACGAGCCGCCGAAATAGAGCGGCGGGTGCGGCGCCTGTAGCGGCGGGAACAGGAGCCGCCCGTCCTCGATGCGGACGTGCTCGCCCTGGTAGTTCACCGTCTCGCCGGCGAGCAGCGCCTTGTAGACGCGCAGGAACTCGTCGGTGACGGCATAGCGCTCGGAATGGCTCAGGAAGATGCCGTCGCCGGCGTTCTCGGCCGGGTCGCCCCCGGTGACGACGTTGATCAGGAGGCGTCCGTTGGAGAAGCGGTCGAGCGTCGCGGTCATGCGCGCCGCGAGCGTCGGCGACTGGAGGCCGGGCCGCACCGCCACGAGGAAGCGCAGGTTCTTCGTCAGCGGGGTCAGCGCGGAGGCGGTGACCCAGGAGTCCTCGCAGGAGCGCCCGGTCGGCAGGAGCGCGCCGTAATAGCCGAGCTGGTCGGCGGCCTGGGCGACCTGCGCGAGGTAGGGCAGGTCCACCGCCCGTCCGCCCTCGACCGTCCCGAGATAGCGGCTGTCGCCGTGGGTCGGCAGAAACCAGAGCACCTTGATGCGCTCGGGCGCGGCGGGGTGAAGGGCGGCGTCGACCATCGATGAGGCTCCCTGCGATCGTGTCGCGCGAAGCCTAGCGGCGCGTCGGGCCTGTCGCGAGGAAAAACCATCTACTTATGTCATGGATTTTGTGGGTTTGTGCTTCGGCGCACGCCGCGCCTCCGGCTAGCATTCCCCGCGACGCCGCCGAGTTCCGGAGCCCGCCCCATGCGCATTACCCGCCGCCTCTTCACCGCCGCGCTCGCCGGCGCGATGACGCTGACCACCGTTCCGCTCCTCGCCGGCTGGAGCCCGGCCGCGGCGCAGGAGAAGGTGCTGCGGATCGGCTACCAGAAATACGGAACGCTGGTCCTTCTGAAGGGCAAGGGCACGCTGGAGGAGAAGCTCTCGCCGCTCGGCTGGAGCGTCGAGTGGACCGAGTTTCCCGGCGGGCCGCAGCTCTTGGAAGCCTTGAACGTCGGGGCGATCGACTTCGGCTCGACGGGCGAGGCGCCGCCGATCTTCGCCCAGGCCGCGGGCGCGCCGCTCGTCTACGTCGCGCACGAGCCGCCCGCCCCGCGCGGCGAGGCGATCCTCGTTCCCAAGG
>CANJKV010000292.1 GCA_947474855.1 Aurantimonadaceae bacterium | reverse complement strand
GCGGCCAGTTCTTCGAAGTGCCGCACGAAGATCGGCGCGTCGATCTGGAGGCTCACGTCGGTTCCGGCCAGCCCGTTCTCGCGCGTGCCGTAGGGCACGTCGTTCCAGGCCGCGAAGTTCTCCAGGTGGATCCAGGCCGGCCAGGTCGTGGTGTAGCCGCAGTCCGACACGCCGGACGCGACGACGCGGCGGGCGGCGGCGAAGAGCTCCGCCCAGGTGCGCGGCGGCTTGGAGGGATCGAGGCCCGCCTCCTCCAGCATGGTGCGGTTGACGTAGAGGACGGGCGAGGAGGAGTTGAAGGGAAAGGACAGCATCGTCCCGTCGCGCCGCGAATAATAGCTGACGACCGCGGGAAGGTACTGGGACGCGTTGAAGGCGTAGCCGCCCTCCTCCAGCACCTCGGCGACCGGCTTCACGACCCCTTCGGTCTGCATCATCACGCCCGTGCCGACGTCGAAGACCTGGAGGATCGCCGGCGGCTCGCCGGCCGCGAAGGCGGACAGGCCCGCCTGCAACGTTTCGGCGTAGGTGCCCTTGTAGACGGGAACGACCTGGTAGACGTCCTGCGCGTCGTTGAAGTCGGCGGCGAGGCTCTCGACCAGCGCGGCGTTGGCGTTGGTCATGGCATGCCACCACTCGATGCGCGTGGCGGCTTCGGCCGCCGTGCCGGCCACCCCCCAGATCGCTGCCCAGAGCGCGGCGGCGAGCCCCATGCGGCCGGGACCGGCCTTCCCCCGTGTCGTCATGCTTCCCGCCTCCGGGCTGCATCGCGCCGGGCTGGCAACGAAGCGATGGTTCCCAACCGGAAGTCATACCGGGTTTCTCGCGCGCGCGAAACGGTGCACCGGGGCCTTGATGCCGGGCGCTGTTTGGTGGCAACCAACAACTTCGACCACGGGGCGGGAGTCCCCGTCATGAACAACCGAGGGGGGAGCGGATATGGCGTTCGACGAGGCCAAGAAGGCGGCGGACCGGCAGGCGGCGCTCGATTATCACGAGTTTCCGAAGCCGGGTAAGCTGGAAATCCGCGCGACGAAGCCGATGGCGACGGGCCGCGACCTCAGCCTCGCCTACTCGCCGGGCGTCGCCGAGGCGTGCCTGGAAATCGAGAAGACCCCGGCCGACGCGCGCCGCTACACCTCCAAGGGCAACCTCGTCGCGGTGATCTCCAACGGCACGGCCGTTCTCGGACTCGGCAACATCGGCGCCCAGGCCTCCAAGCCCGTGATGGAGGGCAAGGCGGTCCTGTTCAAGAAGTTCGCCGGCATCGACTGCTTCGACATCGAGGTGAACGAGCCCGATCCGGTGAAGCTCGCCGAGCTCGTCTGCCGCCTGGAGCCGACCTTCGGCGCGATCAACCTCGAGGACATCAAGGCGCCCGACTGCTTCCTCGTCGAGCAGATCTGCCGCGAGCGCATGACGATCCCGGTCTTCCACGACGACCAGCACGGCACCGCCATCGTCGCGGCCGCGGCCGCGCTGAACGCCCTGAAGGTTTCGAACAAGAACTTCGCCGACATCCGCATCGTCGCGCTCGGCGCGGGCGCGGCGGGCATCGCCTGCCTGAAGATGTTCCTGGTGATGGGCGCGAAGCGCGAGAACATCACCATGCTGGATTCCAAGGGCGTCGTGCACGACCTGCGCAACGACCTGACGCCCGAGAAGCGCGAATTCGCCATCCGCACCGACATGCGCACGACGCTCGAAGCCATGGAGGGCGCCGACCTCTTCCTCGGCGTGTCGGGGCCCGGCCTCCTCACGCAGGAGATGGTCTCGAAGATGGGTCCCGCCCCGATCATCTTCGCCCTCGCCAACCCGACGCCGGAGATCATGCCGGAGCTCGTCAAGGAGGTCTCGCCGGACGCGCTGGTCGCGACCGGCCGGTCGGACTATCCGAACCAGGTCAACAACGTCCTGTGCTTCCCCTTCATCTTCCGCGGCGCGCTCGACGTCGGGGCGACGCAGATCAACGACGCGATGAAGGTCGCCTGCGTCGAGGCGATCGCGGGCCTCGCCAGGGCCACGACCTCGGCGGAGGTCGGCCTCGCCTATCAGGGCGAACGGCTGACCTTCGGGCCGGACTACCTCATCCCCAAGCCCTTCGATCCGCGGCTCCTGTCCACCATCGCGCCGGCGGTGGCGAAGGCCGCGATGGAGAGCGGCGTCGCCACGCGCCCGCTCGACCTCGACGCCTATCGCGAGAAGCTCCAAGGCCAGGTCTACCGCTCGGCCCTGATCATGCGCCCGCTCTTCGAGACGGCGCGCAGCTCCCAGCGCCGCGTCGTCTTCGCGGAAGGCGAGGAGCCGCGGGTGCTGCGCGCCGCGCAGGCGCTGGTCGAGGAGGGCATGGGCGCGCCGATCCTGATCGGCCGCCCGGACGTCGTCGAGTCCCGCATCGAGCGCGACGGGCTGAACCTGCGGCCCGGGCAGAACGTCGAACTGGTGAACCCCGAGAACGACAGCCGCTTCCGCGACTACTGGTCGAGCTACCACGCGCTGATGCGCCGGCGCGGCGTGACGCCCGACCTCGCCAAGACGATCATCCGCACCAACACCACCGCCATCGCCGCCGTCATGGTGCACCGGGGCGAGGCGGACACGATGATCTGCGGGACCATCGGCGAGTACTTCCGGCACCTCAACGACGTGCGGCAGATCCTCTCGACGCCGGAGCTGCGTCCGATCGGCTCGCTGTCGCTGATCATCCTCGACAAGGGCCCCCTCTTCGTCGGCGACACCCACGTCCACGTCGAGCCGACGGCCGAGCAGATCGCCGACACGGTGATCGGCGCGGCCCGGCACGTGCGCCGCTTCGGCATCACGCCCAAGGTCGCGCTCTGCTCCTCCTCGCAGTTCGGCAACTTCGACTCGCGCCCCGGCCGCCTCGCCCGCGAGGCGCTGGCGATCCTCGACGCGCGGGCGCCGGACTTCGAATACGAGGGCGAGATGCACACCGACGCCGCGCTCGACCCCGTGCTTCGCGAGCGCCTCTTCCCGGACGGGCGCCTGGAGGGGCCGGCCAACGTCCTGATCTACACCAATGCCGATGCGGCCGGCGCCGCGCGCAACATCCTGCGCTCCGTCGCCGACGGCCTCGAAGTCGGGCCGATCCTGATGGGCATGGGCAACCGCGCCCATATCGTGACGGCGGGCGTGTCGGTGCGCGGCCTCCTCAACATCGCCGCCATTGCCCGAGCGCCGGTGTCGAGCTACGGCTGAGGCGAGCCGGCCCCAGCCGAAAGAGGTGATCTCCCTTCTCCCGTTTCGGGAGAAGGTGCCGGCAGGCGGATGAGGGTCGCCCGTGCCCCGCCCTACCGATCCACCATCGCCATCTGCCGCTCCGTGTAGCGCGCGCCGGAGACGATTTCCGGCGGCAGAGCCGCGTCGAGGCGGGCCACCTCGTCGGCCGACAGCGCGAGGTCGGCGGCCGCGACGTTGTCCTCCAGGTAGGTCCGGCGCTTGGTGCCGGGGATGGGCACGACGTCCTCGCCCTTGGCGAGGAGCCAGGCGAGCGCCACCTGCCCCGGCTTGGCGCCGTGGGCGTCGGCGATCTCGCTCACCGTGCGGGCGGCGCGCATGTTGGCCTCGAAGTTCTCGCCCTGGAAGCGCGGATCGCACCGGCGGTGGTCGCCTTCCGGGTACTCCTCGCCGCGCTTGGCCGTGCCGGTGAGGAAGCCGCGTCCGAGCGGGCTGAAAGGCACGAGGCCGATGCCGAGTTCGCGCAGGGCCGGGATGATCTCCGGCTCCAGGTTGCGCTCCCACAGCGAATACTCACTCTGCAGGGCCGTCACCGGATGGACGGCGTGGGCGCGGCGGATGTTGGCGACGCCCGCTTCCGACAGGCCGAAGAAGCGCACCTTGCCGGCCTTCACCAGCTCGCCGACGGTGCCGGCGACGTCCTCCATCGGCACCTTCGGGTCGACGCGGTGCTGGTAGAGGAGGTCGATATGGTCGGTGCGCAGCCGCTTCAGCGAGGCCTCGACCACGTCGCGGATGTGCTCGGGTCGGCTGTCGGTGCCGGTGGTCTTTCCGTCCTTGATGTCGAAGCCGAACTTGGTGGCGATGATCACCTCGTCCCGACGACCCTCGAAGGCGCGGCCGAGAAGCTCCTCGTTGGCGAAGGGGCCGTAGACCTCGGCCGTGTCGAAGAAGGCGACGCCGAGCTCGATCGCGCGGTGGAGCGTGGCGATGGATTCGGCGTCGTCGAAGGCGCCGTAGGATTGGCTCATGCCCATGCAGCCGAGGCCGAGCGCGGAGACTTCGAGGCCTTGGGAGCCGAGCTTGCGGGTCGTCAGCATGACGGGCCCCTCCTGTTTTTCGCTGGAGCGGCCGAGATAAGGCCGCGCCCGGTCAGGAAAAGGGGTCGGCGACGGGCGTCCAGATCACCTCGTCGATCCGCCGCGCGCCCGTCGCCAGCATGGCGAGCCGATCGAAGCCGAGGGCGATGCCGCTCGCCTCGGGCATTTCGCCGAGGGCGGCGAGGAAGTCCTCGTCGAGCGGGTAGCGGGTCCCGTAGACGCGCTCCTTCTCGTCCATCTCGGCGACGAAGCGGCGGCGCTGCTCGGCCGGATCGGTCAGCTCGCCGAAGGCGTTGGCGAGCTCGACCCCGCAGGCATAGAGCTCGAAGCGCTCGGCGACGCGCGGGTCGCGGGGGCTGACGCGGGCGAGCGCCGCCTCGGGAACGGGATACTCGCACAGGATCGTCGCCCGTCCCTGCCCGAGCCGCGGCTCGACCTTGTCCGTCAGGACCCGGCTGAAAAGGTCCGCCCAGGTGTCGTCGGGCGCCGTGCGGATGCCGGCCGCCCGAACCGCGGCGGCGAGGCCTTCGCGGTCCGTTTCGCCGGACGGCGCGACGGTGGCGAGAAGATCGATGCCGGCGAAGCGGTGGAAAGCCTCGGCGAGGGTGAGGCGCTCGGGCGCGGCAAAGGGATCGGCCTCCATGCCCCGGAAGGAGAAGTGCTTCGTCCCCGCGGTTTCGGCGGCCAGCGCGAGGAGCGCGGCGCAGTCCGCCATCAGCGCCTCGTAGGTTTCGCCGGCGCGATACCATTCCAGCATCGCGAATTCGGGATGGTGGAGCGCGCCGCGCTCGCCGTTGCGGAAGACGGGGCCGAGGCAGACGAGGCGCGTCTCGCCGGCGGCAAGCAACTTCTTGGCCGCGAACTCCGGCGAGGTGTGGAGATAAAGGGGCGCGCGGCGCCCGTCCGGCGCGGCGATCGCCGTCTCGAAGGCGGCGAGGTGCGCCTCGTTGCCGGGCGAGACCTGGAGGACGCTCGCGGTGACGGGCACGAAGTCGCGCGCCGCGAACCAGCCGCGAACCGCAGCCTCGATCCGGTTGCGGGCGAGGAGCCGCGGACGGCGGTCGGCGTGGACGTGGGGGCTCCACCAGGGCGAGGCTTGGATCATGGGGAGCGGCATAGCCCCGACTGGCGGTCCGGCGCCAGATGGTTTAGGCGAAGCGTCAAGTCGCGGCGCCGCCGCGGAAATCAACGATCAGCAGTTCGAGGTTCACGCCGTGGTGAAGGTCATCGCCAGCACGCTCCGCAAGGGCAACGTCGTCGAGCGGGACGACGGCAAGCTCTACGTCATCCTGTCCGCCGAGAACATCCATCCCGGCAAGGGCACGCCGGTGACCCAACTCGACATGCGCCGCATCGTCGACGGCGTGAAGGTCTCGGACCGCTACCGCACCACCGAGCAGGTCGAGCGCGCCTTCGTCGAGGACCGCGAGCACACTTTCCTCTACTCCGACGACGAAGGGTTCCACTTCATGAACCCCGAGACCTACGACCAGGTGGCCGTGCCCCCAGACGTCGTCGGCGACCAGGCGCCCTACCTCCAGGAAGGCATGGCGGTCCAGGTCTCGCAGCACAACGGCGTGCCGCTCTCGATCGAGCTGCCGCAGCGCGTCGTCTTCGAGGTCGCCGAGACCGAGCCGGTGACCAAGGGCCAGACGGCCTCGTCCTCCTACAAGCCGGCCGTGCTGTCCAACGGCGTGCGCACCCTCGTGCCGCCGCACATCAGCGCCGGCACCAAGATCGTCGTCATGACCGCCGACGG
>CANJKV010000291.1 GCA_947474855.1 Aurantimonadaceae bacterium | reverse complement strand
TCGGTGGTCGCGCTCGGGCGGCCCGAGCTGGACATCATCGACCGGGACAGCGTCGCGCGGGCGATTGCGGCGCATCGGCCGGACCTCGTCGTCTCGGCCGGCGCCTACACGGCGGTGGACAAGGCCGAGAGCGAGCCGGAGGCCGCCTTCGCCGTCAATCGTGGCGGCGCCGGGAACGTCGCCTCGGCCGCGGCCGAGGCGGGCCTGCCGGTGATCCACCTCTCCACCGACTACGTCTTTCCCGGCGACGCGGCCGGCGCTTACCGCGAGGACGACAAGACAGGCCCGCAAAGCGTCTACGGGCGCTCGAAGCTGGAGGGCGAGGCGGCGGTGCTGGCCGCCAACCCGAAAGCTGCCGTGTTCCGCACGGCCTGGGTCTACAGCCCCTTCGGCCACAACTTCGCGCGCACCATGCTGCGCCTGGCCACCGAGCGCGACGTGCTGCGGGTCGTGTCCGACCAGCGGGGCACGCCGACCTACGCGCCCGACATCGCGGCCGCCATCCTCGTCGCGGCGCGGTTGATCCTGGCGGCTCCCGACGATAAGCGCTTGGCCGGCGTCTTCCACCTCGTGGCCCAAGGCGAGACGGACTGGGCAGGCTTTGCCGAGGAGATCCTCCGCCAGTCGGCCCTGCGCGGCGGACCCTCGGCCCGCGTCGAGCGGATCGCGACGAGGGACTACCCGACGCCGGCCAAGCGCCCGGCCAACTCGCGGCTCGATACGCAGAAGTTCCGGGACACGTTCGGCCACCTCCCGCCGGACTGGCGGGACGGCGTGTCGCGCTGCCTCGACCGGCTGGTCGGGCCGGCCGCCTGAACCGAGCGGCCGGCCCCCGGCCGATCAGGCCGAGCGGCGCAGCTCGGCCGCCCGGCCGTCTGCGAGAAGCGACTGCGCCTCCTCGTCCGAAAGCGCCGCCGGGCGCTCGCAGGTCGACTCGATCGCGACCGTCCGCTCCTCCTGCGCCGAGCGCAGGATCGCCAGCATCACCTCCAGCGTGTGGAAGGCCCAGTCGCCGTTCACCCGCGCCTGCCGGCCGTTTTCGATGGCGTTCGCCATCTCGGCGAGGCCGAGGCCGCGGAAGTTGGCATGGACCGGCTTGTCGAAGGGATAGGTCGGCTGGCCGAAGAAGCGGCCCGACGTGTCCGTCGCCTCCCAGGCGTCGCGGTCCTTCGCCAGCTCGATCCGGCCGCCGAAGAAGTTCGGGTCCGGCACGCGCAGCGATGCCGAAACGCCGTGCAGTTCCAGCGGCACGTGGGCGTGCTTCCACACGTCCCAGCTGGCGAGAAGCGTCACCTGCGCGCCGCCCGCGAAGGTCAGGACGGCATGCACCGTCGTCGGCACCTCGACGGGGATGCGCTGGCCGACGTTCGGGCCGGGCGCGGTGACTGTGCGCTCGGGAAGCCCCACGCGCGCGGCCGCCGTGACCTTGGCGACGGGGCCGAGAAGGGTGACGAGGGCGCCGACATAGTAGGGGCCCATGTCGAGGACCGGCCCGCCGCCCGGGCGGAAATAGAAGGCCGGGGCGGGGTGCCAGTGCTCCATGCCGCGCGACATGATGGTGGCGACGCCCGAGACGACCTCGCCGACCGTGCCGTCGTCGACCATGCGCCGGCAGGTCTGGAGGCCGGGACCGAGGATGGTGTCGGGCGCCGAGCCGACCTGAAGGCCCTTCGCGCGCGCCGTTTCCACGATCCGCCGCCCGTCCTCCAGGGAGGTCGCGAGCGGCTTCTCGCCGTAGACGTGCTTGCCGCTGTCCAGCGCCTTGAGGGCGACGGCGGCGTGGGCGTCGGGATTGGTGAGGTTGAGGACGATGTCGATGTCGGGATCGGCGTAGAGCTCCTCGAGCGTGAGCGCCTGGAGGCCGTATTCCGCCGCCCGCGCTTCCGCCGCCTCGCGGCGCATGTCGGCGCAGGCGGTGAAGCGGATGTCGCGGAACAGCGCGGCGTTGCGCAGATAAATGTCGGAAATGACGCCGCAGCCGACGAGACCGATGTGCTGGACCATGGTTCAGGCTCCCTTGGAATAGGACTGCATCGCCGCGATCGTGGTGCGGGCGAAGCGCTCGAAGTCGGACGGGTTGTCGTGCTCGGCGACCATCAGGTCGGCGCCCGCCTGGCGGCCGGCCGCGAACAGCGCCGCCCAGTCCATCGTGCCCTCGCCGACATCGGCCCAGCCGTCCTCGTCGCTCTTCGTGCCGGCCGGCGCGATGTCCTTGACGTGGAGGGCCGAGACGCGGCCGGAATAGCGCTGGAGCCAGGCGGCGGGATCGGCGCCGCCCCGCACCACCCAGGCGAGGTCGGCTTCCCACTCGATCGCAGGATCGGCGTCGAGGATGAATTCGAGCGGGCAGCGCCCGTCGGCGCCGGGAACGGCATGCATCTCGAAGTCGTGGTTGTGCCAGGCGCAGCGCAGGCCCTCCGCCTTCACGCGCCGGGCGGCCGCGGCGACGCGGCCGCCGACGGCCTCCCAGCCGGCCGCGTCGTTCGGCCGGTCGGCCGGCATCAGGTAGGGGATGACCAGGATCTCGCTTCGAAGCGTGCGGGCGACGCCGATCGCGCGCTCGAACTCGCTCTCCAGGAGATCGAGGCTGTAGTGGCCGCTGCGCGCCGTGAGGTTGTTGGCATCGAGCCCGGCCTTCAGCCCCTCGACGTCGTCGTAGAGGCCGCGGAACGGCTCGACGTCGGTGTAGCCGAGCGCGGCGAGGCTCTTCAGCCGGTCGCCGAGGGGCGGGAAGTTGCGGGCGGAATAGAGCTGCATGGAAAGGGTGGTCATGCGAGGGCCTCGTGGAGTGATAAGGGATCGGGACGGGGCGCTCACGGCGACGCCGCGCCCCCTTCTCCCGTTCCGGGAGCAGGTGCCCCGAAGGGGCGGATGAGGGTGTGGTCCGCTGCCGCGATCCCTGGAAAAACCCTCACCCCCCGCCTTCGGCGGGACCCTCTCCCGTGAACGGGAGAGGGGGAGGGCGCCTCCTTCGAGACCGCCGCGGGTCCGGTGTCGCTAGAGCCGCTCGCCGTCCTCGCCGAAGAGCGAGGCCTTCGACGGGTCGACGGCGAAGGGAATCTCGTCGCCGGGGCGAAGGGTGGCCTCGCCGTCGGTGCGGATGGCGATCGGCTGGCCGCCGAGGCTCGTCCAGACCAGCGTGTCGGCGCCCATGGGCTCGACCACCTCGACGCGGCCGGTCAGCGCCACCGTGCCGGGCGCGGCCTGCCCGAGCCGGATGTGCTCGGGACGGATGCCGAGGCTGGCGGCGCCCGACGCGTCGGAGGCGGCGAAGTCGTAGCGCTCCAGGGCGATCGTCTCGCCGCCGGCGCGAAACACGCCGTTCTCGACGCGGCCCTCGACGAAGTTCATCGCGGGCGAGCCGATGAAGCCGGCGACGAAGCGGTTGACCGGCCGGCGATAGACCTCGCCGGGGGGGCCGAGCTGCTGGATGACGCCGCCCTTCATGACGGCGATCCGGTCGGCCAGCGTCAGCGCCTCGATCTGGTCGTGGGTGACGTAGATCATGGTGTTGCCGAGCTCCTGGTGGAGCCGCTTGATCTCGACGCGCAGCTCGGCCCGGAGCTTGGCGTCGAGGTTCGACAAGGGCTCGTCGAACAGGAAGACGTCGACTTCGCGCACCAGCGCCCGGCCGATGGCGACGCGCTGGCGCTGGCCGCCGGAGAGTTCGGCCGGCCGGCGCTTCAGGAGCGGCTCCAGCTGCAGCATCTTGGCGGCCTTGGCGACGCGGGCCGCGATCTCGGCCTTGGGCGTGCGGCTCATCTTCAGGCCGAAGGACAGGTTGTCCTCGACGCTCATCCGGGGATAGAGCGCGTAGGACTGGAACACCATGCCGATGCCGCGGTCCTTGGGCTCGGCCCAGGTGACGTTCTTGCCCGAGATCCAGATCTCGCCGTCGGAAATCTCGAGGAGGCCGGCGATGGCGTTGAGGAGCGTGGACTTGCCGCAGCCGGACGGCCCGAGGAGAACCAGGAACTCGCCCTGCCGGACCTCGAGATCGAGGTCGTCCAGCGCCTTGTGCGCCCCGTAGCGGATGTCGAGGTCTCGGATGGACACGCTCGCAGGCCTAGAGCCGGGAGCAGGACCTTCTGGGTCGGTCCGCCGGGTCCTGTACCCGCCGGACGTCGTTGCCGGTACTCGCCCATGCTCTGCATGGGCTGTGCCCGGCGCCTCGCCGGCAGCCACAATCCCTCGGCGGCCCTCCGCCAGAAGGTCCTGCTCCCGGCTCTTGATCTCGGACATCATCATCCCTTGACGCTCCCGGCTGCGATGCCGCGCACGAACCAGCGGCCCGACAGGAAGTAGACGGCGAGCGGCACGAGGGCCGTGAGGATCGTCGCCGCCATGTTGACGTTGTAGAGCTTCTCGCCCTGGGCCGAGTTGACGATGTTGTTGAGCTGCACCGTCATCGGCAGGTTCTCGCGGCCCGCGAAGACGAGGCCGAGGATGAAGTCGTTCCAGATGCCCGTGACCTGGAGGATCGCCGCGACGATCAGGATCGGCGTCGACATCGGCAGGAGGACGTGGGCGAAGATCTGCCAGAAGCCGCCGCCGTCGACGCGCGCCGCCTTGAAGAGCTCGGGGGGCAGGCCGGAATAGAAGTTGCGGAACAGGAGCGTCATGATCGGCAGGCCGAAGATGACGTGGACGAGGACGATGCCCGGCAGCGAGCCGTAGAGCCCGACCATCGAGAACATCCGCACCAGGGGATAGATGAAGACCTGGTAGGGGATGAAGGCGCCGAGCAGCAGCACGGCGAAGAGGAGGTTGGCGCCGCGGATCCGCCAGAGCGAGAGCGCGTAGCCGGTGACCGCGCCGAGCCCGATCGACAGAACGAGGCTGGGAAGCAGGATCTTCACCGAGTTCAGGAAGCCGACCTGGATGCCCGAACAGTCGAGGCCGGTGCAGGCGGTCGACCAGGCCGCGACCCAGGCGTCGAGCGTCGGGGCGGCGGGAAAGGCGAAGATCTCGGCGAGCCGGATCTCGTCCATGGTCTTCAAGGAGGTGACGACCATGATGTAGAGCGGCAGGAGGAAGAAGGCCGCCGAAAGGGCCAGGAAGGCGTAGAGCCCGACCCGGCCCGCCGTCATCCTGCGGGGGCGGGGGCCGCGATGGGCGGCCGCCCGGTCGAGGGTGGCGGGGGCGAGGGTGTCCGTCACGGTGCTCATGCGGCGCCCCCTTTGTTCTTGCGGAAGTATTCGCTGTAGAGCCAGGGCGCGAGGACGCAGAGCACCGTCACCAGCATCACCGTCGAGGCGCTTGCCGCAAGGCCGATGTTCTGGCGCTCGAAGAGGTAGTCCATCACGAACTTGGCGGGCACCGCCGTCGCCGTGCCGGGGCCGCCGTTCGTGAGCGCCACGACGAGGTCGTAGACCTTCACCACCGCGACCGAGAGGAGAACGACGGCCGTGACGATCATGGGCTTGAGGAGCGGCAAAACGATCGAGACGTAGACGCGCCAGGCCGGGATGCCGTCGACGCGCGCCGCCTTCCACAGCTCCTCGTCGACGCCGCGCAGGCCCGCCAGCATCAGGGCCATGACGAGGCCGGCGGACTGCCAGACGCCGGCGATGACGACCGCGTAGATCGCCATGTCGCGCCGCACCACCCAGTCGAAGCGGAAGCTCGCCCAGCCCAGCGCCTGGATGCTTTCCTGGATGCCGAGGGTCGGGTTCATCATCCACTGCCAGACGAGGCCGGTGACGATGAAGGACAGAGCGTGGGGATAAAGGAAGATGGTGCGCAGCCCGTCCTCGGCCCGCACCCGCTGGTCGATCGCGACCGCGAGAAGGAAGCCGAGAACGAGGCAGATGCCGATGAACAGGACGCCGAACAAAGCGAGGTTCTGAACGGCGAGGAGCCAGCGCGGATCGCCGAACAGGCGTTCGTACTGCGCGGGGCCGGCGAAGGTGTTGACGGGAAGGAGCCTGGAGCTCGTGAACGAGATCCAGATCGTCCAGAGCATCGTCCCGACATAGGCGAGAAGGACGATGAGGATGCTCGGGGTGAGCGCCACGACCGGTGCGGCCGAGCGCCGGATGCGGGTCGCCATGGGCGGC
>CANJKV010000290.1 GCA_947474855.1 Aurantimonadaceae bacterium | reverse complement strand
CTCGGAGCCTGCTCGACGATCTCCCGGGACGTCGACGTCCTGGCGGTCTCGGTGCAGCCCGCCCCGCAGCCGCCCGTCGATCCCCGGATCCTCGCCTATTACGGTCAAGTCGACGACGGCGCCTTCGTCATCCCGGCCATCGATCCGAAGATCGTCTCGGAGCGAAACATCCGGCAGGTCGTCGACTTCCCGACCCCCGAGCCCGTCGGCACGGTCGTCGTCGATCCGTACAACCACCATCTCTACCTCGTCATGGAAGGCGGGCAGGCGATGCGCTACGGCATCGGCGTCGGCAAGGCCGGCTTCGCTTTCGCCGGCACGGCGACGGTCGCCCGCAAGGCCTCCTGGCCGCGCTGGACGCCGACGCAGAACATGCTGAAGCGCGAGCCGGAACGGTTCGGTCCGCATGCCGGCGGTGTCGAAGGCGGTCTCGGCAACCCGCTCGGAGCCCGCGCCCTCTACCTCTACCGCGACGGTCGCGACACGCTCTACCGCATCCACGGGACGAACGAGCCCTGGACCATCGGCACATCGGTCTCGTCGGGCTGCATCCGCATGTTCAACCAGGACGCCATCGACATCGAGCAGCGTGTGCCGGTCGGATCCCGCGTCGTGGTGCTCGACGCGCCTTACGGATCACGGGCCATCGCCGGCATCGGATCCGACGCTCGTCCGCCGGTCGCATCGGCGACCGACGTCTGACGGAGCGTCCACGTCGTCCGCGAAGGCGACGAGTGGGGGCTCCTCCGTTCGGGCGTGTCCGGAGGTGACCGGGCTCGTCCTCACCATCCGACAGGCAGCATCGCGGACGGCGACGACCCGCCGTCCGCGTGTCGCGCCGGCCCGGGTGTCGACACCCGCACCGACGACCGATCCGTCACCTCGTCCGCGTCTCGCCTGCCGCGAGGGCTTCGATGACCCGGCACTCGGACACTCTCCCCCGACCACATTCGGCCACCATGCGCGACAGTTCCCCCCGTAGGCGGAGAAGGCGTGCGATCCGGCTCTCGACCGCGTCGAGCTGGTCCTGGGCAATCCGGCTCGCGCTCTCGCAGGACGCCTCCGGTCGTTCCTGCAAGGCCAGGAGCGCTCGTATGCTCGACAGGTCGAAGCCAAGCTCGCGGGCATGGCGGACGAAGCCCAGACGACGTGCGTCCGCTTCGTCGTACCTGCGACGACCGTTGGCCTGACGGGCAGGCTGAGGAAGTATCCCGACCCGCTCGTAGTAGCGGATCGTCTCGACGTGGACGCCCGACCGCTTCGAAAGGTCCCCGATCTGCATTTCAGCCTTGCTCCTGTAGCCGCTACAGGTCGTACCATGTCCGGCATGACAGACCGAACATCCACCACATGACGGCCGCCGCCGACATCCGCTACCACGTCACCGGCATGGACTGCCCGTCGTGTGCGGCCAAGATCGAAGAGGCCACGCGAAGGGTCGAGGGCGTCGTCGACGTCAAGGTTTCGCTCGCCTCGCAGACCATGTCGCTCGCGGTCGACGATCCATCGGCGCGGCTCCCCGCCGTCGAACAGGCGGTCACGAGCCTCGGGTATCGGCTGGCTCGCGTCGAGGGACGGCAAGGCGACGACGAGACCCCCGACCTTTCCCATGTCACGCCCGCCTACAGGCGTGCCCTCTGGATCGTGGTCTTCCTCAACGTGGGCTACGGCATGGTGGAGATCGCCGGCAGCCTCCTCGCCGGGTCGCAGGCGCTGCAAGCCGACGCGCTCGACTTCGTCGGCGACGGTGCGATCTCCTTCCTGGGGCTGATCGCCATCGGCTGGGGGCTCGCGGCTCGTGCCAGGGCGGCGTTGCTGCAAGGCGTGTTCCTCGGTCTCCTCGGCCTCGGAGTGATCGGCTCGACGTTCTACCGGGTCTTCGTGGACCACGAGCCGCAGACCCTCCTGATGGGCGGCTTCGCGCTCGCGGCTTGCGCCGTCAACGTCGCCGCCGCGTCGGTTCTGATCCCGCATCGCGAAGGCGACGCCAACATGCGTGCGGTCTGGCTGTTCTCGCGCAACGACGCCCTCGGAAATCTCGCCGTCGTCCTTGCCGCCGTCGCCGTCTGGTGGCTCCAAAGCCCCTGGCCGGATCTGGTCGTCGCCTTCGTGGTGGCGAGCCTGTTCCTGCATGGAGCCTGGTCGATCGTCCACGATGCGCGACAGGATCTCGCACGGGCGAGGCGCGCTTGAAGACCCTTTCGTGCACGATCGTCGTACTGGCCGGCGCGGCGCTCGACCTGGCCTTGAAGGCGTGGGCGCGAGCCGGTCTCGAACCTTACGGCCCCTCGACCGACTTCCTGCCGTTCCTTTCCCTGCGTCTGACCTTCAACGAGGGCATCTCGTTCAGCCTGTTCTCGGCCGACCATGGAACGGGCAGGCTGGCCCTGCTCGCGGTTACGGGACTGCTGACGACAGCGTTGGCGGCCTGGGCCTACCGGATGCCGCATGGGGGCGCCCGTGCCGCGCTCTCGCTTGCGATCGCCGGAGCTTCGGCCAATCTCGTCGACCGAGCCGCCAATGGCGCGGTGACCGACTACCTCGATCTCCACTTCGGGGATTGGCATCCGTTCGTCTTCAATCTGGCCGACGTATACATCACCCTCGGCGCCGTGCTTTTCCTGTTCTCGAGGCGGTCCGGCGGCCCCGGGGCTCCCAGCCCCGGCGACGCAATTTCGTGACCGCGTCCGGTCGACCGGCCGGTCCGCGTCGTCCGATCGGTCATGCCGGTCGGTGCGCCTCGGTGGATCGGGACGCGAACCACCATCTGTCCCCTTCGTCGGGACGCGCCGACCGACGAGAGGCCTGCCGCGGTCGGAGCTACGTCCGTCATGCACCACGTCGGGCGTCGTGACGGCGTCCGGGAGGCCGCTGGAACGATCGCGAACCCGTGATCGATTATTCGCTTGCTCCTCTAGCCGCTCGAGGATGTAGCGAGAACGGCGACACACGAGGATCCGTCCCATGAGCGCTACTCTCGATCGTTCCCGCTACAGCGTCGCCGACATGGATTGCGCGTCCTGCGCATCCAAGATCGACAAGGCCGTGCGCGGGCTTCCAGGCGTCGAGGACGTGTCCGTCTCCGTTTCCACCGGATCGATGACGGTGACGCACGGGGCGGCGTTCGACGAAGAAGCTATGACCTCGCGGGTCCGCGCCCTCGGTCACGTCGTCCGACCGATCCCGCAGCCGACCCGGGCGACGCACGACGGCCACGGGGACGGCTCCGCGCATGTCCATGGTTCCGGTCGCGACGCAGGTCACCACCACGGACACGAACACGACCACGCCGAGGGCGGACCCGACGGCGTCGGTGCGCCGACGGGACCGACGCGTTCCCGCTACCGCGTCGGCGGCATGGACTGCGCCTCCTGCGCGGCGAAGGTCGACACGGCCGTGCGCAGGCTGCCGGGTGTCGAGGACGTTTCGGTCTCGGCCTCGACCGAGACGATGACCGTCGTCCACGGACCCGATCTCGATCCCGTCGCGCTGGAACGACAGGTCAGGAACCTCGGCTACGGCTTCGCGCCGGCACCGCAGAGGCCCACCGGCGGCCGGGCGGCGACGGGGCCGGGGGGACCGACTTCCGAGACGCACGGGCACGCGGGGCACGATCGTCCGGGCGGCATCCAGGATGCCGCGTCCTCCGGACACCTGCATTCCCATGCGGAGGAGGAGGGCGGCGCCGTCTGGTGGAAGACCCGCAAGGCCCGCCTGACCGCCGCCTGCGGCGTCGCGCTCGTCGCCGCATACCTGGTCGGGCATCTCTTCCCGCAGGTCGAGGAGCTTGCATTCCTCCTGGCGCTCGCGGTCGGCCTCGTTCCGGTGGGATGGAGGGCGATCACGGCGGCGCGCTACGGCACGCCCTTCTCGATCGAGACGCTGATGACCATCGCCGCGGTCGGCGCCGTCGTCATCGGCGCGCAGGAGGAGGCGGCCGCCGTCGTCTTCCTGTTCCTCGTCGGCGAGATGCTGGAAGGTGTCGCCGCCGGCCGTGCGCGCAGGAGCATCCAGGGCCTCACCTCGCTCGTGCCGAAGACGGCCCTCGTCGAGGCGGACGGCGAGACACGTGAGATGCCCGCCGAGAGCCTCGCCGTGGGCGTCACGATCCTCGTGCGTCCGGGCGACCGGATCGCCGCCGACGGCACGATCGTCGAGGGCTCCGGCGCCGTCGACGAGGCGCCGGTGACGGGCGAGAGCGTGCCGAAGCGCAAGGCGAGCGGCGACGCGGTCTTCGCCGGCACGATCAACACCGACGGCGTCCTGCGCGTGAAGGTGACGGCAGCCGCGGTCGACAACACCATCGCCCGGGTCGTGCGCCTCGTGGAGGAGGCGCAGGAGGCGAAGTCGCCGACGGAACGCTTCATCGACCGCTTCTCCAAGGTCTACACCCCCGCCGTCCTCGTGGTCGGCGCGCTCGTGGCCGTCGTGCCGCCGCTCCTGTTCGGCGGAGCCTGGGGCGAGTGGGTCTACAAAGGGCTGGCGATCCTTCTCATCGGCTGCCCCTGCGCACTCGTGATCTCGACGCCGGCCGCCATCGCGGCGGGCCTGTCGGCCGGCGCCCGGCGCGGGCTCCTGATGAAGGGCGGCGTCGTCCTCGAAGGCCTCAGCCGGATCACCGCCGTCGCGCTCGACAAGACCGGTACGATCACCGAGGGCAAGCCCAAGGTGACGGACGTCGTGGCCGCGGGCCGGTCCGAGCGCGACGTGCTCTCCATGGCCGCCGCCCTCGAACGTGGATCGAGCCACCCGCTCGCGCTCGCGATCCTCGACAGGGCCAAGGCGGATGGTGCGCCCGTGCCGCCTGCCTTCGACGCGCAGGCGATCGCGGGCGAGGGCGTGTCGGGCAGCGTCGGCGGGTTGAAGGCCTTCCTCGGATCGCCCCAGGCGGTGGCGCGTCGGACATCCATCGCCGAGTTCGAGCCGCGGATCTCGATCTTGAACGACGAAGGCAAGACGGTGTCGATCCTTCTCGCCGGCGAAGGGGTGGCAGGGCTCCTCGCCATCCGCGACGAGCCGCGGGCCGACGCCGCCGCCGGGCTCTCCGCCCTCAAGGAGGACGGCATCCACGCCGTGATGCTGACCGGCGACAACCGCCGCACCGCGCAGGCCATCGCCGGCAGCCTCGGGATCGAGGCCCAGGCCGAACTCCTGCCGCAGGACAAGCAGCGGATCGTGAAGGAGCTGCAGGGTCGTGGCTTCGTCGTCGCGAAGGTCGGCGACGGCATCAACGATGCGCCGGCACTGGCTGCGGCCGACGTCGGCATCGCCATGGGCGGAGGTACGGACGTCGCGTTGGAAACGGCGGACGCGGCGGTGCTCCACGGCCGGATGCGCGACGTCCCCGACATGATCGCGCTCGCCAAGAGCACGATGGGCAACATCCGCCAGAACATCACCATCGCGCTCGGGCTGAAGGCCGTGTTCCTCGTGACGACCGTGATCGGCGTCACCGGCCTCTGGCCCGCGATCCTCGCCGACACCGGCGCGACGGTCCTCGTCACCGCCAACGCCATGCGGCTCCTCGGGTGGAAGCCGCGATGACCGGACCGATCGACCTCGTTCTCATCTACGCTCCCCTGGTCATCCTCGGGACGACGTGCCTCTGGCTCCTGGTCGCGACGCGCCGCACCTCCGCCGCCATCGGTCGGAACGCTTACGGTTTCGGTGGAACGCCCCGCCAGCGCCTCGCACAGATCCTGTTCCGGCTTGCGGTCGCCGGTGGCCTCGCGGCCGTCGCGTGCCACGCGGCAGGTTTGTCGTGGTTCGCGGTCCGGCCGCTCGACGGAGAGACGCTGGGGCTCCAGCTCGTCGGCGTCGTGGTGGCTCTCGCGGGGCAGGGGCTGACGATCTACGCGCAAGGCGACATGGGACGCCGCTGGCGCGTCGGCGTCCCGGACGTGGCGCCCGACCGGCTGGTGACGACGGGGCTCTTCGAGTTCTCGCGCAATCCCGTCTTCCTCGGGATGCTGGCGATGGCGGCGGGGCTCGCCGTCGCGGTGCCGTCGCCGCTGATGATCGCCTGCGCCCTGGCATTCTGGGTGGCCTGCGAACTTCAGGT
>CANJKV010000289.1 GCA_947474855.1 Aurantimonadaceae bacterium | reverse complement strand
TCGAGCGTGGTCGCGCCGACGCAGTGCAGCTCGCCGCGGGCAAGCGCCGGCTTCAGGAGGTTCGATGCGTCCATCGCCCCGTCCGCCTTGCCGGCGCCGACGAGAGTGTGCATCTCGTCGATGAACAGGATGATGCCGCCGGCCGCTCCCGTCACCTCGGAGAGCACGGCCTTCAGCCGCTCCTCGAACTCTCCGCGATACTTCGCGCCGGCGATCAGCGCGCCCATGTCGAGCGCCATCAGCTGCTTGTCGCGCAAGCTCTCCGGCACGTCGCCGTTGACGATGCGCAGCGCCAGGCCTTCCGCGATCGCGGTCTTGCCGACGCCGGGCTCGCCGATCAGGACGGGATTGTTCTTGGTGCGGCGCGACAGGACCTGGATCGTGCGGCGGATCTCGTCGTCGCGGCCGATCACCGGGTCGAGCTTGCCCTCGCGCGCGTCCTTGGTGAGGTCCCGGGCGTACTTCTTCAGCGCGTCATAGGCCTGTTCGGCGCTCGCCGAGTCGCCCGTGCGCCCCTTGCGAATCTCGTTGATCGCGGCGTTCAGGCCGTTGGCGGTCACGCCGGCGCGCGCCAGGATGTCGGCGGTCTTGGCGCCCTTCTCGATGGCGAGCGCGAGCAGAAGGCGCTCCACGGTCACGAAGCTGTCGCCGGACTTCTTGGCGAGCTCCTCGGCGGTCGCCATGACCTTGGCGAGCGGCTGGGCGAGATAAAGCTGGCCGTTGCCGCCGGACACCTTCGGCATGGCTTCCAGCGCGGCGTCGACCGCGAGGCGCACGTCGGCGGCACGTCCGCCCGCCTTCTCGATGAGGCCGGCAGCCATCCCCTCGGGATCGTCGACCAGCACCTTCAACAGGTGCTCGGGCGTGAACTGCTGGTGATCGCGCGTGACCGCCTGGGTCTGCGCGGCCTGCAGAAAGCCGCGGACGCGCTCTGTGTATTTTTCCGGATTCATGTGGGCTCCCTTCTCCGCCCGGCGACCCGCTTCTCGGCATCGCGCGGCGGCTGGCGTGGAACCGGCTCCCGATCGTTCGGCAAGCCGTCGCGCTGAGATATGGGAGCCGCGCCCCGGCGTGAAAAGAGGCGGAGCGGCGTCCCGAGCGGCCCCGCGCTGCAACCGGAACCTGCCGCTGCGGCGCGTGCCAAAGCCCGGAGCGATGGGCGCTTCGCCGTCTCAGCGGCCGAGCCGACCTGGGAAGCGATCCCTCGCATGCATGCGTCCACACGCAAAAAGGCCCGGCGCTGCGCGCCGGGCCTTCATTCGTTCACATCCGGTGGAACCGGTCAGCCGTTGGAGGCCAGGAGGAAGTCGGGAAGTCCGCCCTCCCCGTCGCCGCCCTCGCCTTCCGTCGCCTTCTTGCGCGGACGGCCAGGACGGCGCTTGGCCGGAGCGGCCTCGGCTTCCGGCGCGGCAGCGGCGGGCGCTTCGGTCGCGGGAGCTTCGGCCGGAGCGGCCTTGGGCGCGCGGGTGCGGCGAGCCCGAGGCGCCGGCGCATCCTCGGTGGCGGGAGCCTCGGCGACAGGGGCGGGCGCGCGAGCCGGAGCCGGCGCGGCGACCGGTGCTTCCGGAGCGGGTGCCGGCGCGGCGGCGGGACGCTCGACGCGCTCCTCGCGGACCGGCTGCTCGTGGCGCGGCGCCTCGGCGCGGGCCTCGACAGGTGCCGCCGGCTGCGGCGCGCCCTCGGCGCTCGCCCCCGTCACGCCCTCGGCACGATCGCCGCGGTTGTCGCCCCGATTGTTGAAGCGCTCGCGGCGGTTCTCGCGGAAGCGCTCGCGGCGGCTTTCGCGGCTTTCGCGGTTGCCGCCCTCGCGGTTGTCGCGGTTGTCACGGTTGCGGAAGTCGCGGGCCTCGCCGCGGTTTTCCTCGCCTTCGGCATCGCCGCCGAGATCGCGGGGCAGGTAGGGCTGCGGGCCGACGCCGCTCGGCTGGGCCTGCTGGCGGTCGTTGAAGCGCTCGCGGCGATCGAAGTTGCCGCCCTCGCGTCCCTCGCCGCCGAAGTTGCGACGTTCGCCGCGATCCTGCCGATCCTGGCGGTCGCCGCGATCCTGTCGGTCCTGTCGATCGTTCCGGTCGAACCGCTGCTCGCGGTTCTGCGGCTGGGGCTGGCCGCCGTAGCCGTTGTTATGGCCGTTATTGTTGTTGCCGTTCGGCTCGCCGCGATAGTCGCCGCGGTCCTGACGCTGCTCGGGCGCCGGGCGATAGAAGCCCATCTCCTGCAGGTCGTCGCCCTCGTCCTCGTCGCCGGCCCAGTCGTCGCGCTGCTGCGGCTGGAGCTGGGCCTGCGCCGCCATGATGATGCGATTGTAGTGCTCGGCGTGCTGCAAGTAGTTCTCGGCCATCACGCGGTCGCCGGAGACTGCGGCGTCGCGCGCCAGCATCCCGTACTTCTCGGCGACGTGCTGGGCCGTGCCTCTGATCTTGACGTCCGGGCCGTTCGACTCGTAGCTCCGCGAAAGCGGATTCGGGCCCTTGCGCCCGCGGCCGCGCATGCGGTTCTTCTGCTGCTGTCCTGGCCTCATGCTCTTCCTGTCTTCTGGATAGTCCGGTTCTTGCCGGTAGGCCCCTCGAAGCGGAGGCGAACTCTTCGCCCCGCACGATCCGGCTTCGTCGACGCGACGAGTCCGGACGATCGATTTCAGTTTGGCTGCGCCCTGCGATCCCGAGGATCACTGAAGGAACGAAACGTCCCCGCGGCTGTCACGAGCATCCCGGCCATGACGCCTACCGAGCGTCGGCCTCTGGGGATGTCCCCCTCGATCATTCCGCATCGTTTGTTTGAACCCTAGTCACTTCTATGTGTGGCGACAAGTCCAAATTTCCCATGAATCGGCTGGTTTCAACCGGTTACGCGCGGTCTGGAGCGAGCCTCGAGCCATCGTGACGCCGATAGGCCAGCGCCCGGAGCACGCCGCCGAGATCGCGACGCTCCGCGATTCGCCCGAAGCCGGCATCGCTCATGATCGCGTCGAGGTCCCGTTCCTGTCCGATGCCGATCTCGGCGGCGACCAAGCCGCCCGGCTTCACCACTCGCGCGGCGCCCGCGGCGATGGCGCGGTAGGCGTCGAGACCGTCCGTTCCGCCGTCGAGCGCCAGGCGGGGATCGTGGTCGCGCACTTCGCGCGACAAGCGCTCCACCTCTTGGGATGGGATATAGGGTGGGTTCGTGACGATTGCATCAAGCCCCGGCGCCATCGCCTCGCAATAATCGAGGCAAGCGGGCAGGAAGCGCGCCTCGACCCCAGCGGCGCGGGCGTTCTGCCTTGCCGTGTCGAGCGCGCCGGGCGACAGGTCGGTCGCCAAGCACACCGCGTCCGGCAGCCGCGCGAGAAGCGACACGGCGATCGCGCCGGTGCCGGTGCCGATGTCGGCGAAGCGGACCGGGCGAGCTCGCCGGCGCAGCAGCGCCTCGGCGAGATCGACCAGGGCTTCCGTGTCCGGCCGCGGCTCCAGCGTGTCGGGCGAAAGGGCGAAGTCGTGCTCGCCGAAGGCGCGGCGCCCGAGGATGCGCCCGACCGGCATGCCGCCGAGGCGCTTCTCCAGCATGGCGTCGAGCCGTTGCGCCGCGGAGGCTTCCAGCGGCTCGCCTCCGCGCAGGATCAGTCCCGCCCCGTCGAGGCCGATCGCCGCCAGAAACAGGAGCCGCGCGTCGAGATCGGCCTCGCCGAGCCCCGCATCGGCGAGGCGGCGACGGGCACGGGCGAGCGCTTCGCGAAGCGGCACGCCGGCGAGCGACCCGGCGGCTCCGGTCTCAATCATCGAGGCCCACCGCCGCGAGGCGCTCGGCCTGATCGCTGGCGACGAGGGCATCGACCAGCTCGTCCATCTCCCCCTCGATCACCCGGTCGAGCTTGTAGAGGGTGAGGTTGATGCGATGGTCGGTGACGCGCCCTTGCGGAAAGTTGTAGGTGCGGATGCGCTCGGAGCGGTCGCCGGAACCGACCTGCGCGCGCCGTGTTTGCGAGCGTTCGGCATCGGCCCGGCTGCGCTCCATGTCGAAGAGCCGGGCGCGCAGCACCTGCATGGCGCGGGCGCGATTCTGGTGCTGCGATTTTTCCGACGAGGTCACGACGATGCCGGTCGGCAGATGGGTGATCCGCACCGCCGAGTCGGTCGTGTTGACGTGCTGGCCGCCGGCGCCCGAGGAGCGCATCGTGTCGATGCGGATGTCCTCGGGGCGGATCTCGACGTCGATGTCCTCGGCTTCGGGCAGGACGGCGACCGTGGCGGCCGAAGTGTGGATGCGCCCGCCCGACTCCGTTTCGGGCACGCGCTGCACCCGGTGGACGCCGGACTCGAACTTCAGCCGCGAGAAGACCCCCTTCCCCGTCACCGAAGCGACCACCTCGCGATAGCCGCCGACCTCGCCCTCAGTCGCCGACAGGAGCTCGACCTTCCAGCGATGCGCTTCGGCGTAGCGCTGGTACATGCGGAACAGGTCGCCGGCGAAGAGGCCCGCCTCCGAGCCGCCGGTGCCGGCGCGCACCTCGATGATCGCGCCCTTCTCGTCGGCCGCGTCCTTGGGCAGGAGCAGGATCCCGATCTCGCGGGTGAGGTCCTCGATCGCCGGTCCGAGCTCGGCAACCTCTTCGGAGGCGAGGTCGCGCATCTCGCGATCGGATCCCGGATCCTCGGCGATGGCGCGCGCCTCCTCGCGATCCTTCTCGGCCGCCCGCAGGCGCCGGATCGCGGCGACCACCTCTTCCAGCCCCGAATACTCGGCGGCGAGCTTGGAATAGGTCTCGTGATCGGGCCCTGCGGCCATCTGCGCTTCGATGCGGTCGTAGCGCGACAGGATCTCGTCGAGGGTCTTGGTCGGCAGGCTCGCCATGGCTGAACAATCGAGAAGGGAACGGAGAACGGGCGCGGGCTTTCGAGCCCGCGCGGCAGCGAAGCGGAGGTGCGGCCCCGCTAATGCGGGATGCCGTTCGCCTCGGCGAAATCGATGAGCCGCTGGCGCAGCGAGAGCGGGCGCTCGGGATCGGCCATCCAGGCCTCCATCTGCCGCGACAGCTCGCCCGCGTCGAGCTCCAGCAGCATGGCCTTGACCGGGCCGATGGCCGGCGGCGCCATGGATATGGACCGGAAGCCGAGCCCGATCAACGCCATGGCCGCGAGCGGGCGCCCCGCCATCTCGCCGCAGAGCGTGACGCCGACGCCATTGCGCGCCCCGGCCTCCGCGATGCTCTTCAGCGCCAGGAGGAAGGGCGGGGACAGGTCGTCGAAGCGCGAGGCGACGCGGGAATTGCCGCGGTCGACGGCGTTGAAGAACTGGAACAGGTCGTTGGAGCCGACCGACACGAAGTCGACGAGCCGCATCAGCTCGTCGAGCTGGTAGAGGAGCGCGGGCACCTCGATCATCGCGCCGATCTTCACGCTCGTCGGCATGGCATGGCCGAACTTGGTGAGGTGGGCGATCTCGCGCGACAGGAGATCACGCGCCTGGCGCATCTCGCCCATGTCCGTCACCATCGGGAACATGACGCGCAGTTCCCGTCCAGCCGCGGCCTTGAGGAGCGCGCGAAGCTGCGTGCGCATCAGCCCCGGCCGGTCGAGCGCGAGGCGCAGAGCCCGGTAGCCGAGCGCCGGATTCTCCTCCGACAGGCCACCGAGATAGGGCACGACCTTGTCGCCGCCGACGTCGAGCGTGCGGAAGGTGACGGGCGCATCGCTCGCCGCGTCGAGAACGGCCGCGTAGAGCCGCTCCTGGTCGCGCATGCGCGGCATGGTGGAGGCGACGAGGAACTGCAGCTCGGTGCGGAACAGCCCGATCCCCTGCGCGCCCGCCTCGGCGAGCTGCGGCAGGTCGACGAGGAGGCCGGCATTCATCATGAGATGGATGGGCGTGCCGTCCTTGGTCACGCTCGGCCGGTCGCGCAGCTCGCGGTAGCGCTCCTGCCGCTTGGCGCGGAAGCGCACCTTGTCGCCGTAGAGCGATTCGAGCTCGGCCGGCGGGCGCAGATGCACCGTTCCGTCGTCGCCGTCGACGATGATCGCGTCGCGGTTCTCCGCCATGGAGACCGCGCCCTTGACCTGCGCGACCACCGGCAGCCCGAGGGCGCGCGCGACGATCACGACGTGGCTCGTCGCCGCCCC
>CANJKV010000288.1 GCA_947474855.1 Aurantimonadaceae bacterium | reverse complement strand
GGCGCGATGCCGAAGAGCGCGTGCGCCGCCTCGTCCATGGCCTCGATGCGGTTGGCGGTGTCGAAGACGACGAGGCCGTCCACCGTCGAATCGAGGATGGCGAGGCGGTGGGCCGCGTCGAGGACGCTCGCCTCGGCCGCGCCCGAGCCCGTTTCGGGGGTGGCCATCGTGCCGTCGGGGCTGAAGGACATCACGAGGCAGGAGCGCCCGCGCACGCTCGCCCGCTGCATGTGGACGCGCATCGCCGAGAGCGACCCGTCGGCGCGGCGAATGGCGAGCGCGCCGGGCGCGGCGCCCTTGGCGGGCTCGGCGAAGAGGTGGGCGAGGCCGCCGGCCTCGCTCAGCGCCGAAACGCTCTCGTAGCCCGTCATCTCCAGGAACTCGGCATTGGCCGCGACGAGGGTCTCGCGCATCTGCACGAGGATCGGCAGCGGCAGGGCCGAGAAGACCGGCTCGAGGTCGCCGAGATCGAGCGCGAGCGTTTCCTCGTCGCCCGCCGCCTCGTCGGCGGCGGCCGTGGTGCGCAGGCGCTCGCTTGCCTCGACGACGGCCCGCGACAGGCGCTCGGCGTCCGGCGATTCGGCGAGTGTCGTGCCGATGGCGCGAAAGGCGTCCACCTCGTCGGGCGTTAGAACGCCCTCGATGCGGCCGGTCCGGCGCCGCTCTTCGAGCCGGATCACCTTGTCGGGCGCCGCGGCCTCGTTGACGGGAAGCGGAGCCGGTGCCTGTTCGGGGGCCGGAAGAGCGCCGTCGGTCCGGCGGCCGAACACGGAGGAGGCCATCAGCGCGGCGCGCAGATCGTCGTGGCCGCCCTCGCGCCTGGGCGTCGGGAACAGCGGAGCCTCGTCCGCGTCTTCTGGCCTCGCCCTAGGTGCGGCTGCGTCTTCCGGCTCATCGTCGAGGACGTGGTGGCCGCCGATGATGAGGCCGATCGCTTCGGAATCCTCCACCCACTCGCCGGGGCGCAGGATGCCGAAGCCGCGGAAGCCGTCGAAGGCGCGGTCGCGGCCGTAGGTCGGCAGCGCCGCGAGATCCACGGGAACCTTGCGGTCGCTGTTCTCCACGGGCCACTCGATCGAGCGGCCGGACCAGGTTTCGCGCCGGGCGAGAAGCCGTTCGATCTCGCCGTCGGCGTCAAAGCCGTAGCTGTCCGCGATCTCGGCGAAGGGGCGCCCGATCACCGCGGCCGAGCGCGGCCCGACGGTGGCCGCAAACTCCGGCGACAGGGCCCGGAAGCGCCCCGCGGCATCGATCTGCCAGGAAAAGCGCACCGGCCCGACGTCGAAGCGCGGGCGGAAGTCCGACAGGCCGGGCGGGTCCGGCGTCGTCTCGTGCGGCGCGGCATCGTGCGGCACGGTCGCGGCGTCGGTCATGCTCGTCTCGCCTGGGATTTCGGTCTGGTCGACGGGCGGCACGGCCCGGGGCTCGACGGGTGCATCGGGATCGTCGGCCTCGTCTGCAGGCGGAAGCGGAGCCTCGGCTGGTGGCGGGACGATCTCCGAAGCCGCTTCGACCGGCGGCTCCGCCTCCGCTTCAACCGCTGCTTCCGGCGCGGCGGCGGGCGCTTCGCCCCAGTTGGAATGAAGACGGGTCCGAAGCGGCGCGGGCGCGGCCGCGGGCGGCGAGGCAACCGCCTCCGCCGCCTCCGCTCGTGCCGGGCTTTCGGGCTCGATGGCGGCGGGGCCGGTGCCCTGCGGAGAAAGACCGGGCGTCGTCTCGCCCCCCTTTGCCGGTACGGGCGCGGCGCCGGCGGCGTCCGGAGCGGCCGCGTGGGACGCAGCCGCGGTCCAGGCGGACAGAAGGCCGGACAAGGGAGCCGGCAGCCAGCTGCGGCCGAACGGCGTGCGCCGATTGGTGACGAAGCCGGCCGGACGCGCCGCGGCACGGCTGGACGGCGCCACCGTTCTGCCGGTCGCGATGGGGGGCTCGTCCTTCGCCGGCTCGACGCGAAGGGCGACGAAGCCGTGGGCGAGCCTCGCGGCCGCGAGGCGCGCGCCCTCCGGATCGAGCAGCGCGCGATCCGCGCCCCCTTCGCGGAACTCCGCGATCGCGCGGCGCAGGTCACCGATCCATTCCAGCGGAAAGCCCGGATCCGCAGCCGCGAGGCTGCCGTCTGCGTTGAGGATGGCGAGGCGGCCGTTCTCGTTCCCGCCGCCCGCTTCCCGCAGGAGCCGGACGGCCGGGTCGAGCGTGGGGGCCGTCGGATCGGCGGGCAGGGCCAGGAGCACGAAGGCGTCCTCGCCCGCGTCGCCGACGACGAGAAGATCCGCGGCGTCGAGGGGCGACGACAGGCCCCGTCCCGGCAAGCGCAGCACGACACGCGCCCGGCCCGAAGCGGAAAGCGCCCGAGCGGCCGAGCCGAGCTGGCGGGGCGCCGGCAGCGCGGCGGCCCGCCGCGCGTCGGTCAGCGGCCCGGCGCCGAGGCCCAGGAGGCGCGCGCCCGCCGCATTGGCCCAGACGAAGCGCGACAGGTCCCGCACGAGGGCTGCGAGCGGCGCGTCGGCGCGGCTGCGCACGGCCTCGCTCGACAGGATGCGGAGGATGTCTGGGGCGCTTTGGCGGGTCATGGGCGGCGGCTGGTCATGCGTGCGGTTCCGGCGGTCCGTCCATAAGCGGATCTGGCGGGCCCGCGCGAAAACGACGAGAGGACCCTTAACGGATCTTTAATAAAGGCGAGGCCGGTCCAAATCCAGAACGAGCGACGGTGTCGATGGCCGGAAGGGTTAATGCGGCCTCCGCCCACAGCGTTTATGTTGCAGTGCACAAAAGATGTTGCTATGTAAATGTGCAAGATGGTTCGCTGCGGCACATCGTCCGGATGTGGCCGAACCATCGCGAGCCCATTAGGAGGAAGACGAGCATGTCCGACCAGAACAGCAACGATCCCTTCGGCATGAGCGGGATGCCGAACGCGCAGGCGATGATGGGCATGGACCCGGCCAAGCTGACCGAAGCCTTCCGCTCCATGAGCGAGAAGTCCGTCGAGCAGTCGCGTCAGGCCTACCAGCGCATGAAGTCGGCGGCCGACGAGGCGACCAAGACCCTCGAGACCACGATGGAGAGCGCCCATCAGGGGTCGCTGAACCTTTCGAAGAAGGCGGTCGACGCGATGCGCCGCAACGCCGAGCTCGGCTTCTCGCACATCGAGAGCCTGATGTCGGCCAAGTCCGTCGCCGAGATCATCGAGCTCCAGAGCTCCTACGTGCGCAAGCAGGTCGAACTGGCAACCGATCAGGTCAAGGAGATGCAGTCGCTGACGCAGAGCATCGCCAAGGACATGATGAAGCCGGGCCGCGACGCCTTCGCCGCCGCGACCAACCAGAAGATCTGACGATCCCGGGCGCCCGCCGGACGGCCGGGCGCCCGCTCCCGCGGCCGGTCGCGTTCTCGCATCCCTTGCCATGCGGCCGAAAAGAATCTATGTCCCCTCCCGAAGAGCGGGCGCCCCGTGCGCCGCTTCTCGCGCGGTTGTAGCTCAGCTGGTTAGAGCGTCGGATTGTGGCTCCGAAGGTCGGCGGTTCGAACCCGCCCAACCGTACCACCTCTTCTCCCTTCTAAATCAGCGACTTATGTGGTGGGCAAGGGCGGAATTCCTACCCTTTCATGTCGCATCCGTGTTGCAGCCATTCCCCTTGATTTGCAGGAGTTTCAATCGGCGCACGGCAGCTCCATGCAACATGTCGCGCGACATGGAGTCGATCACTCGCCCTGCTACGGGATGCCTGAACTCCGAGGTCTAAGACCCCTCAGCGCTGCAAACCGGACTGCAGGGTAGCGATTAGCGAGTGCTCATTCTTCGGGCTCAGGGGCTTGTAAGCGCCGTGGCGGCCCTCCATATGAGGCTTGTGCAGCGCGTCCCCGTCAGAGTGGTCGATGCGCTCCAGGCCTCCGCTTTTCGTCCGACCACGGATGTACTGGCGAGTTGATCAGCGGAAGGCCGCACATCTCGTGAGAGACGCTGGAGCCGTTGGGTGCAATCCCCAGCGGCTTTTTCGTGTCCGGGCCCTGACTCACGATCAACAGAGCCCCGACCGTCCGCCGCTGTACGAAGTCCTGCAGTGCACGGCTGCTCAGCTCAGTACGAGATCGAACGAGCGGATGAAGGGCACCTCGTCGCCATCGATCTCTGCTCGCTTCTTCGCCTTCGCTAGGGCGTCGGTGGCGAGAGCCTCTGGCATGTCATTGAGCTGCTGGATCGCCGATCGCGACACACGAAAGCGGCCGCAGGTCGGGCACCTGAACTCGGCAAAGTCGCCAGTGCTCGACTGAGCCTGCTGTGCAGGTTCATTGGTCACAGGACACTGATCGCTGGTCGAGGCCATGGCACCTCCTTGTCCTGGCGGAGATAGGCAGCGGGAGATCAATCGACAGAGTCGATCGGCGTCCGTGATGGTTGAACCAAGACAGCCATCAATGATGGAAGGAACGCTCGAGCTGTGGCGCACTTGTCTCTGGACAGGCCATCAGGAGGAGAAGCCCCATGGCAATCGCACCGCAGAGATCTAAAGGCGCCCGCTGGCTCTACATCATCATCGCGCTGGTCGTCGTGATCGGCCTCGCCTACTGGTTCACGAACTACAACGCCGGCACCACGACGGACGGCGCCGCACCGGGAGCCGCACCGGCAGCGGCTCCGGCGGCCACGACCACGAACTAGCGGCACCGGGCTTCAATCGGGTTTACGCCGCGGTGGCGCGAACCTGCCTTCGACGAGCGTTCGCTCCTTACGGAGTTGGACATCGCACCGTCCGGCGCCAAGATGCGAGGACTTCACCAATGGTGGGAACCTCGGTCGGCTTCCGAGCGGCAAGCAGCGACTTTTCCGCTTGATCGGACCCGCCCGTAAACTGGTGCCGGTGTCGATATTGCATCGGCGACCCGCGATTTGATCGGTGGGTTGGCGCCGCAACGCATGGTGCCAGACGGGAGCGCTCCGATTAGAGCGGACCGACTTGCCTCGCGCCTGCCCGTCTACACGGCAACAGTCCCAGCGATGTCTCTCATTCTCTGAACATCCTGTGGTGAGGGTTCACGGCGCCCGTTCCTGTTGCGGTTCCAGATTTCGAGAGCGTCCCAGTACTGCTGCTCATTCGCTCCAAGTTGCCCATCGCGTGCAAGAGCACCAATGAACTCGCTGTAACGGCGCCGGTCGATGCGCGTGTACTTGGCTCGCGTTCGGCCATCGATTTGAGGGCCAGCAGCGATCTCCTCCAGGCGGTCCCGGATGCGAGTCCAGCACTCTCGTAGATCAGCCTGCGGCGGTTCACCGCCAGCGATTGGGGCAGCTTCTTCGACGGCTCCAGATTCTCTTAGATCGTTGACCGACGTCGAGATGTTGCCCAGGCTCTGTTGGATCGCCTGCACCTGGACGTCCAGCGTGGAGCCGATCTCGCGAACGGCGACCTCAACCTGGCCTCGGTACTGCTCCAGGTGTTTCTCCGCCTCGGTTAGAGCGGCTTTCAGGTCGCTCACTTTTCCACTGAAGAGCCACGAGCCCAGAAGCACGCCCGTCAGGGCCGCTATAACCGTAAGCAGAGCCGCTATAATGGTGGCTTGAGGCTCAGTGACGGCGGTCCACCATTCCAAGGCAAGATCCTTCCCAACCTACATCGTTCCAGCTCCCGCGAGCTATGCGATAGCGCCAGCAGGTAGCGACGCTCCTTAGCTTAGCAGGAGCACAGGTTCTAGATCATCGCCTCGAGGACGGGAATCGGCACCCGATTCTCCAGGGTCGGGCCAAAGGAGCCCTACCAGCGTCATGTA
Source organism: Aurantimonadaceae bacterium (assembly GCA_947474855.1). Lineage (GTDB taxonomy): Bacteria > Pseudomonadota > Alphaproteobacteria > Rhizobiales > Rhizobiaceae > Antarcticirhabdus. The sequence goes on along the minus strand of CANJKV010000288.1, from coordinate 333 downwards.
GAGGCTCGCGCGCAGAGGACCCCGCCCAGGCCACCGACGCATCTCCACGGCCCGCACTGCAAGCGCGCCTTTTCGAGGTCGATCCGGTTGAGGGCAGCTTGGAAGGCCTCGGGCTCGGCGCGCCAAGTCGTGCACGAGATCAGCACGTCCGAGACGGCGGCGATAATCTCTCTCCAGAGCACCTTGAACCGCCCCGGCATTTCCGGAGGCTCCAACTCTTGAGAGAATGGAGCCATGACGAAGAGAACCCAACCCTATTCGCCTGAGGTCCGCGAGCGGGCGGTCCGGATGGTGTTTGACCACCGAGGCGATTACGCCTCGCAGTATGAGGCG
>CANJKV010000287.1 GCA_947474855.1 Aurantimonadaceae bacterium | reverse complement strand
GCCCCCGGCAATCGCGAGGACCACTTCGGTCGATCCGACCATCTGACGCCAACATGCGGCGGTCCATCGAGACCGACCGCGGAGAGAACCATGAACCCGGCGTGTGCGCAGACCTCAGTCAGCCAGCTTGACGAATGCGATTAGAGAACCTTCCAGGGGGCAGGCCACGCGTGCTGTTCCGGCATTGGGATCCGAACGTTCTGGCCGCGGTGCTGCCGATCCTGACGCCCTCGCAATATTCACGCTTCTTCGGCCCTGCCGCCACGCTCATCATGAACGCTCCGGACTATGGCGGCCTGAAGCGTGCCGTGCGACCCGAGCCGCCGGTCCCCTTCACGCCGGGACTCCTGGCCTTCGATGCGGAACAGATCGAGCAGTTGAAGGCCGCCATGGTGCATTCCTCGCGCCTGCGCACGGCGCGCTTTCTAAGGAGCCACGTCCCGCCCCATTTTTCCGGCATCGATGACCGCTTCGTCTGGGGCGCCACGCTGGCCAGCGAGCCCTCGGCCGACGAGCTCGGCATCCGCACCGAGCGCGGTCGCACGCGCTGGGCCTACGTGATGATGATGTCCGACGGCAAGGCGGCGGAGGCGCCCGAGATTCGCTCCTACGTGACCGACGGCAAGGACACGCCCGACAACCGCGTCAAGGCGCTGATCGGCCATGCCGTGGACGCGCTTCGCCGGGACGGCTTCGCGGCCGGGAGTTCCCGATGAGCAACACGGCGACGGCAGGCTCGGGGCTTTCCTCGACCACGCGAACAGTAGCCGAACGTGGGGGGCAGGTCGCTGGCAGCGTTCTTGGTGGACTCATGGGAGCGCCCTTCGGTCCGATCGGCGCCTGGATCGGCCGCGCCATCGGCTCGCGCGTCGGCGGAATGGCTGCCGTGGCGGCAGCGGAAGCTGTGGCCTCCTACATGGAGGACACGAGCGAAGACGCGGAAGACCAAGCGAGGGATAAGGACGCGACTATCCCTTGCGAAAATTGCGGTAAGATCGACTGCTTCAGCCCTCCCGAAGGCGCGGATGAGAAGACGAAGAAGGAATTTCGTCGGCATTTGGCCGAACAACAAGACACGATCAACAATATGGACGCTGGCGATCTTGTTAAAAATATCGACAAATATAGCAAGATTAAGCGTCCGGCCGGCGATGCCCCTGCCCTTAGGACAACGCGAGAAGAATATCGCTTATCAAGAAATCAGGCTCTTGAAAGAAAATATAGAAAGGAAGGGCACAACGATTTCGATGTAAGAGCTAATGAAGAAGTTGACAAGGAGATGGCAAAACTTGCTGCCACGCATACGATTGATCTAGTTGCTGGTGATGACGGCTCTATCTCTGGAATGGGCGATCGGAGTATCAATAGTTCCTTGGGTGGTCAGTGGAAGGGGCGGCGCTCCCAACAGCTTCGTGACCATGCGGAAGAGGCTGAAAAGCAGGGTAAAAAGATGAATGTAACTCTTGAGGAATGCCCTCCGGTCGAGCCGCCAAAGTCCCTAAAATCGATGCTAAACGGTGACAAGATGCATGCTGGGGGATCAGGGCCAGAAAATTCTGGAATTCCAATTTTCTAGTCTCGCTGTGATATAGGTTGCTGGTGATGGGAAATATATCGATTGATTTTGAAAGATGCTTGAAAAAGTTCGGTCGGCCGACAGGCGGTGAGCCGATATCGACCCGCGATCTCAACCATTCCGCGGGTCGTATACCGCAGACTTTCCTGGATTTTGTATCAACCTATGGCTTTGAAAAATGGCGGGGAGCTTATTTTTAACTATGCATTCCATCCGAATACCATTCTGTCGTGCAGAAGGTATTCGAGGGAGATGCAGATATAAAACCGGAGAGAAGTCATGTTGTCGGATTTTCTGCGTTTGGCCGGCTCTTGGTTTGGAATCAAGATTATGGCGTTACTGAAGTCGATTTAGTCTATGGCAGAGTTCTGTGCGATGATCTCATCGAGCCCGATCCAGATCCCGACGGATATATCTCTTTAGGCGTGGCTTTGGCTAATATCGATGCGGGCTCCTTCGATCTGTTCGACGATGAAGGTCATCCGCTTTTCAATCGCGTTCTAAAAGCTTATAGTGAATTGGAATTCGGCCAGATTTATGCGTTGAAGCTTCACCCTGCGCTTGGCGGCCCGGTTACTGTTGAGAACTTCCGGCCCGCGGATGCTGTGACAGCCTTAACAATTGCGGCTCAGGCTGCTCTGTTTACGCTTTACGACAGCACGCAGCCTCACGTGCCGGCTGTTCGCATGATCGGCAGCGGAGGGCGACAATGACCCAACCCGCTTCCCTGCGCGGCCACAGCCACGTCTGCCCCGCCTGCGATCCTGGCCCGAAGCCGCATGTCGGCGGGCCGGTCGTGTCGACGCGGCAGAGCTTCGTGACGGTGGAGGGGGTGCCAATCGCAACAGTCGGCGATACCTGCCTGTGCACCGGGGTGCCGACGAGCGACGCGATCACCGGCGGGTCGGGTGTCGCCACGATCGAGGGGCGCGCGGTGGCGCGCCAGGGCGATCCTTGCGCGCATGGCGGGCGACTCGTCCAGGGCGTGTCCTGGCTCACCTTCGAGTGACGCTGCTAGCGATGTCCTTTCCCCGCAAAGCTGCGCTTGCCGCTCAGAGCGCAGGCAGTTCTTGCGAGAGGAAGCAAGCATCGAGAGATCGTGAAAGCCGGACCGTGCGATGCCTGAATGCGACCTTTTCGCGGCGATCGTCGATCAGTTCGGCCCGCCTGCCGGAGCGGTGAAGGCGACGCCGAAAGAGATCGATCGCTATCGCGATCGCTTACCTTCGGCCCTGCTCGACTTTTGGGTCCAGCATGGCTGGGGCAGTTGGAAGGATGGACGAACCTGGCTCTGCGATCCAGCGCTTCTCGAGCCTATCGTGCGCGCCATCTTCGAAGGCGACGCGGAACTTGCTCCCGACGACATCACAGCAATCGCCTACAATGCCTTCGGCGAAGTTCTCTTCTGGCATCGCACGCGTCGCTCCATCACCTACACGGCGCCGCTCGGCACGGTTACGATCGCCAATCCGGAGAGCTACGCCGATATCGAGACCGGTCGACCCACGTCACAAGCCTTTACGATCGGCGCCGACATCTTCGGCCCCATCAGCAGTTCCGAGGCACCCTTCGTGGACGAAAACGGCAAAGACCTGTTTCCCCGAGCGATGCGCAGGCTCGGCCCTCTCGCGCCAGGCGAGATCTACGGCTTCGCTCCCGCCTTGTCGATGGGCGGGGCGGCCGTCATCGCAAACGTGGTCAGAGCGCCCATTCGCGAGCATCTCACCATGCTTGTCGCAATAGAGCCGCCAGTTCTCTACGATTATGTCATGACGCCCGATAGCTTCGGTCGCCTCGATCCCCTTCGACCTCTTGGGAAGCCACGCTGATGGCAGGCCAGCCCGGCGGCCGACGGCGCATCCAGATCACGCTCACGCGGCTTCGGGCGGTGAAGCGCGACCTAATTCTATCTGGCAACGACCCCGGACGACGAGGATCTGGGAACGCCGTTCACCGGGCTCGTGCAGTTCAACGCGGGGGAATGGTCCGTCGACAAGTTCGACTTCGCCCTCAACGACATGACTCTCTACATGGCGCCCGACAAGGACTACCGGGTGCTCTACATGCTGGGCGAGCGGGGCTTGGCGGTGGATTTCGCCACGAAGAGGCGCGAGACCATCATCGAGCAGCGGTCGCCGCTGCGCCGCGACCACCGCCTCGGCTTCCTTTACAAGATTCGCCAGATCGGCGAACGCCTTTATGCCTCGGGAGGCGGCGGGCAGGTTCATCGGCGCGAAGCGGACGGCACCTGTAGCATCCTCGATCCAGCGCTCCTCGACGGACTGAGTCGAGGCACCGAAATCCTGCGCGAGTTCCGCAAGATAGCCAATCCGACACCGGCCGACTACGAAGCATTGCGCGTCAAAGGCATGGCGGACATGTCGAACATCCTCTGGGGCCTGGGTGGCCTTGCCGAGGACGACATCTACGTGTGCGGCGACACGTCGAGGATCTTCCATTACGACGGGACGCGCTTCAGCGAAGTGCCGATCAGGCCGCCCGAGGATCGCTCTCTGCTTTACGTCCTGCCGGAAACGCCCGACCGCGTCTGGGTCTGCGGACGCAAGGGCGCGCTGCTTCTGGGCAACGCGCGCGACGGCTTCCACGAGGCGCCGGGACTGGCGGCGCTCGGCAACGACCGGCCGTCCTTCAACGGCATGGCCTTCTTCGAGGGCAAGCTGTATCTTTCCAGCTATTCCGGACCATGCGGCCTCTTCGTGCACGACAGGCGGACGATCGAGCGCGTATGGTCCGGCCTCGAACCCGACATCGAGGACGTCTCGGCCGTGGACGCGGCCGATGGCGTGCTGTGGGTCATGGGCACCAAGGACCTGCTGCGTTTCGACGGACAGCGCTGGGAGCGCTTCGACTTGCCCGGCAACGACCCCGTTCGGTGATCCATGGCGAACATGGCGAACGAGATCGCGACGCGCGTGAACCGCTTCGGCATCGGCGCCTGGCTCGCCGCTCTGCCGCCCCGCATCGGCAGCGGCCCCGTGCCGAAGCTCGATGCCGGCCAGACGGAAGACCTGAGGGCTCCAGGGCTCGTGCTCCGCTTGGGTCGCGCCGCATCCCGGACGGCCGGAGCGAGCGCCATCCCCCTGGACGAGGTCGTGATCGAGCGCGCCTCGTTCGATGGCGCCGGGCTCGAATTGCCTTTTGGCCTCTACATGGCGCGTGAAACACCTGCTTCCGCCGCCGCCAAGCTTTCTGCCGATACGGCCGGCGGCGACCCGGCGGCCGTCGCGGCCGGCGACCGGCGCATCTCGCATGTCCTGGACAATGCCCTCGTCGCCGAGGTCGCCTTCCGCTCCGGTATGACCGGCATCGAGCAGATCCTCATCGTTCGGCTGGGCAGTCCCTATCGATACGGGATCTCGCCCTGACGGCCGCGTCCGCCGGACGAATGGTGGATGGAGACCCGCTACCCCGACGGCGCGCATCGCCTACGTCTACGATCGATCCGGTCGCGTGATCCGCGACGAGGTCTTCGAGCCGGGCGCGAAGACGCCGGACATCACGCGCTACGCCTATGACGGGCGCGGCCTCCTCGCGCGCGCCGAAAGCGGCGGCGGCCTCGTCCTGATCGAGCGCGACAAGGTCGGCCGCGTCACCGCCGAGACGATCAACGGCCGGCGCATGGAGAGCGTCTACAACTGCTGCGGCGACCGCGAGGAGCGACGCATCGGCGGTCGCCTCGTGAAGACGCTCTACGATCCGCTCGGCGCCTTGCGGGAATTGACCGTCGGCGATGCTGCGCCCCTCGCCTTCGAGCGCGACAGCCGGGCGTGCCTTGCGCTGAAGGTGGCGCGGCGCATCAACAGCCTCGGCGTCATCGAGGCGCTGGCCGACGCCATGTGCCTGCATGGCATCCCGGAGTACATCCGTTGTGACAATGGCCCTGAGATGATCTCGAAGGCACTGCGCAAGTGGGTCGCCAAGACCGGCCCGCAGATCCGGTCCATCGCGCCGGGTTCGCCGTGGGAGAACGGTTATTGCGAGAGCTTCAACGGCAAGCTTCGCGATGAGTGCCTGAGGCAGGAGATCTTCTACTCACCGAAGGACGCGCAGATCGTGATCGGGCTCTGGCAGAACACCGACAACCGCGTCCGGCCGCATTCGTCGCTCGGCTACCGGCCGCCCGCGCCTGTCAGCTTCTCAGATCTGGCCTTCCCGCTACCCATGGCGGCAGCCATGCAGTAGCCTCTCACTCGGCTCGGCCCAAAATACCGGTCAGGTCAGCGTATCCGAGCGTTTGGCGTGCCGGGTTCTGGGGCAGCATCGCTCAACGCAGCGCAAGGTGCCGAAGGGACGGGCTGACGATGCGGCGTTGACGGCCGACATCATCGAGCTGGCGACGCAGTATGGGCGCTACGGCTATCCCTTGGCCGGCAGGCGATTGCTTGCAATCGCCGAGAGGCGCCGGATCACGGCCTTGCTGCGGGATGCCGGATGGCTCGTGAACGTGAAGCGGGTCGAGCGCATCTGGCGCCAGGAAGGTCTGAAGGTGCCGGCCAGACAGCCCAAGCGCGGCCGGCTTCGGCTGAGCGACGGCTCATGTGTTCGGCTTCGGCCCGAACGGCCCAACCACGTCTGGTCCTACGACTTTGCCGAGG
>CANJKV010000286.1 GCA_947474855.1 Aurantimonadaceae bacterium | reverse complement strand
GATCGTGGATTCCACGAAGACGGCGGGGACGCCGAGCTCGGCGACGCGCGCGGCCGCCGCGCGGATGTCCGCGACGCTCGCCTCGGCCTCGGTGCTGATGCCCTGGATGCCCTCGACCCGGATGCCGTAGGCGCGGCCGTAATAGCCGAAGGCGTCGTGGGCGGTGACGAGGATGCGCTGCTGCTCGGGCACGGTGGCGACGGCCCGGCCCGCCCAGTCGTGGAGCGCGGCGAGCTGCCGGCCGTAAGCCTCGGCATTCGCCCGCATGGCGTCGGCGCAGTCGGGGCGGATCTCGGCGAGGGTCTGCGCGATCGTCGGCGCGATCCGCGCCCAAAGGCTCGCATCCATCCACAGATGCGGGTCGACGCCGTAGGCGCCCTCGACCGCGATCAGCTCGCCCTCCTCGATCGACGCTTCGGCGACGGCGAGCGTCGGCTTCATCTGCGAGAAGCGCTTGAGAACCGCGCCGAGCTGACCTTCGAGGGAATAGCCGGAGTACAGGATCACGTCGGCGTCCTGGAACGTCTGCACGTCGCGCGCGCCCGGTTGGTAGAGATGCGGATCGACGCCCGGCCCCATCAGCGTGGTGACCTCGACGCACGAGCCGCCGACATGGGCGGCGACGTCGCCGATCATGCCGATCGTGGCGACGGCCTGGATCGGCGCCTCCTCGGCCTGCGCGGCGCCCAGGCAAAGCATGAGGGGCAGGCCTGCCACGAGACGAGTTGCCCAGCGCTTCATGATATCACCCCGACTTTCTGGTTTGTGGCACGCAATCAAGATTAGCATTGGCTAATTTTGGCCGTGCGCAAGCGCCTGTCAAGGCCCGGGCGGGCAAGGCGGCGCGATCCGAGCCGGCGGCAGGGATCGCCCGGCGGCTCGCAACGGCCCAGTTGCGGTCAGACATGGCGGGAGGTGGTGGATCAGGCGTCGCGGACGAAGCGCTCGAAGGCTTGCAGCGTTTCCGCGCTGACGTGGTGCTCGATGCCCTCGGCGTCGGTGCGGGCGACCTCTTCGCCGACGCCAAGCGCGAGAAGGAAGCGCTCGACGATCTGGTGGCGGCGCCGGCTGTCCTCGGCGATGCGCTTGCCGGCCTCGGTGAGAAAGACGCCGCGATAGGGGCGGCGGCTGACCAGCCCTTCCTCGTCGAGGCGCTTGATCATCTTGGCGACCGTCGGCTGCGCGACGCCCAGGCGCCGGGCGATGTCGACCTGGCGCGCCTCGCCGTGCGCGTCCATGCAGTCGGCGACAAGCTCGACATAGTCCTCGATCAGCTCCATGCGACGCGCGACGCGGGCCTTGCGGAAGCCCTCGGCCTGGCTGTCGGCATCGGTGGGGGGCTTGGGAGGAGCGGTCTTGCCGGGCGCTTTCGTCATGGTGGATCGCCCTTGCCTGAAACGAACGGAACAGCCGGCCGCGGCTGAAACTTAGCTGCAGCCATACCTGATGCCCGGCGAGAAGTCAGCGCTTCAGGCGCGACCGCTGCCGCGTCGCATGTGCTCGTCCAGGCGGGGCATGATCTCGACGAAGTTGCAGGGGCGGTGGCGGTAGTCGAGCTGGGCGGCGAGGATGCCGTCCCAGGCGTCGCGGCAGGCGCCGGGCGAGCCCGGCAGGGCGAAGACGAAGGTGCCGGCGATGAGGCCGCCGGTGGCGCGCGACTGAATGGTGGAGACGCCGATCTTGGCGAATGAGATGGCGTGGAAGACGGCGGAAAAGCCGTCCATGCGCTTCTCGAACAGCGGCTCCAGGGCGTCGGGCGTGACGTCGCGGCCGGTGAAGCCGGTGCCGCCGGTGGTGATCACGACGTCGACGGCCGGGTCTGCGCACCAGCCCTCGACGGCGGTGCGGATCGCGGGGATCTCGTCGGGCACGATGCGCCGGTCGGCGAGCCGATGGCCGGCGCCCGTCAGGCGCTCGACGAGCGTGTCGCCGGAGCGGTCGGTGGCGAGCTCGCGCGTGTCGGACACGGTCAGGACGGCGATCGAGAGGGGAACAAAGGCGCGGGGGCTGTCGCTCATCGGGGCGTCCCGTCGGGCTGAAGGGGAATCAGGAGCGGGAGGATAGGCGCGTCTGCGCCACCCACCAGCCGGGATGGCGCTCGGCGAGGTCGCGCGCGGCGCGGGCGGCCGTCTCGTCGTCGGCGAAGAGGCCGAAGACGGTGGCGCCCGAACCCGACATGCGGGCGAACAGCGCGCCCGCCTCGCGCAGGTCGGTGGCAGCCTCGGCGATGGCCGGCACCAGCTCGACCGCCGCGGCTTCGAGGTCGTTGCGCGTGGGCGCGAGCCATGCCGCGAGGGCCTCGACGTCGGGAAAGCCGCGGACGGAAAGCGGGGGCAGGGGCGGATGATCGCGCCGGACAAGGCGGCGGAAGACGTCGGGCGTCGAGACGGGCGCGCCGCAATTGACGAGAACGAGCGGGGCGGCGGGCAGGACCGAGACCGGCTTTCCTGCCTCGCCGATGCCGAAGACGCGGGCGGGCACGCCGTCGAAGCACATGGGAACGTCGGCGCCCAGCCGCAGGCCCGCCTGGCGCAGCGGGGCGCGCAAGGTGGGATATCGGGCCGCGACGCGGGCGAGAAGGGCGGCCGCGTCCGCCGAGCCGCCGCCGATGCCGGAAGCGGGGGGGAGGCGCTTGACCAGGCGGATGCGAAGGGGCGGCAGGTCGAGGCCCGCCTCCGCCGCGACCGTTCGGGCGGCGGCGAGGGCACGCAGGACGAGATTGTCGGGGCCATCGGGGATCGAGGGGCCGAAGGGTCCCCCGAGCTCCAGCGCGTCCACCTCGCCGGTCGCCGGTTCGAGCGCGAGCCGGTCGCCGATCTCGGCGAAGGCGACGAGGCTGTCGAGGAGATGGTAGCCGTCGGCCCGCCGGCCGACGACGTGGAGGGCGAGGTTGATCTTGGCCCGCGCGACGAGATCGGCGGCGCGGACCGGCGCCTCCGCTTCGGGAAGCGCCAGGCTCACTGCGGGGGCGCGGCCGGGGCGGGCGACGGGGCGCCGCTCGCGGCGGGCGGAGGCGGCGCGTCGGCGGCGGCCACGGCGTCGAGGCCGTTGGACAGCTTCTGCCGGATCTTCACCGCGACGTCCTCGGCCGGTGCCGGCTCGCCCTTCAGCGCTCGATCCCACTGGAAGCGGGCCTCGCGCTGGCGCCCGACCCGCCAGTAGGCGTCGCCGAGATGGTCGTTGATCGTCGGATCGGCCGGGGTGATGAGCACGGCGCGCTCCAGCTCCTCCACCGCCTCGGGGAACCGGCCGAGGCGGTAATAGGCCCAGCCGAGCGAGTCGATGATGTAGCCGTCGTTGGGCCTGAGCTCGACCGCCTTGCGGATCATGTCGAGGCCCTCGTCGAGGTTGCGCCCCATGTCGACCCAGGAATAGCCGAGATAGTTCAGGACCTGCGGCTGCTCGGGCGAAAGCTCCAGCGCCGTCTTGAAGTCCGGCTCGGCCTTGTCCCAGAGCTTCTGGCGCTCGTAGGCGATGCCGCGCTGGTAGTAGAGGTTCCAGTTGGAGACCTCGCCGGGCTCCGACAGCTCGATCGCCTTGGTGAGGACCTCGGCGGCCTCCTCGTAGCTCTCGTCGGCGGACAGGACGTTGGCGAGCGCGCGGTAGCCGAAGATGTCGTCGGGCCTGAGCGCGATCGCCGCGCGCAGGTGGGTCTTCGCCTCCTCCTTGCGCTCGGCGTACCAGAGGTCGAGGCCCATCTGCAGCTCGGCCATGCGGCTGTAGGGCGAGTTCTCGGGAACCTGCTCGTAATAGGAGATGGCGCGGTCGAGCTGCTCGGCCTGCTCGGCGAGCTCGGCGAGCGCGGTCAGGATCGAGGCATCGTTCGGGTTCAGCGCCCGGGCCATGTGGAAGTAGAGGAGGGCGACCTGCTGGCCGTCGCCGCGCTTGATCGCCTGGCCGAGGGTGCGCAGCGTTTCCGCCGCGCCCTCGCGCGCCGTATCGGCCGGCGCGTCGATCGGCTTGCCGGCCTCGATGTCGGCCTCGAGCGCGATCAGGGGATCGAAGGTCGGGGTCAGCATCAGCCCGTTGCGGATGGCGTCGATCGCCTCCTTCTTGTGGCCGGTGCGCGCCTCGACGCGGGCGAGGGCGTCGACGGCGGCGAGATAGGTCTCGGGCGAGGCCTGGGCGTTGGTCTGGTCGCCGACGATGCGCTTCAGCATGGTGCGCGCCTCGTCGGGGCGCCCTGCCGCGGCGGCGATGAGGCTGCCCTGGTAGTCGTTGAAGACGGGATACCAGGGCGCATCGTTGAGCCCGGCGATGCGCTCGAGCGCCGCCGGCGCATCGCCCCGGCCGAACTCGGCCCAGGCCGTCAGATGGTTGAGGAGCAGCTTGTCGAGATCGTTGGTCTCGACGATGTCGAACTCGGCGATGGCGTCCTCGTAGCGCTCGACGGTGAGGGCGTGGACGCCGAGCGCGAGGCGCGCGACCTTCCCGGCATCGCTCGCGTCGCGCAGGCGCGCGGCGAGACCCACGGCCTCGTCGAAGCGGCCGTCCGCGAGATAGGCGAACATCGCGTCCTGCTGCAGGAGCTCGGACGAGGGGTCAAGGACGAGGGCCTGGGCGTAGAAGTCGGTCGCGCTCTGGAGGTCGCCGTTGACCTGCGCCGCCTTGGCGGCGAGATAGGCGCCCGACAGCGTCTGGGCGCGGATCTCCTCCGGCTTCTTCGGCTGGTCCGCGGCCGCGAGCGCGGCTCCGGCGGTTCCGGAGGACAGCGCGGCGCAAAGGAGCGCGAGCTTGAGAAGCCTCGTTGTCTGCACGGCGATCAAACCTTTCGAACGGCGCGGCCGGTTCGGATCGGCCGCCGCTTCTCTCCCGGGCGCGGCGTCCCGGAGACTAGGCCGCGCCGCTTGCGCATACAACATGCGAAGCTGTTGCGGGCACGACGACCATCCGAGCTTGGCGGTTTTGCGGCCGAGCACCGCGGCGAAACGTCGTCAGCTGACGCGGTCGATGCAGAACTCGACCACCGAGAGCAGCGCCTCGCGCGGGGCGGAGGGCGGAAGGCCTGCGGCGGCGTCGAAGGCCTTGGCGCCGAAGCCGCGGGCGCGCTCAACCGTGCCTTCCAGCGCGCCGTGGCGGTGGATCAGCGCGGTGGCGCGGGCGAGCGCGTCGTCGTCGTTGCGCCCGTTCTCGATCGCATCGCGCCAGAAGGCGCGCTCGGCCTCGTCGCCCCGCGCATAGGCGAGGATGACGGGCAGGGTGATCTTGCCCTCGCGGAAGTCGTCGCCGGTGTTCTTGCCGAGGTCGGCCGACGAGCCGCCATAGTCGAGGATGTCGTCGACGAGCTGGAAGGCGAGGCCGAGGCTGCGCCCGTAGTCGCGCATCGCTTCGCGCTCGGCGGCGCCTTTTCCGGCGATCACCGGGCCGACCTCGGCCGCGGCGGCGAAGAGCGCCGCGGTCTTGGCGTCGATCACGGCCATGTAGTCGGCCTCGGAGGTGGTCAGGTGCTTGGCGGCCGAAAGCTGCCAGACCTCGCCTTCGGCGATCACGGCGGAGGCGTTGGACAGGATCGCGAGGGCGTCCATCGAGCCGACCTCGACCATCATCTTGAAGGCCTGGCCGAGCAGGAAGTCGCCGACGAGGACGCTCGCCTGGTTGCCCCAGATGGTGCGGGCCGTGCGCTTGCCCCGGCGCAGGTCGCTCTCGTCCACGACGTCGTCGTGAAGCAGCGTCGCGGTGTGCATGAACTCGACGCTCGCCGCGAGCTTGACGTGGCCCTCGCCCGAGTAATCGTGCGCGAGCGCCGAGGCGATGGTCAGCATCGGCCGCAGCCGCTTGCCGCCGGACGAGATCAGGTGCTCGGCGATCTCCGGGATCAGCTCGACGTTCGAGCCGGCCATGGAGAGGACGAGGTCGTTGACCCGCTTCATGTCGGGCGCGGTCACGCGCAGGATCGGATCGATCGAGGCCGCCGGCGCGGGCTTCTGGGCGGGCTTCAACAGGGTCACCGCGCGGCTTCCTTCCAGGTCTCGAAACGGTTCGCGGCGCGGGAGGCCTCGGCCGGCCCCCGCAACCGTGACATGGCGCGTGCCGCGCCGCGGGAAAGGGCGGGGCGGGCGCGTCGGCTTGACGCTCGCTGCACGGGGCGCGATGGACGGATGACGCCGCCTTCGCGCGGACGACGAGCCGGATGGGTCATGATCGAACTGATGCGCTCCAACGACGCCGTCCTCATATCCTTCGTGGACGCCCTCTTGAACGAGGCGGACATCCCGCATTTCGTCGCCGATGTCCACATGAGCATCCTCG
>CANJKV010000285.1 GCA_947474855.1 Aurantimonadaceae bacterium | reverse complement strand
GATCGGCACGCTCAACGTTCCGCCGCCGATGCCCATCATGGCGGACACGCCGCCGACGAAGAAGCCGGAGCTGATCTTGGCGAAGCGGTTCGGAAAGCCGTCGGCAACCGCGACGCCTTCGCGCCTCAGGAGCATGTTGATCGCGACGATAAGGGCGACGGTCGCGAAGACGCCGGTGAGGACGCGCCCGTCCACCGTGCCCCCGAAGGCGGTGCCCGCCACGACGCCGATGAAGATCGGGAGGCTCCAGCTCTTCAGGAGCGACAGGTCGATCGCGCCGCGCTTGTGGTGGCTCATCACCGAAACCGAGGAGGTCGCGATGATCGTGGCGAGCGAGGTGGCGACCGCGACCTTCATGCGCAGGCCCTCCTCGACGCCGAAGCCGGCGAGCACCTGATAGAGCACGGGCACGATGACGATCCCGCCGCCGACCCCGAGGAGGCCGGCGATCAGGCCTCCGACGATGCCGGCGAAGACCATGGAGGCGACCCAGAGGGCGATCGTGCCGGCGTCTGCTTCGAAACCCATGATCCTAACCCTGTCGATCTCTTCGCGTGATTGATCCACTAGGAACCAATCAATAATGGTTCATCTCTTGGTCCTGCACGGAAATCGCGGCTTTGTCGAGAGGCATGATCGAAGCGCGGGAGGCCAAGCCGAAGATCCACGACCTCGGCGGGCGTTCCCGGCGCTTCGCGGATCTACCTTCTCCGAACCAATTTACACCGATCGTCCGAAAGGCGGTTGACAGGGGTGGGTGGTTTGAAATTATCTAACGATAAATAAAGTCGCATCCGCCAGTCGCCGGACGAGTGCCGGCGACCCGGAGCGGTACCCCGGCGGATGCGCCGGCGAGCGGATGCGCGCGGTTGGAGGACCCGCTCGTTCGCGGTTCAACCTGGGAGGATACAAACGATGTTTGGACTTGGCCGCGCGGTTCTGGCCGCGACCTTCGCCACCCTGGCGCTCGCCGCCCCGGCCGAGGCCGACCCCGTCAACATCCGGATCGGCTGGTCCACCATGCCCGGCCACCTGATCCCGGTGCTCTATTCCAAGCCCGAGATCCTGAAGCATTACGGCACGAGCTATACGGTGGAGCCCGTGCGCTTCAAGGGATCCTCGCCGCAGATCGCCGCCATGGCGGCCGGCGAGATCGACATGGCCGCCTTCGGCGCGCTGACCCTGACGCTCGCCGTCACCAATGCCCGCCAGGACGTCAAGGTCGTCGCCGACATCATCCAGGACGGCGTTGAGGGCTACCACTCCGAGACCTTCCTCGTGCGCGCCGATGCCGGAATCAACGGCGTCGAGGACATGAAGAACAAGCGCGTCGGCACCAACGCCATCGGCTCGGCTTCCGACACGGCCATGCGCGCCATGTTCCGCAAGCACGGCATGGAGGACAAGCGCGACTACACCATGGTCGAGGTCGCCTTCCCCAACATTCCGGCCATGATCGACGAGGGCAAGCTCGACATGGGCACGGTGCTGCAGCCCATGTCCGGCCAGCTGACGGAAAGCGGCAACTACAAGGTCCTGTTCACCGCTAAGGACGCGATCGGCCCCTCGCAGCTCGTCTTCCTCACCGCCAAGGCGGACTTCCTGGAGGAGAACCGCGAGCAGCTGCAGGACTTCTTCGAGGACCACGTGCGCGCCGCCCGCTGGTTCACCGACCCGGCCAACCGCGAGGAGGCCGTGAAGATCGTCGCCGACTTCATGCAGCAGCCGCCCGAGACCCTGTCCCACGTCTTCACCGACAAGGACTACTACCGCGACCCCTTCATGGTCCCGAACATCGCGACCATCCAGAGCGGCATCGACATCGCCGTCGACCTCGGCCTCGCGCCGCGGGGGATCGCCGTCGACCCCGACTACGTCGACTTGTCCTTCGTCCAGGAGGCCAAGCGCCGCATCGAGGCGGAGGCGCAATGAGCGCGCTGCGCCAGGCGCCGGCCGTCGACCCCGCCGGCATGGCCGGCGCGGCCGGCATCCGGATCGACGCCGTCACCCACGCCTACCGCTCGCCCGGCCGCCCGCCCGTCACCGCTCTCGACCGCATCAGCCTCGACATCGGCCCGACCGAGTTCCACGCCCTTCTCGGTCCCTCCGGCTGCGGGAAGTCGACGCTCCTTTATCTCATCGGCGGCTTCATCCCCGTCCAGGACGGGGCGATCACGACGCCGAAGGGCCGCGTCACGGCGCCGGGGCCGGAGCGCTCCATCGTCTTCCAGAACTTCGCGCTGTTTCCCTGGAAGACGGTGCGCGAGAACGTCCTCTACGGCCTCAGGAAGTCCGGCGTCGGGCGCGAGGAGAGCGAGGCGCGGGCGCGCGAGTTCATCTCCCTCGTCCACCTCACCGGCTTCGAGGACGCCTATCCCTCGCAGCTCTCGGGCGGCATGCAGCAGCGCGCCGCGATCGCCCGCACCCTCGCGGTCGATCCGAAGATCCTCCTGATGGACGAACCCTTCGGCGCGCTCGACGCCCAGACCCGCCGCGTCATGCAGGAGGAGCTTCGGGCGATCTGGCAGCGCAGCCCGAAGACCGTCGTCTTCGTCACCCACGACGTCCAGGAAGCCGTCTTCCTCGCCGACCGCATCTCGATCATGAGCTCGAGGCCCGGGCGCATCCAGCACGTCCTCGACGTGCCGCTGCCCAAGGAGCGCGGCGAGGACACGCTGGAAAGCCGAGAGTTCATCCAGCTCAGCGAGCACATCTGGCGCCTCGTGCGCGAGCAGGCCGTCGCCGCGACGCGGGGGCGGCTGTGAGCGCGGCCGGAGCGGGCCCGGCGGACGCGGCCCTCGCGCTCCCGCGCAACACGCTGCTCTTCAAGCTCTTCGACGGCGTGCTGCGCTACAGCCCGCTTCTCGTCCTCGTCGCGGTCTGGGAAGGACTGGGCCTTTCCGGCTTCGTGTCGCGCCAGATGCTGCCGGACCTCGGAACCATCCTGTCCGAGTTCTGGCGCATGCTCACCGGCGGCGACCTCCTCTACAACACCGCCCGCTCGCTCAGCCGCTCCTTCTCGGGCCTCGCGCTCGCCATCGTGGTCGGCCTCGCCGCGGGGCTCGCCATGGCCACCGCCCGGCCCGCCCGGCTTCTGATCAACCCGGTGGTCCAGATCTTCTATCCCATGCCGAAATCCGCCCTGATCCCGGTCGTGATGATCTGGCTCGGGCTCGGCGACGCCTCGAAGGTGCTCCTGATCTTCCTCGGCTGCCTGCTCCCGGTCGTCGTCGGCGCCTATAACGGCGCGCGCGGCGTCAATCCCTTCCTCGTCTGGTCGGCGCGCAGCCTGGGCGCCGGCCGCTTCGAGGTGCTGCGCGAGGTGATCGTGCCCGCCGCCATGCCGGAGATCCTCAACGGCTGCCGCACGGCGCTCGCCTTCTCCTTCATCCTGATGGTCTCGTCCGAGTTCCTGATCGCCAGCGACGGCGTCGGCTACATGATCTCCTCGCTCGGCGACGGCGGCATCTATCCCGCGATGTTCGCGGTGATCTTCTTCGTCGCCGCCATCGGATTCGCCGCCGACCGGGTCTATTCCGTGATCATGCGCCGGCAGCTGCGCTGGAGGGAGGCCTGATGTCCGGCTCCGCCCAGAACACCGCCGTTCCCGTCGGCGCCGAGGCCAAGCCCGCCTCGCCGCGGTCCCGCCTCGGGGCCCGCCGCCCCGGCGCGTTTCTCGACCTCGGGGTCCAGGTCGGCGTCGTTCTCGCCCTCTGCGTCGCCTGGGAGGCCGGCGCGCGGCTCGGCGCGATCAATCCCTTTCTCCTGCCCCCGCTGACCGACGTCCTCGCGCGGATCGGCGAGGACGCGATGTCGGGCGCGGTCTTCGTCGATCTCGGCCTGACGCTCTACCGCGCGCTTTTCGGCTTCCTCATCGCGGCCGTGATCGGCATTCCCGTCGGCATCCTGATGTCGCGGTCCCGGATCGTTCGCTGGTTCTTCGATCCGCTTCTCTCGATCGGCTTTCCCATGCCGAAGGTTGCCTTCCTGCCGATCTTCATCCTGTGGTTCGACATCTACGACACGTCGAAGGTGATCATGGTCGCCTTCTCCTGCTTCTTCCCGATCGCGGCGGCGACCTATGCCGGAACCACCGGCCTCGACAAATGGCCGATCTGGTCGGCCCGCTCCTTCGGCGCGAAGGAGGTCGAGATCCTTTGGGAGGTGAACCTTCCCATGGCCCTGCCGCAGATCCTCACCGGCCTCCAGGTGGCGCTGCCCGTCGGCATGATCACCACGGTCGTCACCGAGATGCTGATGGGCGGGCGCGGCATCGGCGGCTCGATGATCATGGCCGGGCGCTTCGCCGACTCTGTCGGGGTCTTCGCCGGCATCGTCGAGATCGTCGCCCTCGGCTTCCTCGTGGTGAAGAGCCTCGAACTCGTCCGGGCGCGGCTCCTCGCCTGGCACCCGGAAACGCGGCGATGAGGCGGACGCGATGGCCGAGCTTGGACAGGACCGCGCGCTTGCCCTCCGCTTCGGCACGGCTGCGCCCGCCAGGCCCGGCGGCCTCGCGGCACACATCGACACGGAGGCCGGCGAGCCCCTGCGCATATCGAGCGTCGATCTCGGCCTGCCCCGGCCGGGCTCGCTCGGGGCCGGATCGTTCTCGCGGCGCGAGCTCATCCTCGCCGCGCTGGAGCGTCTCCTCGACCCCTTCGACGCCCTCGGCCGGCGCGTCCTCGCCCGCTACTTCGCTTATCTCGACCGGCGAATCGGCCGGGCGCGCGCCGCGATCGAGGCGCGCCTCGCTCCCTTTCACGGCCTCTACGCGCCCGAGGACTACCTCTTCTCCGCGCCCCTGCCGCTGCCGCGCGCCCATCTGCCGGTGGGGGAGGGACTCCTCGTTCCCGCCGATGTCGCCTTCTGGACCGGGCGCGGCTTCGCGGTCGCGCTGGCGCGGCCCGCGCGCCTTTCGCCCGCGGCGCAGCGCGAGCGTCTCCATCGGCTGGACGCGGCCGGCTGGCGCCACGCCGCCTTCGACGCCGCGCCATCGAGTCCGGAAGCCGACGACGCGCTGTTCGACGCGCTTCTCGCCCTCGACGCCGCCCGGCTTCTCGATCTCGACCGGCCGCCGGTCGGTCCGGGCCTCGACCTCGACTTCCCTTTCTGACCGAACGCGGCCCCCAAGGAGGCTCAACGACTCGTGACACCCGACCTCATCAAGGGAATGCGGCTGATCGCCCACGACGACCTCCTCGGTTTCGGCGGCATCGGCGAGGGCATGTCGATCCAGGCGACGCGCGACGGCCGCCGCATCCTCTGGCTCGCCCATGAGGGGCCGCCGAAGAACTTCACCGGCGTCGACGTGACCGATCCGCGCCGCCCGCGCGTCGTGGTCCAGACCGAGCTGCCGAACCGCCACGTGCGCTCGAACTCCCTGGAAACGAGCGGCGACCTCATGGCCGTCGCCTACCAGGTGCTGGAGCACGGCCAGACGCCGGCCGGCATCGAGATGTTCGACATCTCCGAGCCGGAGAGCCCGCGCTCGATCAGCTTCTTCGACTGCTCCGGCCCGTTCTCGCGCGGCGTCCACCAGCTCTGGTTCGTCGACGGCGAGACCGTGCATTTCGGCGGCGGCTCGGCCGACTTCACCCCGAAGAACAAGCTCGACGACCAGCCCTACCGGATGCTCGACGTGCGCGACCCCTCGCGCCCGCGCGAGATCGGCCGCTGGTGGATCCCCGGCACGCGCGAGGGCGACCCCGAGCCCGAGCCGGCGCGCCTTGTTATCGACACCGGCTTTCGCGCCCACAACACCAATGTTTATCCCACGCGCCCAACCAGAGCCTATGTCGGCATGATCGACGGGGGCGGTTACGTCCTCGACATCGCGAACCCTGCCGCCATCAAGCCGGTCAGCCACTGGAATCCGAACCCGCCGTTCCCCGGCTTCACCCACACGGTGATGCCGCTGTTCAGCCGCGACCTCCTCGTCTTCACTCATGAATGCGTCATGGACGACGGCGCCGACTGGCCGAAGCTCACCTGGATCGTCGATGCCCGGCGCGAGGACAACCTCGTGCCCCTTTCGATCCTGCCGATGCCGGACGTCGAGGAATATGCGCCCAAGGGCGGGCGCTTCGGCTGCCACAACGTTCACGAGAACACGCCGCGCGAGACCTCCTTCCAGTCCGACACGCTGATCTTCTCCTCGCTGTTCAACGGCGGCGTGCGCGTCCACGACATCTCCGACCCGACCGCCCCGAAGGAGGTCGCGGCCTTCGTGCCGCCCGCGCCCGCCGGCTCGCG
>CANJKV010000284.1 GCA_947474855.1 Aurantimonadaceae bacterium | reverse complement strand
GGAAGACCGTTCCCGGCGCGAAGCGGGGAAGGAGCGAGGATCCTTTGATCCCGGTGCTTTACGGTCGCGAGGACGAAGGTGCAAGGACGAGCGCGGCGAGCCGGATCACGGCGAGCCGCCGGGCCGGGAGGACGAGGTGACGGAATCGCGCGAGGCGGAGCACCGCCGAACCCTCTGGTGGCGCACGGCCGCGGTGCCGGCCGCAGGGCCCGCCGCGCCCCCGGTGGACGGGCTCGCGGTCGACGTCGCGGTGATCGGCGGCGGCTTTCTCGGCCTGACCGCCGCCTGGCACCTCGCCCGCCGCGGACGAGACGTCTCGGTGCTGGAGGCGGGCGAGGTCGGCAGCGGCGCGAGCGGCGTCAATGCCGGTTTCGTGGTGCCGAACTTCGCCAAGGCCGATCCGGCCGCCGTCGTGAAGCGCTTCGGGACCCGGCGCGGCGAGGCGCTGCTGCGCATGGTCGGGGCGGGAGCTTCCCGCGTCTTCGAAACGGTTCGGCAGGGCGGCATCGCCTGCGACGCCGAGCAGACCGGCTGGCTCCACATCGCCCATTCGCGAGACGCGCTGGAAGTCTTGCGCGCGCGCGCGTCCGCCTGGGCCGCGCTCGGCCGGCCGGTGCGCATCCTGGAGCGCGAGGAGGCGCGGGCGCTGTCCGGCGCCCGGCTCTGCGCCGGCGCGCTTCTCGACGAGAGCGGCGGCATGCTGAACCCGCTCGGGCTTGCCCGCGGCCTCGCGCGACTGGCGGCCGATGCCGGCGCCGCGATCCACGAAGGTGTCGCGGTGGAGGCGGTGGAGCCGGAGGGCGGCGTCTGGCGGCTGCGCCATGCCGGCGGAAGCATCAGCGCGCGGCGCGTGCTCCTGTGCACCAACGCCTTCCGGACCGGCGTCGCCGAGCGCCTCGGGGATACGGTCGTGCCGCTCCGGGTCTACCAGGCCGCCACCGCGCCCTTGCCCGAGGCCGAGGCCCGGCGCCTCGCGCCCGGCCGCCACCCGGCCGCCGACACGCGCGCCAACCTCTTCACCTACCGCCTCGACGCGCGGAACCGCCTGATCAGCGGCGGCATGTCGATGCTGCCGCTCGGCGCGCACGGGCGCATGGGGCGGATGATCGCGAGTCGGCTCGCCGAAGAGCTGCGCCTGACGCATGTTCCGCCGCTGGAGCACGTCTGGACGGGCCGGGCGGCGATGACGACGGACTTCCTGCCGCGCATCGTCGAGTTCGGCCCCGGCTTTCTCGGCGGCATCGGCTGCAACGGCCGCGGCATCGCGCTCACCGCCATGCTCGGCGAGGTTCTGGCCGACGCCGCCTGCGGCACCCCGCTCGCCGAGCTTCCCGTGCCCTGCGGTCCGGCGCGCCGCCTGCCGCTCGCCCCGCTCGCCCGCCTCGCCCCCTCCTTCGCCATCGCGCAGGCGCGCTGGCAGGACCGGAAGCTCGGGCGGGAGGCATGAACGGCACGAGGCCGCTCCTCCCGTGAGGAACGGCCCCGGTCGATCCTTCAACGGACGATTGGCCCTTAGTTCCCGCCGCTCTTGATCTTGGCGACGTCCTCCGCCGACATCTCGCCGACGGTGGTCACCTCGCCGTTCTGGATGCGCCAGAGGCGGAAGGGGCCGGTGATGTCGCCGTTCGCGTCGAACTCGACCGGGCCGATGACGCCCTCGTAGCGGATCGGCTTGTTCTCGGCGATGAGCTGCAGCGCCTTCTTGAACTCCTCCGGGCCGGCATAGATCGGCTCGCCGGCGGGGTCGACGACCTGCCGCATCGCGTCCTTGATGGCGGCGGCCTCGGGCTTGCCGGCCTTGGCGATGGCGAGGCCGACGATGGCGCCCGCGTCGTAGGAGCGGTCGGCGGCGGGAGCCGCGGGATCGATGCCGCCGGAGAAGTCCTTGTAGTTGCCGTTGAAGTACTCTGTCGACTTGGTGGGGCTGGTGCCGGACGAGGTGCCGTAGGCGTTGTCGAGGTAGCGCGCGCCGACGGCCTGGATGAAGTCGGCCGAGTTCATGCCGTCGTTGAGGAGGAAGGTCGGTGCGCCGCCCTGGCTGATCCAGGCGCGCGCTATGGTCGCGCCGTCGACGGGATAGCTGACGAGGTAGAGTCCTTCCGGGTCGCCCTCCATGGCGGCGGTGGCTTCCGAGGTGTAGCTCGCCTGCTTCTCGTTGTAGGGCGTCACCGAGGTGATCGTGCCGCCGAGCGCCTTGTAGGCGGTCTCGAACTCGCGGACCATGTTGACGCCGAAGTCGTTGTTGACGTGGACGACGGCGAGCCTGGTCATGCCCTGGTCGATCGCGTACTTCGCCGCCGCCGTGCCCTGGAGCGCGTCGGAGGTGATGGTGCGGAAGAAGACGCCGTTGCTCTTGCCCTCTTCCGCGAGGTTGGTCAGCGTCGGCGAGGAGGAGGCGGGCGAGACCTGGACGACGCCGGCCGGGGCGGTCACCGAAGTCAGGATCGGGATCGACACGGAGGAGATGATGCCGCCGATCAGCACCGGCACTTTCCGGATGTTGACGAGCTGCGTCGCCTGGTCGACGGCGACGTTGCCCTGGCTCTGGCTGTCGCGCGTGTCGGTCGCGAGCGTGCAGCCGGCGGCGCCCCCCGCCTCGTTGATGTCGCGGAAGGCCATCTCGACGGACTTGGCGCCGGCCTGGCCGTAGGCGCCGGCGGGGCCCGTCAGCTCCATCACCACGCCGACCGTGATCGTGCAGGGGCTCGTCTGCGCCACGGCGGGCAGGACGGCCGAGGACAGGAGAAGCGCCGTCAGCGCCGCGCCGGAGAGAAGGTGCTTCATGGCATGCGTCTCCTTGAGGATTGGCGGCCGGCGCATTCAGGCGCCGCCGGTCTGGATGGTGGTTTCCTGGACGTGCCGCCAGCGGAGTGTTCCCCCGCCCGGCGGCGCGACGAAGAGGGCGGTGGAGCGGCGGCGATGCCGCTCTCGGGAGGCGAGGGGGCCCTGGACCTCGACGTAGCTCGCGAGAACCGCGTTTCCGGCCTCCCAGAGGACGGCGAGGTCCTCGACGGCGATCGAGACCGGGTCGGCCGCGCGCGAGCCGCGCCGGGCGCCGAGCGAGGTGGCGAGCGCTTCGAAGCCCGCTTCCCGGCCAGCCAGGTCGACGCGGCGGAAGGCGGGGTCGAAGCGCTCGAGGCTGACGCTCAGCGCGTCCTCGTCCCCGAGCCCGTTGAACCAGCGCTCGAAGAAGGCGTGGCGCTCCGCGATCTCGGCGAGGGCAAGGCAGGCGAGGGCGCCGGCCATCCCGGTCAGGCCGCCGTCTTGTTGAGGCCGTACTTCATGATCGAGCCGTGGCGCCCGGTGCGGTCGCGCTCCAGCTCGTAGACATCGCCCGGCACGGGGTTCGCGTTCGCGAGAACGGCATCGATCGCCGCCGCATCCTCCGCGGTGAAGAGCATGTCCGAGATCGCGAGGTTGGCCGGCAGGTGCGCCCGGTTGCGGGCGCCGACGATCACGGCCGATACGCCGGGGCGCTCCAGGACCGCGCGGCTCGCGACGGTGGCGATGTCGGTGCCGCGCCGGTCGGCGATCCCGCGAAGGGCCGAGAGCAGCGCCTGGAACAGCTCCCACCCGCCGATCTCGTCGATGATCAGCTTGTATTTCGTGAGCGAGCGGTTCTCCAGCGGCTCGCGCGGCTCGGGCACGCCCAGCCACTTGTCAGACAGGAAGCCGCCAGCGACCGTGCCGTAGCATAGGATCGCCATGCCGCTCGACGCGGCCTCGGCGAGGAGCTTTCTCTCCGGCCGGCGGTCGAGCAGCGAATACTGGACCTGCATGGAGAAGAGCGGCAGGCCGGCCGCGCGCAGTTCGGCGGCGCGGGGCGTGTCGAAGTTGGTGCCGCCGACATGGGCGATCTTGCCGGCGCGGCGCAGCTCGTCGAGCCAGCCCGCCACCTCGACGTAGCGCGGGACGGCATAGTCCCACCAGTGGAACTGCACGAGGTCGAGCCGCTCGGTGCGCAGGCGCTTCAGCGAGGTGTCGATCGCGGCTTCGACATCAACGCGGGTGATCGTGCCCAACGCGTCGAGGTCGGGCACGAACTTGGTATGGACGCGGATGGCATCGGCGGCCTGCCCGCCTCGCTCCGCGAGGGTGCGCTCGCGGAACAGGCCGATGATCTCCTCGACGCCGGTGTAGATGTCGGCGCAGTCGAAGGTGGTGATGCCGGCATCCGCGAAGGCGAAGAGGTCGGCGACCGCGGCCTCGCGGTCCACCGCGCCGTGGCCGCCGGCGAGCTGCCAGTTGCCGCGGATGACGCGCGAGATGCGGTAGCCGGGGGCGAGATCGGCGGTCTGCATGGGGCCTATCCTCAAGTCTCGGGCGAGTCGCAGCGGGCGGGCAGGGGCACCGCCGTCGTCTCGGCATGGCTGAACGTCCGGGCGCGAAGCCGCGTGATGCGAAGGCGCGTCGCGCAGTTCGGGTCGGGGCAGGCGACCTCGGAGTCGGAGGTCATCCAGTCGTTCGCGTGGGTCGGCCGCTGCTTGGCGGCCAGCAGCGGCAGGACGGCGGCGAGCGAATAGATCGAGAAGCCCTGGCCCTCGGGCAGGTGCAACATCTCGCCGCGCAGCTCGAAATGGTCGCCGGGCTTGGCGCCGCAGTAGACGGGGCCGCCCTCGGGCACCACGACCTCGACCCGCAGGTCGAAGAGCTCGAAACGGTCGTCGGTCTGGCTCACGGGCGGCTCTCCTCGGGAAAGGGCAGGCGCTCGCGCAGGAGGTCGAAGGCGCGGTTGATGTCCGCGCCGACGGCCCGGCGGGCGGCGTCCGGCTCGGCGCGCTCCAGCGCCTCGACGATCTGCCAGTGGTGGTGCGTGGCGCTGAGGCCGTCGTCGCCGTCGTAGATCTCGGCGGCCGCCCGGATGAAGGGGCCGGACTGCAGCCACAGGCTCTCGATGATCGGCAGGAGCACGCTGGAGCCCGCGGCACGGTAGATCGCGAAGTGGAAGGCGTGGTTGTAGGCGGCGCGGGCGGAATGCGTGCCGTTCTTGGCCATCAGCCGATCGTAGGCCCGGGTGCTTCGCTTCAACTCGTCGATCGTGGCGCGGTCGATGCGGGCGGCGGCGAGGGCCGCCGCCTCGCCCTCCACGAGGGCGCGGGCATGGGCGACCTCGTCGAGGCGCGGGCGGGTGAGGAGCGGCACGCGAATCGAACGGTTGGGCAGGGCTTCCAGGGCCCGCTCGGAAACGAGCCGCCCCAGCGCCTCGCGCACCGGCATGGTGCTGACGCGAAGGCGCCGGGCGACGTCCTGGATGCGCAGCACCTCGCCGGCATCGAAGGTGCCCTCGATCAGCGAGCGCCGCAGCCGGTCGTAGACGCGGTCGAACACCGTCTCGCGGGCGACGCGCGGCAGGACGGCGAGCGGCGAGGCCGCGGAGGCGGATGCCGTATCCCGTTCGTCCTGCTTCGCATCTGCACACGACATGGGCAAAATCGCGCCTGCTCAATTATTCGCTTGTCTTACGGAGACTAGGCACATAGCCTCGCCGCTGTAAAGTTTGATCACAAATCAAACATCACGATTTTCGAGACCCCTCGATGCCCGCTTCCCCTTCATCTCCCATGCCGGCCTCACCGGGCGTCCCCGCCCTCGCGGTGGAGGACGTCGGTCGCTCCTTCGGCGGCGTCGTCGCCGTGGACGGGGTCGGCTTCACGCTGGCGCGCGGCGAGATCCTCGGCGTCATCGGGCCGAACGGCGCGGGTAAGTCGACGCTGTTCGGCCTCGTCGCGGGGAGCCTCGCGCCCGATCGCGGCACGATCCGAATCGAGGGCGTGGCGGTCGAGCGCGAGGGCGCGCACAAGCGCGTCGGCCGCGGCTTGGCGCGCACCTTCCAGATCCCGAAGCCCTTTCCCGAGATGAGCGTCCTCGACAACGTCGTCACCGCCGCAACGGGCCAGAGCGGCGAGCGCGTGCTGGCGAGCCTGCTGGCCCCCGCTCGCGTGCGGCGCGAGGAGGAGGCCGCGCGCGAGAAGGCCTACGCCCTCGTGCGCTTCCTCGCGCTCGACCACCTCGTCGACCGGCCGGCACGCGTCCTCTCCGGCGGCCAGCGCAAGCTCCTGGAGCTCGCCCGCGCGCTGATGGCCGAGCCGCGCGTTCTCCTCCTCGACGAGCCGGCGGCGGGGGTGAACCCGGCGCTTCTCGACTTCATCATCGAGCGCATCGCCGAGATCAACGCGCGCGGCATCGCCGTCCTCCTGATCGAGCACAACATGGACATGATCCGCCGGCTCTGCCCGAGCGTCCTCGTCATGGC
>CANJKV010000283.1 GCA_947474855.1 Aurantimonadaceae bacterium | reverse complement strand
CGGTAGGACTGGATGCCGTGGCGCCGGGCGAAGAAGCCCTGCGTCAGGCGCCAGTACTTCGTCGCGATGCGCAGGCGCCGGCCGTGGCGCTGGCGGAACTCGGCGGCGACGTCGTTGAGGTCCTCCATCGTCTCGACGTCGACCCAGGGATCGGGCACGGCGACGACGACGTCGGCGCGCCCGAAGCCGAGGCGGGCGACGATCTCGACGATGTCGCCGGGCTCGGCGGCGGACTCGCGGATGAGGTCCTCGCCGGTGATGCCGAAGTCGATCGCCCCGTCGCGCAGCTCGCGCGCGATCTCCGAGGCCGAGAGAAGCAGCACGTCCAGCCCCTCCGCCCCGGCGACGCTGGTGCGGTAGGAGCGGTTGTCGGCGGCGGCGGACACCGTGATGCCGGCGCGGGCCAGGCTCGCCACGGCGTCCTCCTTCATGCGGCCCTTGGACGGAATGGCGAGGGTGACGCTCATCACGCGGCCTCCTGCGTGGCCGCGATCTGCCGGATGCGGTCGAGCCAGAGCGAGAAGCCGACGGCGGGAATCGGCGCCTCGGCGCCGAGCAGCATCAGCAGGCGGTCGTAGCGCCCGCCGCCGGCGAGCGGCAGATCCGAGTTGCGCGCGCGGGCTTCGAAGACGACGCCGGTGTAGTAGTCGAGCGAGCGGCCGAAGGCGGCGCGATAGCGGATGGCCGCGAGGTCGACGCCCGCGACCTCCAGCGCGGCGTTGCGCGCTTCGAAGAGGGCGAGCGCCCGGCCGAGGTCGATCTCCGCCTCGTCCGCCTTGGCGCGCAGGAGCCTGCCGGCCTCCGCAAGCGGGCATTCCAGGCCGAGGAAGTCCTGGAGGATCGCCAGCGCCTGGGGCGCGAGCCCGGCCGCGGCGAAGAGGCGCTTCTCGATCAGCCGCCCCGCGACCTCCGCGGGCGTGCGGCCGGAAAAGGGCGGCAGGCCCGCGTCTTCCATGCGCGCGGCGATCGCGGCTTCGAGCGCGGCGCGCGCTTCGGGCTTGGCGAGCGCGGCGATCTCCGGGTCGAGCCGGCTGCGGCGGCCGGCGGCGCCTCCCGCGGCGAGGGCCGTCAGGGTCGCCTGCAGGCGCGTCTCGTCGCCGAAGGAGCGCAGGAGTCGGCGCTGCCAGCCGGCCGGCAGGTCGAGCGCTTCGAGGAGGGCTTCGAAGAGGTTCTGGTCGCCGACGAGCAGGTCCAGCCCGGCCGGGTCGAGGCCGAGCGCCGCGAGGGCCTCCAGCGCGCCGGCGATCGCCCGCGCGTCGGCACCGGCCGTGTCGGCATCGCCGAAGTCCTCGATGCCGGCCTGCTCGAACTCGGCCGGCTCGTCGCTCCTTTGGCGGAAGACGAGGCCGCGATAGCCGTAGGCGCGCGGCAGGCTCTTGGCTTCGGCGATGTGGGCGAGGCAGACGGGGATGGTGAATTCGGGCCGCAGGCACAGCGTTTCGCCGCGATCGCCCTTTGTCAGGAAGATGCGGCGGCGCAGCGCGTCGCCGGCCGCGTCCAGGAAGGGCTCGGCCGGCTGGAGCATCGGCGCCTCGACCGGCACCGCCCCGCGGCGCGCGAAGAAGTCCGCCAGCGCGGCCTCGGGGCCGCCGGTCGGCCGGGAAGAAGCGGACACGTCGGGCACGGGATCCGGCCGGCTCATCCCGCCGCGCGGCGGCGATCGAGGATCGCGCGCACGGCCGAGACCAGCTCGGCTTCCGGCACGGAGTCCTGGCCGGCGCGCATCGCCCGCCACTCGGCATTGTCCTCGACGCCTTCCGAGGCCTCGCGGCCGAGCGCCATGTCCTTGACCTGGACGAGGCCGGCCGCCTTCTCGTCGCCGCCCTGGATGATCACCACGGGCGCGCCGCGCCGGTCGGCATATTGCAGCTGCTTGCCGAACTGCTTCGGATTGCCCTGGAAGACCTCGACCGGCACGACCGGCCGGCCGGGCGCGTTCAGCGCGGCGCGCAAGGTCGCCGCCATGCGCTGGTAGTCGGCCATGCGGTCGCGGTCCATGACGGTGACGACCACCGGCCCCGGCGCCTCGCCGCCCGCGCCGAGCCGCCCGAGGTTCTTCAGCGCGGTCTGGAGGCGCGACACGCCGATGGAGAATCCCGTCGCCGGCACCGGCGTCGCGAGGAAGCGTGAAACGAGCCCGTCGTAGCGCCCGCCGCCCCCGACCGAGCCGAAGCGGACGACCTCGCCCTTCTCGTTGGTGACGTCGAACAGAAGCTCGGCCTCGAAGACCGGGCCGGTATAGTATTCGAGCCCGCGCACGACGGAGGGGTCGATGCGGATGCGCTCGGTGCCGTAGCCGGCCGTCCGGCAGAAGGCCTCGATGTCCGTCAGCTCGCGCAAGCCCTCGTCGACGCCGGCATGGCCGGCGAAGGCGCCGGACACGCCGGCGAGACCGTCCGCCTCGAAGATGGCGAGCACGCGCTCGATGCTGTCCGCCGGAAGCCTGGCGCCCTTGGTGAAGTCGCCGCTCTCGTCCTTGCGGCCCGCGCCGAGAAGCAGGCGCACGCCGTCCGCACCGAACTTGTCGAACTTGTCGAGGGCGCGCAGCACGGTTAGGCGGCGCGGCTGGTCGCCCTCGAGGCCGATCGCGTCGAGGATGCCGTCGAGGACCTTGCGGTCGTTGACGCGCACGACGTACTGCCCGCGCTCGATCCCCAGCGCCTCCATCGTGTCGGCCATCATCATGGCCATCTCGGCGTCGGCCGACACGTTCGGCGCGCCGACGATGTCGGCGTCGAACTGCATGAACTGGCGGAAGCGACCCGGTCCCGGCTTCTCGTTGCGGAAGACGTAGCCCGCCCGGTAGGAGCGGTAGGGCTTGGGCAGGGTCTCGAAGTTCTCCGCGACGTAGCGGGCGAGCGGCGCCGTCAGGTCGTAGCGCAGGCTCAGCCAGCTCTCGTCGTCGTCCTGGAGCGAGAAGACGCCCTCGTTCGGCCGGTCGCTGTCGGGCAGGAACTTGCCGAGCGCGTCGGTATATTCGAAGAACGGCGTCTCGACCGGCTCGAAGCCGTAGGTCTCGTAGGTGCGGCGGATGAGGTCGAGCATCCGCCCCTGCGCCCGCAGGTCCTGCGGCTCGCGGTCGACGAAGCCGCGCGGCAGCCGCGCCTTGACGCGTGTGGGCTTTTTGGAAGCCATCGGTTCGGTCGTGTCCGTGAATCGTGGGAGTTGCACGGGGGACCGTGCATTTTGCACGGGGTCCTAGACGATCACCCGATGGGCGGCAAGTTTGGCGCCCTCGCGGAACCGTCTCGCCGATCCCTCCTACTCCGGCACCTCGAAGGCCGCCCGCGCCGCCTGCGCCTCGGCGCGCGCCGCGCAGCCCTCCATATGGTCGTTGACGAGCCCCGTGCCCTGCATCAGCGCGTAGGCGGTGGTCGGGCCGACGAAGGTGAAGCCCTCGCGCTTCAGCGCCTTGGACAGGCGGGTCGAGGCGGGCGTCACAGGGTTCTCGCGCAGCCAGGCGAGGGTCACCGTTTCCGGCCGCTCACCGGCCGGGGGCGCGAAGCCCCACAGGAAGGCGGCGAAGGAGCGCCCCGTCCGCTCGCGCAGGGCCGCCGCGCGGCGGGCGTTGTTCAGCGTCGAGACGATCTTGCCGCGGTGACGCACGATGCCGGGATCGCCGAGCAGGCGATCGACGTCCGCCTCGGCCATGGCGGCGACGGCCTCGATCCGGAAGCCGGCGAAAGCGAGGCGGAAGTTCTCGCGCTTCCTGAGGATCGTCGACCAGGACAGGCCCGACTGGAAGCCTTCGAGGCACAGCTTCTCGAACAAGCGGTCGTCGTCCGCGACCGGGCGACCCCATTCGCGGTCGTGGTAATGGCGATAAGCGGGGTCGGCGCCGCACCAGAAGCAGCGCGCCACACCGTCCCCGCCGCGAAGAAGGCCGTCGGTCGTCTCGTTCATGCGCGGCAGGATCGCAGGCCCGCCGCGCCCGAACAAGCCGCCGCTTCGCGCTCAGGCGTCCTGGCCGGGCCGTTCGCCGCAGCGCCACTTCGACACGAACCACTTGGGATGCGTGCCGACCCATTCGGCGGCGACGTGGCCGCCGAAGAGGGCGCATTGCATGACAGAGCCCTGGAAGGCGACGGGCTCGGGACGGCATTCCGCCGGCTGGCTGTTGAGGCAGACGATCAGCGTCATGGCGATCATGGGAGGGATCCGGGAAGGCCGCGCCGAACCGCGGCAGGTGGGACACGATCGCCGCGCAACGCGAGCGCGAGGCGGCGGCCTGCACGCGCCCGGATCGGTCAAGGAGCGCGTGGTCGGCGCGGGCTCTCGATCTCGCACGCCCTCCCAAAGCGCACGATCCGCCGACGGCCTCAGTGAACCATCGAATGCTGCATTGCACAAGACAGTCATCACCAGGGCGCAGCTTCCATCGACCGCTGTTCCTTCCCGAAGGTCAAGCGCGGCTCGGGCGGCTCGGCGGCCCCTTCCGGCTCGACACCGCCGCTTAACCCTCCTCGCAAAGCCGGGATTAACCTCAACGGAAAGTCGCAAGGGCAATCGCGGCAGGTTAACCCTGCGGGCGTTCCTTGCGGCGCATGCTCGGGGTCGACGGTGCCGGTCCACGCCTTTGGGCGGCGGGTCCGGCCAGCCGCCTTCGCCACACGCCTTCTTCGAGGATACCCGCCATGCTCCAGCGCACGCTCAACCTCGCGGCGGCGGCTCTCGCCTTCGCTGCCGCGCTCGGCGTCGCGTCCCTGCCCGCAGTCGGCCAGAGCCGTTATGCCGAGCGCCCGCCGGTCGAGCTCGATCCCGACCTGGCAGCCGAGTGGATCCTGCAGCTGTCGCCCGGCAGCGGCGTCGTGCCGGGCTACGTGCGGCCGGATCTGGCGCGCCGCGCCACCGCGGCCCCCGCTCCGGCCGCTTCCGGCGTCGTTCTCGGCCGCGCCGCGCCGCGGGCCGTCTACGGCCAGCCGGTGGTCCGCCGGGCGCCGGCCGGCTTCGAAGCCGTCTACGGCGCGACCGCCCGGCCGAACGTCGGCACCGCGCGCCGTCAGGCCTCGCTCGCCGCCGCGCCCGCCGCCGCCGCGCGCGACGTCGCGCCCCGCCCGACCTTCGACCCGAAGTTCCTGCCGCAGACCGTCGCCTATGACGGCGGCCACGCGCCCGGCACGATCGTCGTCGATACGCGCAACAAGTTCCTCTACCTCGTCGAGGAGGGCGGTCAGGCGCGCCGCTACGGCGTGGGCGTCGGTAAGGAGGGATTCGGCTGGAACGGCACGCAGCGCATCTCGCGCAAGGCCGAGTGGCCGACCTGGACGCCGCCGGCCGAGATGCGCGCCCGCGAGCGCCGCAAGGGCCGCGAGCTGCCGGTGCGCATGGAGGGCGGCCCGGAAAATCCGCTCGGCGCGCGCGCCCTTTATCTCGGCTCGACGCTCTACCGGATCCACGGCACCAATCAGCCCTGGACGATCGGCCGGTCGGTCTCGTCCGGCTGCATCCGCATGCGCAACGAGGACGTCATGGACCTCTACGACCGCGTGGGCGTGGGCGCCAAGGTGATCGTGTCCTGACGGCGATCCGGCACCGCGCGGCAACACCCCGCCGACAAACGGGAACGTGAGGGGCCGCCGCGACGCCGCGGATGCTTGCTTTCGCCCCGGCCGGCGGCATCCTCGCCGCGATGCCGGATCCGTGCCTCGTTCCCATCGCCCTTCCGGCGCGCCGCGCGGCGCGCTCCCTACCACCACGGAGATCCGTCCGCATGATCCTCAGTCGCCGCATCGCCGCCCTGGCGGGCCTCGTTCTTCTCGGCTTCGGCCTCGCCGCACCCGTCGCGTCCGCCCAGGAGCGCCGCTACAACCACGCCGAAGGGCGCTGGGAAACGATCCAGCCCGGCCAGCGCCGCGCGACGCAGGGCCAGCGCCTGCCCGCGCCCGAATTCCGCCGCGTCCAGGTCGGCTTCGAAACGCGCGAGGCGCCCGGCACGATCATCATCGACACCGAGCGTCGCTACCTGTTCTTCGTGGAGCCCGGCGGAACGGCCACGCGCTACGGCGTCGGCGTCGGCAAGGAGGGCTTCGGCTTCTCCGGCAACGTGAAGGTCGCGCGCAAGGCCGAATGGCCCGGGTGGACGCCGCCGGCGCAGATGCGCATCCGCGAGCGCGCCAAGGGCCGCGAGCTGCCGGCCTACATGGAGGGCGGACCGCAGAACCCGCTCGGCGCGCGCGCCATGTACCTCTACCGCGGCGGGCGCGACACGCTGTTCCGCATCCACGGCACCAACCAGCCCTGGACCATCGGCCAGCGCATGTCGTCGGGCTGCATCCGCATGACCAACGAGGACGTCAGCCACCTCTACGAGCGCGT
>CANJKV010000282.1 GCA_947474855.1 Aurantimonadaceae bacterium | reverse complement strand
GCGAGCGTGCGCATGCTGGTAGGCCGCCTTGCGTTCGGTTCGCCAGATGCCGGGCTGCTCCTGTCGCTCCTTCCGGACCTCGTCCATGTCCGCGGTCTGGCGCGCATCGCCACGCTGGTGAAGCTCGTCCGAAGCGAGGCGCAGGACGAGAGGCCTGCCCGGGACATGGTGCTGGAGCGACTGTTGGAGGTGCTTCTCATCGAGGCGCTGCGGGCGACATCCGATAGAGCCGCCCCGCCGGGGCTCCTTCGCGGCCTTGCCGACGCCCGGCTGTCGAGCGCGATACGCTCCATCCATAGGGATCCGCAACGCGACTGGACCGTGGAACAGTTGGCACGAGAGGCGTCGCTTTCACGCTCGGTCTTCTTCGACAGGTTCCGCCGGGAGGTGGGGTCCGCGCCCATCGAGTACCTCCTGTCCTGGAGCATGGCGCTTGCGAGGAACATGCTGCGGCGGGGGGAGGGCAGCGTGAAGGAGGTCGCGGAACGTGTTGGCTACGGATCCGCCAGTTCCTTCAGCGTCGCGTTCACCCGGTTCGTCGGCATCCCGCCGATGCGCTTCGCCCGCGCGGGCGGATCGAAGATCAGCAAGTGATATCGGCGCCCTGCCTACTGATGGGCTTTCAGGCGGACCGCTTCGTACGCTTGGTGGATGGGTCGTAGGCCCAATACGCGCGGTGCAGTAGCTATGCGGCCATCTGTGGTGCTGAGCCATACGAGGGTTGTTTAATGTAGCACACCATCAGGAGGTTGTGCGAGCCGGCCGCGGCGATCTCAAGCGCCCGGCGCGCGGAGGCCTGCCCGCGCACCTCCGCCATGTCGGGCAGCGGCCCGTCCGCGTCGCGGATCGCCGGCTCGGGACGCGACAGGACCTGCGTGCCGCGGAAATGGTTGGCGATCTGGATCAGCGAGCGCGGCGCGAGGATGTCCAGGTCCTTGCCGGCCCAGGCCGCCTCCGGGCCGCAGGCGGCGGGGCAGATCAGGCCGAACCCGTCGGAGCCTGCCGCCATGGCCGCCGGCAGGACGCCCGCAACCGGCGCGATCGTGCCGTCGAGCGAGAGCTCGCCGAGAACGCAGAAGCCCGACAGCGCGTCCGGCGGCACGGCGCCGAGCGCCGCCATCAGCGCGAGCGCGATCGGCAGGTCGTAGTGGGATCCTTCCCTGGGCAGGTCGGCGGGCGCGAGGTTCACCGTCACGCGCTTGGGCGGCATGGACAGGCCCGAAGCATGGAGCGCGGCCTGGACGCGCTCGCGGCTTTCCGTAACCGCCTTGTCGGCGAGGCCGACGATGTTGATGCCCATCTTGCCCGGCGCGATCATCACCTGGACGTCGACCGGCACGGCCTCGACGCCCTGGAATGCCACCGTCCTCACCCGTGCGACCATACGCGACCCGCCGCCCCTCGCGCGGCGAGCTCGCGTGCCGTGCACGCTCCGCGCGAGGAAACGCTATCCGAAGGCGAGCCGGCGGACAAGAACGAGGGGCGAACGAAAAAGGGGCGGATCGCTCCACCCCTCGTTTCGTTCCGTCCAGGTTCGCTCAATAGCGGTAGTAGTCCCCGCCGCCGCGGCGCGGGCGGTAGTCGTCGTCGTAGCCTTCGTCGATGTCGCGCAGGCGGGCGTCGAGGTCGCGGTTGAAGTCCTGCCGGGCGCGGCGATGGATGTCCTCGCGCGCCCAGTCCCCGCGGCGCGGCCGGTCCCAGTCGTCGCGGTCGCGGTCGCGGCGGCGCGGGGGCCCGTCGAAGTCGCGGTCGAAGCGGTCGCGGTCGCGATAGAACGGCCGGTCGCGATAGTTGCGGTCCCAATAGCTGCCGATCGAGAAGGAGATCGTGGGCGCGCGCACGATCTCCACGACGCGCGGACCGGTGTAGCGCCGGCTGTCGCGGACATAGGCGAGGTAGTTCGACGACATCCAGCCGCGATAGCCGCGATAGCCGACGTCGCACCAGGCGCGGTTCGACAAGCAGCCGAAGATGCGCACGTCGTCGCCGGCGGGCACCACGTCCACGGCCGGATAGGCGGTGGAGGGGCCGGCGCGAAGGTTCACGTTGGTGGTGGCGATGGCCGTCGCGGCGTTCGCCGCGGCGGGGAGGGCGAGCGTCGCCGCCGCTGCGGCGAGAATGGAAAGAAGCGTCTTGCGCATGGGCCACGTCCTCTTGGAAGCCGATCCGTCCCGGCTCCGGTGACGCGCAATAAAGCCGATGGTTCCCGAACGGATCCGGAATGCGGCGTTCATCCGCCGTTCAGCTCGTCAGGCGCGCCGCGCTTCGATCGCGTCCCAGACGAGCGCCGCGATGTCGGCGCCGCCGAAGCGCTTCACCTCGCGAATGCCGGTCGGCGAGGTCACGTTGATCTCGGTGAGATAGTCGCCGATCACGTCGATGCCGACGAAGATCAGGCCGCGCTCCTTGAGGAACGGCCCGATGCGCTCGCAGATCTCGCGCTCGCGGGACGTCAACTCGGTCGCCTCCGCCCGTCCGCCGACATGCATGTTGGAGCGCGCATCCGTGTCGGAGGGCACGCGGTTGATCGCGCCGGCATACTCGCCGTCGACGAGGATGATGCGCTTGTCGCCCTTGCGCACGTCCTTGAGATAGCGCTGCACGACGAAGGGCTCGCGGAAGAGAAGCGCGAAGGTTTCGAGGAAGGCCGACATGTTGCGGTCCTCCTTGGTGATGTGGAAGACGCCCGCGCCCCCGTTGCCGTAGAGCGGCTTCATGACGATCTCGCCGAACTCCGCCCGAAACGCTGCGACCTCCCGCGGGTCCTTGGTGATCAGCGTGTCCGGCATGAGGTCCGGGAACTCGGTGACGAAGATCTTCTCCGGCGCGTTTCGCACGGCGGCCGGATCGTTGACGACGAGGGTCTTGGGGTGGATGCGCTCCAGGAGGTGCGTCGAAGTGATGTAGTTCATGTCGAAGGGCGGGTCCTGGCGCAGCAGCACCACGTCCATCGTCGATAGGTCGACCCGCTCCTGGGGTCCGAGCGTGAAGTGCCGGCCCTGCTCCTCCGTCAGCTCCATCGTCTCCACCCAGGCCGTCACGCGGTTGTCGCGCAGCGACAGGCGCTCGGGCGTGTAGTGGAACAGCTTGTGCCCGCGCACCTGCGCTTCCAGGCACAGCGCGAAGGTCGAGTCGCCCTTGATGGTGATGGTCGAGACATGGTCCATCTGGACCGCGACGTTGAGGCTCATGGAAAGCGCTCCGGGAGGAAAATCTCGCCCCGCCGTGCCACGCCCGCGCGCGCAAGTCCACTCACCGACCGCGCCAGGCGTCCGTCACGTGGATCGGCCAGCGGCGGGGCAGGACCGCGACGATGTCGAAGCGGAGCGACAGGCGGGCGTGGTCGGGCTGGCGGCGCAGCCAACTATCCGCGGCCGACTCGATGCGCGCCTGCGCCGCCGGGCCGACGGCCTCCATCGCGGCTTCGAGGGTCGGGCGCGCCTTGACCTCGACGATGGCGACCATGTCGCCGCGGCGCGCGACGATGTCGATCTCGCCGCCCTTGGTGCGGAAGCGCCGGGCGAGGATGCGGTAGCCCTTCAGGCGCAAGAACAGCGCCGCCCACCATTCGCCCCTCTCGCCGCGGTCCAG
Source organism: Aurantimonadaceae bacterium (assembly GCA_947474855.1). Classification (GTDB taxonomy): domain Bacteria; phylum Pseudomonadota; class Alphaproteobacteria; order Rhizobiales; family Rhizobiaceae; genus Antarcticirhabdus. Next base: position 2,791 of record CANJKV010000282.1, on the reverse strand, counting down.
ATGCCGGCGCTTGGCCGCCGGATCGGGCGCGGCGGGGCGCCTCATCTCACGCCTCGCCCTTCAGGCCCAGCGCGCGAGCGTAGAGGTCGCGGCGCGGCAGGCCGGTGAGGCGCGCGGCCTCCTGCGCGGCCTTGGCGGGCTTCATCTCGGCCAGCAGGCCTTTCAGGATCGCGTCGGCGTCCGCTTCCGAGGCGGCTTCCTCCTCCGCGGGCGGACCGACGCAGACGACGATCTCGCCGCGCACGTTCTCTTGGCGCCCGAAGCGCGCGGCGAGTTCGGGAAGCGTGTCGCGATAGATCGTCTCGTAGGCCTTGGTCAGCTCCCGGCAGACCGCCGCCGGCCGGTCGCCGAAGACCGCCGCCATGTCCGACAGGCTCTCGGCGATGCGGTGCGGCGCCTCGAAGAAGAGGAGCGTGCCGGGGACGCGGAGAAGCGCCTGAAGCCGCGCGCGGCGTGCCGCCTCCTTCTGCGGCGGAAAGCCGGCGAAGAAGAAGCTGTCGGAGGGCAGGCCCGAGGCGAGGAGGGCGGCGAGCGGGGCCGAGGCGCCGGGGACGGGCACGACGGGAATCCCGCGCGCGGCCGCCTCCCGCCCGAGCCGGAAGCCGGGGTCGGAGACGAGGGGGGTGCCCGCGTCGGATACGAGGGCGACGGAGCGGCCGGCATCGAGCTCCGCGAGGAGCGCCTCGGTCGCCGCCTCGCCGGAATGCTCGTGATAGGCCCCGTAGCGGCGCCGGATGCCGTAGCGGGCAAGGAGCTTGGCGGTCACCCGCGTGTCCTCGCAATAAAGCCGGTCGGCGGCGGCGATGACTTCGAGGGCGCGCAGCGTCACGTCGGACAGATTCCCGATCGGGGTCGCGACGAGGTATAGGCCGGGCGCGGGCTTCACGGCCGAGAAGGTGGCGGCGCGGATGGTGAAGCGGGCGCCCGCCTCCTTCCCCGGTGTCTCGTCCGCTTCCTCCATCGCCGGGTCCTCAGGCGAGGTCGGCGACGACAGCGTCGAGGACGAGCATGCCGGCCGGCGTCGCGCGCAGGCGCCCCGGCGACACGCGCTCGACCATGCCGTGGGCGGCGAGGTCCGACTCGACGTTCGCGTCGATGGAGCGGCCGGACAGGCGGCTCCAGCGGGCGACGTCGATGCCTTCCGTCAGGCGCAGGCCCATCAGCATCAGCTCGTCGGCCTCTTCCTCACGCGACAGCAACTCGTCCTCGACCGAGCCGCGGTCCCAGGATTCGACCATCTTCAGCCAGGTCTCGGGCAGCTTCTCGTTGGCCACCGCCCGCCGGCCGCCATCGCGCGAGGGCAGACGGCCGTGCGCGCCCGGGCCGATGCCGGCATAATAGCCGTAGCGCCAATAGGTGAGGTTGTGACGCGACTCGGCGCCGGGCACCGCGTGGTTCGAGACCTCGTAGGCCGGCAGGCCGCGGGCCCGCGTCAGCTGCTGCGTCGCCTCGTAGAGGTCGGCGGAGAGCTCCCCGTCCGGCACGTGCAGCTTGCCGGCCTTTCGCAGGGCGAAGAAGGGCGTGCCCTCCTCGATGGTCAGCTGGTAGAGCGACAGGTGGTCGGCGGCGAGATCGATCGCCCGCGACAGCTCCGCCTCCCAGGCTTCCACGCTCTGGTTCGGCCTGGCATAGATCAGGTCGAAGGACAGGCGCGGGAAGATCTCGCGGGCGAGGCCGATCGCGCGGAGCGCGGTGTCGACGTCGTGGAGCCGGCCGAGAAGGCGCAGGTCCGGATCGTTCAGCGCCTGGACGCCGAGCGAGACGCGGTTGACGCCGGCCGCGCGGTAGCCGCGGAAGCGGTCCGCCTCGACGCTGGACGGATTGGCCTCCAACGTCACTTCCGCGTTCTGCGCCACGGTCCAGTTGGCGGACACCGCGTCGAGGAGGCGGGCGACGGTCGTCGGCTCCATCAGCGAGGGCGTGCCGCCGCCGAGAAAGATCGATGTGACGGTAAAGCCGGCGGTTTCCCGCGCGCTCTCGGCGATCTCGCGCTCGAAGGCGGCGGCGAAGCGGGCCTGGTCGACCGGGGCGCGGCGGACGTGGCTGTTGAAGTCGCAATAAGGGCACTTGGCCGCGCAGAACGGCCAGTGGAGGTAGACGCCGAAGCCGGGGTCGCTCGGCACGGGCGGAAAGGACAGGACCGAACCGGCGGCGCCGCGCTCCGGCGCGAGAAGGCTCATGAAGCGCCGAGAACGTCGGCGGCGAAGAGCTGGAAGGCTCTGGCGCGGTGCGAGCGCGCTTCCGGCTGGCCGGGCTTCCAGGCGTGCTTCTCGGCCGACATCATCTCGCCGAAGGTGCGCGACGAGCCCTCGGGGAGAAAGATCGGATCGTAGCCGAAGCCGAGCGTTCCCACCGGCGGCCAGACCACCGTGCCCTCGACCTCGCCGCGATAGAAGCGGGTCTCGCCGCCCGGCAGGGCCAGGCAGAGGACGGCGACGAAGCGCGCGGTGCGCTGGTCCGGCGCGGTGGCGCCGGCCGCCTGCAGCTCGTCCTCGACGCGCTTCATGGCGCGGGCGAAGTCGCGCGGCTCGCCGGCCCAGCGGGCGGTGTAGATGCCGGGATCGCCGTTCAGCGCGTCGACCACGAGGCCGGAATCGTCCGACAGCGAGGGCAGGCCGCTCGCCTCCATCGCGGCGAGCGCCTTGATCGCGGCGTTCTCCTCGAAGGTCGTGCCGGTCTCCTCGGGGTCGATCAGGCCCTTGGCCTTGGCCGAGGTGACGTTGAAGCCGAAGGGCGCGAGGAGCTCCTCGATCTCCCAGATCTTGCCCTCGTTGTGGCTGGCGACGAGGAG